>CABZCD010000039.1 GCA_902524105.1 uncultured Pelagibacteraceae bacterium | reverse complement strand
ACCAGTAATATTCAATTTTTTTCTATCAAAACCTTCTTTAAACTGAAGAGGCAAAACACCCATACCAATAAGATTTGATCTGTGAATTCTTTCAAAACTTTCAGCAATTACAGCTTTAATACCTAAAAGTTTTGTACCTTTAGCAGCCCAATCTCTAGATGATCCTGTTCCATATTCTTTTCCAGCTATAACCACTAAATCAATATTTCTTTTTTTATATTCCATTGCTGCATCATAAACGCTCATAACTTTTCCATCAGGTTGTAAAGTGGTAAAACCACCTTCAGTTCCAGGAGCCATTTCATTTCTAATTTTAATATTTCCGAAGGTGCCTCTCATCATAACTTCATGATTACCTCTTCTTGCTCCATAAGAATTGAAGTCTTTTTGTTGCACTTGGTTTTTCATAAAATAATCTCCTGTAGGGCTATCTTTTTTTATGTTACCAGCTGGAGATATATGATCAGTAGTAACCGTGTCAGCTAGTAGAAGTAATAATCTTGCATCTTTAATTGGTTTAAATCCCTCTGGCTGATCTGGTAAGTCATCAAAGAAAGGGGGTTTTTTGACGTATGTTGAATTATCTTCCCAATTATAAATACTGCTATCTACTGTTTTAATAGATCTCCATTCTTTAGGCCCTTCAGAAATATTTGAATACCGATCGACAAACATCTTAGCATTAATTGATTTTAACATTATATTTTCAATTTCTTTATTGCTTGGCCAAATATCTTTTAAAAAAACTTCTTTGCCTTCTTTATCGGTGCCAAGAGAGCTTTTATATATATCAAAATTCATGTTCCCAGCTAAAGCAAAAGCGACTACAAGAGGTGGCGAAGCAAGATAATTAGCTTTAACATCTGGACTTATTCTTCCTTCAAAATTTCTATTTCCAGATAAAACAGAAACTGCATATAAATTCTCTTTGTGTATTGCATCAGAAATATTCTTATTTAGCGGACCAGAATTTCCAATACATGTTGTACAACCATAACCAACTAAATTAAATCCAAGTTCATCTAAATATTTATTTAAACCTGCTTTTTCTAAATAGTCAGTAACTACTTTAGATCCTGGAGCCAAAGATGTTTTTACCCACGGCTTAATCTTTAAACCTTTTTCTATAGCTTTTTTTGCTAGTAATCCTGCACCAATCATTACACTTGGATTTGAAGTGTTAGTGCAAGAAGTAATGGCTGCTATTACTATGTCTCCATCTTTAATTTTAAAATCAGCGCCAGCAACATTTGCTTCGATGGGTTTTTCTCTCTTAGTATTTTCTTTATACGCTTTAGCAAAGCTTTTAGCAGAATTTGTTAATAAAACTTTATCTTGTGGTCGTTTAGGACCAGATATACTTGGAACTACGGTGCTTATATCCAATGATAAAGTATCCGTGAATTCCATACCCTCACTTGCCCATAGACCTTGTTCTTTTGAATATTTTTCTACAAGTTCAATAGTTTCATCATCTCTTCCAGAGAGTTTTAAATATTTTAAAGTTTCTTCATCTACTGGAAAGAACCCACATGTTGCTCCATACTCAGGTGCCATGTTTGCTATTGTAGCTCTATCAGCTAATGTAAGATTTTTTAAACCTTCGCCATAAAATTCAACAAATTTTCCTACCACACCTTTTTTTCTGAGCATCTCAACAATTGCTAACACTAAGTCTGTTGCCGTTAATCCTTCAAGTAGTTTTCCTTTAATTTCTACTCCGATAACCTCAGGAATTAACATTGAAATAGGTTGACCTAACATCGCTGCTTCTGCTTCTATTCCACCCACTCCCCATCCTAAAACTGATAAACCGTTAACCATTGTCGTATGACTGTCTGTTCCAACTAAAGTGTCTGGATAAGCATAAAGATCGTTGCCACTCTTAGATGACCACACCACTTTAGCTAAATATTCAAGATTTACTTGGTGACAAATACCTGTTCCTGGAGGAACAACTCTAAAATTATCGAAAGCTTTTTGACCCCACTTAAGAAATGCATATCTTTCTCCATTTCTAGAAAATTCCTTTTCAACATTTTGATTAAATGATCTACCTGATGCGTA
>CABZCD010000038.1 GCA_902524105.1 uncultured Pelagibacteraceae bacterium | reverse complement strand
TTTAGAAATTCCATCTGGACCAAACCTGTCTATGGTATCTTGGTCGCCTTTTTTCCAAAAGAAAACTCCAATTTTTTTTAAAGGTTTAATAAAAATAAAATCGTAAACTTCATCTATATACCATTTTTTAAGTAAGAAATTATATAACGGTAAATTTAAATTTTTAACACCATCTAGAATAGTTTTATCTTTTATATATAGAAAATAAGAAAGAGGTATAGCTAATGTAATTATTGAAGGAGTAATTATTATAAGCCATATGGGAATGTTTTCTAATTTTACAAAATCTAAAAATAAAATTGACTTGTTCCAAAAAGTAGAATTATTTCCAATAAATAGATCTTTAAAAAAATATCCTGCAAATATGGCTCCAAAAGCTAAAATAATTAAAGGAATAATCATTACCAATGGAGACTCGTGAGTTTTTTCTAATGGAATTGAAGTGTTATTATATTTTCCTAAAAAAGTTTTAAAAAACAATCTCCAGGAATAAATTGCCGTTAAGAAGGCAGTTAAAACTCCTACGGAACAAGCATAATATCCGACTGAAGTATCTTTTAAATAAGCAAACTCAATTATTGCATCTTTAGAATAAAAACCTGATAAAAATGGGAAACCAGTTAAAGCTAACGTGCCAATAAGCATAAGTGTCATTGTATAAGGAATTTTTTTCCAAACTCCTCCCATTTTTGTAATATCTTGTTCTTCATGAAATGCGTGAATAACTGAACCAGCTCCCAGAAATAAAAGAGCTTTAAAAAATGCATGAGTAAATAAATGAAACATGGCTATATGATATGCTCCAACGCCTGCAGCAAAAAACATATAACCTAACTGGCTACAAGTAGAATAAGCAATAATTTTTTTAATATCATTTTGAACCAAAGCCACTGAGGCAGCAAATAAAGCAGTTATCATTCCGATAATAGCAACAAGATTCATTGCAAATTGCGAGTACTCAAAAATTGGTGAACATCTAACTACTAAAAATACCCCGGCAGTGACCATAGTTGCAGCATGAATTAAAGCTGAGACTGGTGTAGGCCCCTCCATTGCGTCTGGTAACCATGTATGCAATAAAAATTGAGCAGATTTTCCCATTGCACCGATAAATAAAAATACACAAATTAATGTGATAACATTATATTCTCCGCCAAAAATACTTAAATTTGTTTTTGTATATTCTGGAACGAGAAGAAAAACTTCTTCAAAGTTTAGTGTCCCAAATTTCAGGAAAATTATAAATATTCCAATAGCCAAACCAAAATCACCTACTCTATTCACAATAAAAGCTTTTATGGCAGCATTGTTGGCTGTTTCTTTTTTAAACCAAAAACCAATTAGCAAATAAGAACATAAGCCAACTCCTTCCCATCCAAAAAATAATTGTAAAAAATTATCCGAAACAACTAAACATAACATTGAGAAAGTAAACAATGACAAATACGACATGAATCTTGGCTTATGAGGGTCGTGACTCATATACCCTATAGAATAAATATGAACCAATGCCGACACTGAAGTTACTACCATTATCATTACTGAGCTTAAAGGATCAATTTTTATTGACCAATTAACATTTAAGTTTCCAGAATTTATCCATTCAAAAATTAAATAATTTCCATAGTTACTGTTAATGAGAACATCATAAAAAATGAAAAAAGAAATTGCAGCTGATAGAAGAACCATTGAGCATGAAAAAATTTGAGAAAATAAATTTCCTATACTTTTTCCCAAGTAAGAAATAATAGATCCTATTAAAGGTAAAAATATAACTAAATATTCCATTTATCCTTTCATTTCATGAATGTCTTCCACTCTAATTGATCCTTTATTTCTATAAAATATAACTATGATGGCTAAACCAATAGCTGCTTCGGCTGCAGCTACTGTTAAGATCAGCATTGTAAATATTTGGCCTAATAAATCTCCTGAAAAAATTGAAAAAGAAATTAAATTAATATTTACAGATAGTAAAATTAATTCAACAGACATTAAAATTACAATTACATTTTTTCTATTTAAAAAAATTCCAATTACCCCAAGAAAAAAGATAATTGCTCCTAATGTTAAATAATGCCCCAAACCTATTTCAATCATCAATTTTGACTCCCTTATTGAATTCAATATCCTTTAACATTACAGCTGAAGATTTATCTCTTGAAATTTGTTTGAGATAACTTTGTGTTTTAACATTT
>CABZCD010000037.1 GCA_902524105.1 uncultured Pelagibacteraceae bacterium | reverse complement strand
TTCCATGATTTGGCATAGATCTCCATACATGATCATTTGGCGCTGGTTGAGGAAACCAAACATCTCCAGCATATCCACTTAATTGACCAGACTCTAAGGCTTTGGCTATAGCTTCTCTATTACAAATTTTACCTCTAGCTGTATTAATAATGTATGCACCTTTTTTCATTTTACTAATTAGTTGATCATCGAATAAGTTCTCGGTCTCAGGATGAAGAGGACAATTTATCGTTACGACGTCGCAAACTTTAACTAAAGACTCAACAGACTCATGGAACGTTAAGTTTAACTCTTTTTCGACTGAGTCTGGCAATTTGTGTCTATCAAAGTAATGTAAATGAACATCGAAAGGTTTCATTTTTCTTAATGCATCTAAACCTATTCTTCCTGCTGCAACTGTGCCTACATGCATACCTTCTACATCGTAGGATCTTTGAACTGCATCAGCTATATTCCAGCCTCCGTCTTTAACGATTGAATGTTGGTTATGGTAGTCTCTTACAAGAGATAAAATCATCATAACGATATGCTCTGCAACTGATCTTGAATTGCAGTATGTTACTTCAACTACATCTATTTTATTATCCATAGCTGCCTGCAAATCAACGTGATCAGAGCCGATACCTGCTGTAATGGCCATTTTTAAATTTTTTGCAGACTCAATTTTTTCTTTAGTTAAGTAGTATGGCCAGAAGGGTTGGGATATTACTATGTCTGCATCAACAAGTTCTTTATCAGCTTTGCAACCTTTTGCGTCTTTATCAGATGTGACTACTAGAGTATGTCCGTTAGCCTCTAAAAATTTTCTTAAACCTAGTTCTCCAGATACACATCCTAATAATTCTCCAGGTTTAAAATCTATTCCTTTAGGAGTTGGTAGTGACATACCATCTGGATATTTATCTAATTTTGGTAAACTTGCTAAAGGGTAACTTTTTGGCATCCCTTTTTTTGGATCATCGTAAAGAACGCAAAGTATTTTCATAATGTCAGTTGACTATTTACTCTTATTAAAGTCAATTCTTATTTAGATAGATATAGCGTAGTTTTTTTGGTGCGGTCGGAGAGACTCGAACTCTCATGGGAAAACCCACACGGCCCTCAACCGTGCCTGTCTACCAATTTCAGCACGACCGCATAATTTATGCGACAATAAATGAATGACAATTATTGTTCAAGTTGATAGACTAGAATTAGTATGTCTGTACAGCAAGAAAATATAAAAAGTTCCGAAGAGATCTATAAAAAAATCTCAAAATTTGTGCCAGATGTCGAATGGAAGATACATCAGCCTCTTATAGAAAAAATAAATAAACTCAAAAAAGAAAAAAACGCTATAATTTTAGCTCATAATTATCAGACGCCAGAAATTTATCATGGAGTGGCTGATATTGCAGCAGACTCTCTGGCGCTTGCAGTAGAAGCTTCAAAAACTACAGCAGATAAAATAATTATGTGTGGAGTTCATTTTATGGCTGAAACAGCAAAACTTATGAGCCCAAACAAAAAGGTTTTTCTACCAGATATGAAAGCTGGTTGTTCACTATCTACATCAATAACTGGAGAAGATGTAAGAATGTTAAAACAAAAGTATCCTGGAGTACCTGTGGTTTCGTATGTAAATACATCTGCAGATGTTAAAGCAGAGACTGACGTGTGTTGTACCTCTGCTAACGCTGTAAAAGTTGTGGAGTCTTTGAATGTCGATAGAGTAATTTTTTTGCCAGATCAATATTTAGCTGACTATGTTTCAAAAAATACAAAAGTAAAAATTATTTCATGGAAAGGTACATGTATAGTTCATGAACAATTTAGTGCAAAAGAAATCGAAGATATTAAGAAACAAAATCCAGGAATTAAAGTAATTGCTCACCCAGAGTGTCCTCCAGATGTGATTAAAGCATCTGATTTTACAGGGTCAACTTCTGGGATGATAAATTATGTAAAAGATAAGCAACCAAAAAAGGTTATGTTGGTAACTGAATGTTCGATGAGCGATAATGTTGAAGCAGACAATCCAAATGTTAGTTTCATTAAACCTTGTAATCTATGCCCTTACATGAAGAAAATAGATTTAAAGAAAATACTTGATTGTTTAGAAAATGAAACAAATGAAATATTATTAGATGATAAAACAATTGAAGCTGCTAGAAAATCTGTAATTAGAATGACTGAAATTGGTCGTTAGATCAGTGCAAAAAATAAATCATAAGTATATAAATTCTGTAGTT
>CABZCD010000036.1 GCA_902524105.1 uncultured Pelagibacteraceae bacterium | reverse complement strand
AGAAAAAAAAATATTGGCAATTTTTTTAAATTTATAAATTTACATAATAAGAAAATTGATAAAATAATATTTAGCAGTGTGGTCCCAAACGTATTTAAAAATATAAAAAAATTTATAAATAAAAAATTTAAACTTGAAGTCAAAGAATTAAAGCAAATTAATTTAAAAAAAATATTAAAAGTTGATGTTAATATGAAACAAGTTGGTTCTGATAGACTTGCTAATGCGATATGTGTAATTAATGGGAAAGATAATTTTATTATCTGTGATTTTGGAACAGCCACTACTTTTGATGTAGTTTTGAAAAATAGATATATGGGAGGTATTATTGCACCTGGCGTGAACCTCTCTTTAAAAACTCTTGCAGAGAAAGCTAAATTAATTCCTAATATTAGACTAACAAAGATTAAAGATATAATAGGAAAAAACACTCAAAATGCCGTTCGATCAGGTTTTTATTGGGGTTATCAAGGTTTAATAGAGAACATAATTAATCTTATTAAAAGAAAAAATAAAAAAAATTTTAAAATTATTTTTACTGGAGGACTTTCACATTTGTTCAAAGATATCTTTAAAAACAAAATTAAAGTTGATAGAGACTTGACAATTAAAGGATTATTAAGATTGTTAGATTTGATATGAAAGAAAATTTATTATTTTGCCCTCTAGGTGGCTCCGGTGAAATAGGTATGAATATGAATCTTTATGCCTACGGAAATGAAGAAAATCAAAAATGGATAATTGTAGATATGGGAGTTACTTTCGCTGATGACTCTGTTCCAGGTGTTGATCTTATATATCCTGACGCAGGTTTCATAATTGACAAAAAAGATGATCTCTTGGGTATAGTTTTAACCCATGCTCATGAGGATCATATAGGTTCAATTTCACATATTTGGCCAAAGCTAAAATGTGAAATTTATGCCACTCCATTCACAGCAGTTTTAATTCAAGAAAAATTTAAAGAAAAAAAAATTGACATTACTAATTATTTAAAAATTGTTGAGCTTAACAGCCAAATAAAGTTAGGACCTTTTGAAATAGACTTTGTAACATTAACCCACTCAATTTTAGAACCTAACGGATTAAGCATCACTACACCTGAAGGGGTTATTTTACATACTGGAGACTGGAAAGTTGATCCAAACCCTTTAATTGGAAATAAAGTAGATGAAAAAAAACTTAGATCAATAGGGGAAAAGGGAGTTATTGCCATGATATGTGACTCTACAAATGTTTTTAGTCCAGGTAGAGCCGGTTCAGAAAAAGAAGTCAGAGAAAGTTTACTTAAAATTATATCAAATCAAAAAAAAAGAGTTTTAGTTACATCATTTGCATCAAATGTAGCTAGGATGGAAAGCATTTTTTATATTGCAAAACAAACTAAAAGAAACATCTCATTAGTTGGAAGGTCGATGCATAGAATTTATAAAGCAGCTAAACAATGTGGATATTTAAAAAATGTAGTGGAACCAGTAGATCCTAGAGATGCAAATAAAATATCAAAAGATCGTATTATTTTTTTATGCACTGGGAGCCAAGGAGAACCAATGGGTGCTTTAAATAGAATAGCGAATGATACTCATCCAGATGTTAATATTGAAAGTGGGGATACGGTAATTTTCTCATCAAAAATTATTCCTGGAAATGAGAAAAAACTTTATGCTCTTCAAAATTCAATTGTTAAAAGAGATATTGAGGTTATAACAGAGGAAAATGCATTTGTTCACGTATCAGGGCACGCTAATAGAGAAGATTTAAAAGATATGTATCAATGGGTGAAACCTAGGTGTGTAATACCTGTTCATGGTGAGCACAGACATATAAAAGAACACATAAGTTTTGCTAAAGAAATGCAAATACCATTTAGTTTAAAAATTGAAAATGGAAATATAATTAAAATTTCGCGAGATAAAAAACCAGAAATAATAGATCAAGCACCCACAGGAAAAATATATTTAGATGGAAATGTAGCAGTGAGTTTGGACTCATCATCAATTAAAGAAAGGAAAAATATTTCAGTCAACGGTCTATTAGAAATAACATTAATAATATCATCTAGTGGAAAAGTAAAAAAACCTGTTGTATCTTTTCGCGGGATTCCAGAGGAGGATATTAGTGAGACATTTAAATTTGATTTAGAAGATGAAATTACAAAAACATGCAAGAGTTTTTCTTTAAATAACTTCAAACAAGAAAAAAATTTAATTGATACAATTAAACAAAACTGTAGAAAAATAGTCAAAGAGAAAACTGGTAAAAGACCTTTAACAAATGTAAACATTGCAAGGGTTTAATGGGAATAACAGGTTCAATTGTAGTATACGTAATTATTTGGTGGATCGTTTTCTTTTCTGTATTACCAATCGGTATAAAGCATTATGAAAAGCCATTTAAGAATAATATAGAAGGTATTGACCCAGGAGCACCTAAAAATCCAAATATTTTTAAAAAATTTTTATACACAACCCTAATTACTACAGTAATTTTTGCTGGAATATATTATATAGTTGCTAGCGATCATTTTAATTTGAGAGAATTTATAAAATAATGTTTTTATCTAAACTTTTTTTACCTATTACAAAAAATCTACCTTCAGATGCTAAGATCAAATCTCATCAATTAATGTTAAGGGCAGGTATGATAAGACAATCATCCGCAGGTATATATTCTTGGTTACCTTTAGGCTTAAAAATAATGAAAAAAATAGAACAAGTAGTCAGAGAAGAACAAAATAAAATAGGAGCACAAGAGCTTCTTATGCCAACGATACA
>CABZCD010000035.1 GCA_902524105.1 uncultured Pelagibacteraceae bacterium | reverse complement strand
GTGGATTAGCATGCTTAATATCTTTTTTTATATTTACTATGCTAAACAATCTTCTGTTCACCACATTTTATGTTGATTATTTAGTACTTGGAACAGGATTGTTTTTAATTGGCTTTTTAGATGATATTAAATTCAGATTAAGTCCCAAAGCAAGATTAGCTTCGATGACTGCCATTCTATTAATTTCTGTGAAAATTTTTTCAATTCAAATATATGGAATAGATTTTATTATTCTAAACCAAATTTTAAGTATTAATATAGTTTACCTCTTTTTTATAATTTTATGCTTCTTATTTATAATTAACGGATCAAATCTAATTGATGGTTTTAATGGATTATTAGCTTTTCAATTAATAATTATAAATTCAATATTATTGTTTATAAATATTGAAAATGAACTTCAATCTTTGTCAATATTAATTACAGCTCAAATAATAATTCTTTTAATATTTTTATTATTTAATTTTCCCTCAGCAAAAATTTTTATGGGAGATGGCGGCGCTTATCTATTCGGTGCTTTTACCGCATTAAATGTAATTGAAACAAATAATTTAAATCCGAATGTTTCATCATTCTTTTTCACTATTTTATTATTTTATTTATTTTTTGAGGTGTTTTTTTCGTTTTTTAGAAAATTGGTTCAAAAAAAATCACCTATTAAACCTGATAGCGAACATCTTCATATGTTGGCCTACAAAGTTTTAAGTTCAAAAAATTTAGATAAAGACTGTAATTACCTAAATACCTTATATATCAATTCTATATATTGTCTTTTAGTTTTACCAAGTATTTTGGTGAGAGAAAACAGCACGATGTGTAAGTATTGGTTTTTTTCCCTGATTATTATTTATTTATTGACTTATTTTAAACTAAATAGTTTTGTAAAAAAAAAAATTGATATATAAAACTAATTAAATTAACAAGGGCAAGTGGCGGAATTGGTATACGCGCTAGTCTTAGGAACTAGTGCCGCAAGGCTTAAGAGTTCGAGTCTCTTCTTGCCCACCAAGTATTTATGAAAATACAAGTACAATCAAAAAAAGGCTTAAAAACAACTTTATCAATTATTGTAGATAAAGCTGAGATTAAAAAGAAGTTAGAAAACAGATTATTAGAGTTACAAAACCAAATAGATCTTAAGGGTTTTCGAAAAGGTAAAGTACCCCCATTGGTTATAAAAAATCAATTTGGAAAAGCTATCTATGGTGAAGTAATTGATAAAATTTTAAAAGAAAGTGCAACGAAAGCAATTCAAGATAAAAAATTAAAAGTAGCAGGACAACCAAAAATTGACCTTAAAACATTTGGCGAAGGAAAAGATTTAAATTTTGAATTACAACTAGATCTATTGCCAGAGATAAAACTTAAAAACATTGAAAATTATAAAGCTTCGGATTTTTCAGTCAAAGTTGATAAAGACGTTTTAGATGAGAGATTAGAAAATTTGTCTAAAGAGTACAAAACATTTAAAGATAAAAAAATTGATACTAAGTCGGAATTAGGCGACCAAGTTATTTTTAATTATCAAGCTACTGTAGATAATAAAGAATTTGAGGGTGGGAAAGGAGAAGGTGTTGCAATTGAACTTGGTAAAGATTTATTTTTACAAGGATTTGATAAACAATTGATAGGTGTGAAAAAAAAAGGGAAAAAAACAGTAACTTCCACTTTGCCTCAAAATCATCCAAAAAAAGAACTTGCTAATAAAAAAGCAATTTTTGAATGTGAAATTTTAAATGTTAAAAGTCCAAAAAAAAATAAGCTTGATGATGATTTTGCCAAAAAATTAGGAGCCAAAAATTTAGCGGATTTAAGCGAAAAAATAAAAAATCAAGTCTCTGATCAATATAATATGGCTTTGAGTGCAATTACAAAAAAAGAAATATTGGATCAATTAGAAAAAAATCATACAGTTGAAGTGCCACAAAATTTGATTGATAATGAACTCAAATCAATGCCAAATAACCCTAATTCTAATAAAGATGAAAATATTACTCAATCTGTAAAAAAAAGAATTAAGTTAGGACTAATTTTAAATGAGTATGGGGAAACAAACAAAATAAAAGTTACTGAAGATGAGATAAAAACTGAAATTCAAAAACAAGTTAAAAGTATGCCAGGACAAGAAAAATTTATCTTTGAGTATTATCAAAAAAATCCATCAGCAACTCAACATCTACAAAGCTCAATTTATGAAGAAAAAATTATTAAATTTTTTAAATCAAAAATAAATTTAGTAAAAAAGGAATTAACGATAAAAGAAGCAGAAAAATTGATAAAAAGCTTTAACGAAAATAATAAAGCAAAAGCAACTCCCGCAATAAAAAAGAAAGAGTCTGAACCGGCTAAATCAAAAAAAATTAGCAAAAAGTAACCAATAGTTGTATAAAACAAAGTTATGAGTCGTGATTTTGAAGAAAAAATGAATGCTTTGATTCCCATGGTTGTTGAGCAATCGAGCAAGGGAGAGAGAGCTTACGACATTTATTCTCGTCTTTTAAAAGAGAGAATAGTTTTTCTCGTAGGACCCGTTAATGATAATGTTGCCTCTTTAGTAACAGCACAATTATTATTTTTAGAGTCTGAAAATCCAAATAAAGAAATAAGTTTTTACATTAACAGTCCAGGAGGACTTGTTACCTCTGGCTTAGGTATTTATGACACTATGCAATATATTAATTCTCCAGTTTCAACTCTATGCATAGGTCAAGCTTCATCCATGGGATCATTTTTATTATCGGCAGGTGAAAAAGGCAAAAGATATTCACTACCGAATTCTAGAATTATGGTCCACCAACCATCTGCTGGATTTCAAGGTCAAGCAACAGATATACAAATTCATGCCAAAGAAATACAATCTTTGAAAACTAGACTTAATAATATTTATTCAAAACA
>CABZCD010000034.1 GCA_902524105.1 uncultured Pelagibacteraceae bacterium | reverse complement strand
AAATCATTAGGTAATTTTATTACTATTTTTTCATTAACAAATTTTTCTAAAATTTTTTTTAATAATGTATAAACTTTTTTCGATAAAGATTTAATTCCTTTATTTTTTTTTAAATTAAAATAAATAGTAATAAAAATATTTCCTTTATGAGAAACCCAATATCTTCCATATTGACCCCTACCTTTTTTTTGCGAATTTGCTACAATTAACGTTGGTTTTATTTTCCCTTTTTTTATTCTTCTTATTGCTACATTATTAGTGCTATCTACACTATTATATTTAATAATTTGCATTTTCATTAAATAAATAATCCATCTAATAAAGAGCCAATAATGGATGGAGATATAAAATATAGTGATAAAAATAAGCAGCTCAAAAGTATCGTAGCTTTTACACTCAGGTTTCTAACATCATCAAATTTAATTTTATTATCATCAAAATAAATAATTTTAATTACTTTTAAGTAATAGAAAGCCGATATAACAGTAGTCAATAGTCCAATTATTGCTAAAATATACATTTCACTTTCTATTACTGACATAAAAATAAAAAATTTAGCAAAAAATCCACCTAACGGTGGTATCCCGGCTAATGAAAAAAATAAAATTAAAAAAGAAAAAGACAACATTGGTCGTTCTTTTGAAAGTCCAGAGAGGTCTTCAATTTTTTCAGAATATTTACCATCTGTTTTCATTAAATATAGACAGGCAAAAGCACCCATATTCATAATTATATAAATTGTTATATAGATAATTGTTGAAGTGTATCCTGATACCGTACCAGTAGCTACGCCTGCTAAAGCATAACCCATGTGACTTATAGAACTATAAGCTAAAAGCCTTTTAATATTTTTTTGACCTATAGCAGCTACACTTCCAAGTATCATAGAGGCAATAGATATAAAAATTATTATAGTTTGCCATTCTTCGATAATATTTTTAAAAGGAAGATCCATAAATCTGATAATTACAGCTAATCCAACAGCTTTAGGGACTACAGCAAAAAAATTGGTTATAGATGTTGGGGCGCCTTGGTAAACATCTGGCGTCCACATGTGAAAAGGTACAGCAGATACCTTAAAAGCTAAGCCTACTAAAATGAAAACCATTGCAAAAATAGCTCCAGTATTTTGAGTGATTAAGCTTACACCTATTTCATCAAAATTTGTTGATCCTGTAAATCCATAAAGTAAAGAACATCCATATAAAAGTAGTCCCGAAGAAAGTGCGCTTAATACAAAATACTTTATACCAGCTTCGGAAGAGATTGTGTTGTCTCTATCAATAGAAGCTAAAACGTATAGAGCTAGTGATTGAAGTTCTAAACCTAGATAAAATATTATTAAGTCATTAGCGCTAAGCATAAAAAACATACCTAAAATAGAGAACATTATAATTATTGGGTACTCAAATTTATTTAATTTTTTATCTTTTATAAATTGATCAGAAGAGAAAAAAATAAAAATACTTGATACTAAAATTAATACCTTAAAATAATCTGAAAATTTATCATTTTTGAAAGAGTCTAAAAATATTTTTTGCTCTCCTCCCCAATCGGTTAAGATCAAGTATACAACTCCCAATAAAATTAAGATTGAAATCTTCATAACTATAGAAAAGCTATTTTTAAAAAAAACTCCAACCATCAAAGCTATACAAATTCCTAGAAACAACGCTATTTCAGGTATGATTAAATTTATATTTTCCATTGTTATTTATTTAATAAATTTACTGTTAGTTCATTTTGGTGATTTTGAATTATTCCGTTTACTGAAATATCCATAGTGTTTAGTAGTGGTTCAGGATAAAATCCGAAAACTATACTTACCAAACATAGGATAATTAAAATCGTGGCTTCTAAATAATTAATATCCTTTAATTTTGTAACAATAGTATTATTAGTATCTCCAAAAACTACTCTTTTAGCCAACCAAAGCATATATGCGGCGCAGAGAACAACTCCAGTACTAGCTAATATTGCAACCAAGTAATTAATTTTGAAGGCGCCCAATAATACAAGAAACTCACCAATAAAACCTGTTGTTCCAGGTAAACCTAATGCTCCAAGCACAAATATTATAAATATTAAAGAAAAATTTGGTAAATAATTTACAACTCCACCAAAACTTTTTATCATTCTTGAACCAGTTCTGTCATATAGAACACCAACACATAAAAACAAAGCTGCAGATATTATACCATGACTAATCATTTGAAACATGCTGCCTTCGATCCCTTGTTTATTGAAAGTAAATATACCTAATGTCACAAAACCCATATGTGCAACCGAGGAGTAAGCAATTAACTTTTTCATATCATCCTGCATTAAAGCTACTAATGAAGTGTATATAATTGCAATAATGCTTAGCGTAAAAATCAAGGGTGTGAAAAATTCTGAAGCAATCGGAAACATTCCTAAAGAAAATCTCAAGAAACCATATCCAGCCATTTTCAAAAGTATAGCTGCTAGAATGACAGAGCCTGCGGTCGGAGCTTCAACATGAGCGTCTGGTAGCCATGTATGTACAGGCCACATAGGTGTTTTGACAGCAAAAGAACTAAAAAAGGCTAACCATAATAAGTATTGGTACTCCTTAGGTATTTTTAATTTATATATTTCAGTGTAATCAGTTGTTCCAACAGCCCAATAAATGAAGATAATAGCGGCCAACATTAAAACTGAACCTAGTAAAGTAAATAGGAAGAATTTATAGGCTGAATAGATCTTTCTAGGACCGCCCCATATACCTATTATTAAAAACATTGGAATAAGCCCTGCTTCAAAAAATAGATAAAAAATAATTAAATCTAAAGAGCAAAATACACCTATCATAAAAGTCTCTAGAATTAAGATTGCTATTAAAAACTCATTAAGTCTTTTTTTAACACTGATAATACAAGAAATTATACATATCGGAGTAATAAATGCTGTTAAAACTATAAATAAAATAGAAATTCCATCTATTCCAAGTTTAAATTTTATAAGTCCACTTATCCAGTTTTTTTCTTCTATAAATTGAAAACCAGCAAAATTATTATCAAAAGAATACCATAAGAAAAAAGTTAACAATAAATTAGCT
>CABZCD010000033.1 GCA_902524105.1 uncultured Pelagibacteraceae bacterium | reverse complement strand
AATGCTTTTTGATTTTTTCTTATTAAAAGAAGTCTCGTTATTTCTTTATAGAATTTATATTGTTTCGAATGTTTATTTTTTAATTTTTTTTCTAATTTTTTTTTGTTCCATTTATACCTATTCAAATCTCTTTTATTGTTAGTAACAATATATTTATTAAAATCATTAGGAGTTCCAAATATAGAATTCAAATAAATAGCTGGTATTCCCTCAAAGGAGATCATAATAGCATGAGCAGTAATATATCTTTCAAAACTATATTGGGCTTTAGGGTCTTTATCAGTTTTTTCCAAGGCGTTGAAAATAGTAATATTAGCCTCATAAATTTTTTTCCTAGCTTTCTGAATTTTCCTGTAAGAAAATTCACCTCCATTTTTTTTAATTCTTCTAAAAAAAGTATTTAATGTCTTATTATTTAATATACCTTCTGCTGGCCTCATACCTATACCGTCATGTGATGCAATAAAATTTAGGTAGCTTGTTCCCTTCTTTGCTTGAGGTAATTTACTGCTCCACTTTAATAGTTTTGAACTGTTTTCAAAACTTAATGCATGAACTAAAAGAGGTGGTAAAGAGAAGTTATAAATCCAATTAGCCTCGTCTCCTTTACCAAAATAACTCAAATTTTCTTTTTCCGGTAAATTAGTCTCAGTAACTAAAATTGACTCAGATTTAAGATTTTTTCCTACAAGTTTAATAAATTTTATAATTTCATGAGTTTGATTTAAGTTAACACACTTTGTTCCACTTTCTTTCCATAAATAAGCAATAGCATCTAGTCTGAAAATATTTGTTCCATGAGATAAAAGATTTATCAGTATTTTAATATTTCTCATTAAAACTCTTGGATTTTTAAAATTTAAATCAATTTGATCTGCACTAAATGTCCTCCATAAGTATCTAGTTTTGTTTAATAATTTTATTTTTTTTAATAGTTTATGATCTCTGGGTCTTATAACTTTATTTGTATTAAACTTATGATCGACAGTTAAAAAGTAATCTTTTCCTGGAGACTTGTTTCGTAAATAGTTTTTAAACCACAAACCTCTCGATGACGCGTGATTTATAACAATATCAGCCATTATCAAATTTGTTTTTGAAAGAGAGAAAATATCTTTCCAACTACCAATTTTTTTATCTATTTTATAATGATCTTTAACTGCAAAACCACTATCGCTGCTGGAAGGATAAAAAGGTAAAAAATGAATTGCATTAAAGTAATTAGATAAATATTTACTAAAAAACTTTTTAAAGTGTTTAAGTGTATGATCAGAGCCATTTTGAGTGACGCTATCTCCATAGGTAATAAGTAATGTAGTTTTTTCAGAAATATTAAATTTTTTTCTTTTTTTATGTTTTTTATTAAAACTATTAATGAGTTCTACTAATTCTTTATGATAAAAATTTGTATCGATATGTCTATCTACTGGACGATAAATTTTATTTAATCTTTGTTTTAATAACTGCTGAATTTTTGATGATAACATTACTTGTAATTTTTGTTATCTTCATTTATTGCTTCTTTTAATCTTTTCAAGTAATCAGGGATGGCACTCTTAACTCTACTCCAAGTGGGTATAAACGGGGTATCCATAGGGCTTTTTAAAAAGGAGTCGCCGGCCTTCATTATATTTAAAGCAAATAACTCAACTGTTTTTTCCTCAGTATGAGAATCAAATCTAAACCCATTCATTTCAGCATCACTTCTATAGATGTCAATTAAATCTAATGCATATCGATAATATGTAGCTTTTAATGATCGAAAAGTTTCAGGACTAAAAGTATTTCCTTGTGTTGCAAGTTTTCTAATTAATGTTTTAATAATATCTAGAGACATTCTTGATAATCCTTTGTTTTCATTATTTGCTGACAAGTCCTGATGTTTGTGATCGTATTTATCTGCTAGATCAACTTGGCAAATGTTTTGAGGGGAAAAATTTCTTTGCATCTCTGAAAGAATACCAACTTCAATACCCCAGTCTGATGATATCCTAAGCTCTGGTAAAACATTTCTTCTGAAAGAAAACTCTCCTGCAAGAGGGTATTTGAATGATTTCATAAATTCTAAATAATCACTTCTTCCAATAGTTTTTTCTAAAGCAGTTAATAAAGGAAATACAAGTAATCTTGCAACTCGACCATTCATTTTTCCGTTGGCTATTCTTGGGTAATATCCCTTGCAAAACTCAAAATTAAAGAAAGGATTTACAACAGGGTAGAATAGCTTTGCTAACATTCTTCTATCATAAGTTTTAATATCGCAATCGTGAAGAGCAACAGATCTAGCTTCATCGCGTGCAATACACATGCCAAGACAATACCAAACATTTCTTCCTTTTCCCATCTCACTCGGTGCTAAACCTTTTTCTTTAAGTTCTTCATGTAATTTTTTCAATCTAGGTCCATCATTCCATAGGATTGTAAAAGGTGTATTTAATTTTTTAAAAAATTTCCAAGCTTTGATAGCCTCTGTTTTTGAAGCCTTGTCTAATCCAATTATGATATGATTAAGATATTTTGTTTCACCAATTTGTTTTACAATATTAGGTAAAGCATCTCCTTTTAGCTCAGAATATAGACTTGGTAAAATTAATTCCATTTTTCTTTCTTTAGAAAATTTTAATAATTCTTTTTCTATATTAGCTGTGGTTTTAGTTCCAAAATCGTGAAGACTTGAAATTATTCCATTTTGAGAAAAATCACCCATTACAAAACTTATTCCTTTTATTTTATTTTTTCTAGTGCCAATTTGACAATCTCTACCCACCCCTCTGGAGCAGTTTTTTTTGATATTATTAAATTTTTAATTTGTAGATCTTTATTTATAAACTTATTATTTTTTACCAAACAAGGTATATCTGAATTTTTAAGCATTTCCAGGTCATTATGATTATCGCCTACTGCTATAGTTTTTGGTTTTGACTTAAATTTTTGTTCAAGCATAATAATTATTTTCTTCATTGCATCACCTTTATTAATTCTATCGCCTAAATTCAAAACTCTTCCCCCATCTAAATGCAAAGTTATTTCAAGTCTTACAACATCTGAACAAATTCAAATATTTGGATTACCAGAAAATAAGCTTAAAAAGGTATTTAAAAGAACATGCACAATACCAATAAAATTTGCGGGAAATAATGAGGAT
>CABZCD010000032.1 GCA_902524105.1 uncultured Pelagibacteraceae bacterium | reverse complement strand
AGCTAAAGCAAAACCTAAAAGTAAATTAGGGAATTGCTTTTGTGCAGCAGACGGATTTCTCATGGCTCCTGATAAGTAGTTACCGAAAATTATTCCGATACCAACCCCAGCACCTGCCAACGCGATTGCAGCTAATCCTGCTCCAATCATTTTTGCCGCTTCTAACTCCATTTTTCCTCCTTTTTTTAATGGTGAAGATTAAGTGCATCATTTAAATAGATGCAGGTTAAAATTGCAAAAACATAAGCTTGTAAAAAAGCTACTAGTATTTCTAAACCTGTTAATGCAACTGAAAAACTAAGTGGTAACCATCCACCTAATAGACCCAAACTTATAACAAAACTTCCAAAAACTTTTAACATAGTATGTCCTGCCATCATATTTGCAAATAACCTTACAGAAAGACTAACAGGTCTACTTAAATAAGAAATTATTTCAATAATTGTTATTAATGGCAACAAAACTACCGGAACACCTTTTGGAACAAATATAGATAAATACTTAAAACCATGTTTTAAAAATCCAATAATTGTTACAGCAATAAATATAAATAGCGCCATCACAA
This sequence comes from uncultured Pelagibacteraceae bacterium, assembly GCA_902524105.1. GTDB lineage: Bacteria > Pseudomonadota > Alphaproteobacteria > Pelagibacterales > Pelagibacteraceae > Pelagilacustribacter. The sequence continues at coordinate 3,655 of CABZCD010000032.1, read as the reverse complement.
GCGTAACTATAATATGACTTGTCACTGTAAAAGAATAGGGAAGCATTCCTATCATATTACAAAGCAATACAAACATAAACAGGGTGAATATAAAAGGAAAATACGGTTTAGCTTTTGATCCCGCTGTATCACTTATCATTTTTGCAATAAAATTATAAAATAGTTCAGTTACTAGCTGTAATCTTCCAGGTACTATTTTTTTTTGTTTTGATCCAAAATATAAAAATAAACAAATGGATAATGCGCTTAATAGCATGAATAAACTTGCGTTGGTAAATGATAAGTCTACATTTCCTAATTTAATCTCAGGCCCAAGTCTGTAGACTTGAAATTGATGCATTGGATTAGCTGCCATAAATTAATTCCTTTAACAATTTTACCTTTGCATGTTATTAGCTACTCTAATAACATTAAGAATTCCTGCTATTACACCTATAAAAAAGAATGTAATAATAAACCATGGTTTAGTATCAAACCAGTTATCTAAAATAAACCCAATAATTGTCCCAACCACTACAGCAGCTACTAATTCAGTGCCCAGTCTGAAAGCCGAACCCATAAAAAGTCCTTTTTTATCGTTTTCGTTTGTATTTTTTTTTAAAATTTCTTTTTTTGCAATCCTGAGGCGAGTTTTAAAATCTTTATTGTCCATTAGTTTATGCCACCAACTCTTCAGCTTTTTCCAGATCAACAGCAACTAATTGACTAATGCCTTTTTCGGGCATCGTTATTCCATATAATCGATGCATTCTTGACATAGTCAAAGCGTGATGAGTGATTATTATGAATTTAGTTTTCGTAATATTTGTTAACTCATCTAATAAAGAACAAAATCTTGTGACATTCGCATCATCAAGAGGGGCATCAACTTCATCCAAAACACATATAGGTGAAGGATTAACAAGAAAAACTGCAAAAATTAAAGATAAAGCTGTAAGCGCCTGTTCACCACCAGACAATAAAGTAATAGACTGCAATCTTTTTCCGGGCGGAGAAACAAACATTTCTAATCCAGCTTCTAAAGGATCATCCGAGTCAACTAATTCTAGCTTAGCACTTCCTCCACTAAAAAGCTTAGTATAGACTTCATTAAATTTTCTATTAACTTTTTCAAATGCATCTAAAAGTCTTTCTCTACCTTTTTGATTTAACTCTTCAATACTAGATTTAAGTTTTACTATAGCTGTATAAAGATCAGCCCTATCATCTTCCATTTTCTTAATTTCATCTTCAAATTTTTTTGTCTCTATATCAGCCCTTAAATTTACGGTACCCATTGATTCTCTTTCTTTTTTAATCTTACTAACAGTTGAAATTTGGTCATCTATAGTAGGCAAATCCCCAAGGTTTAATTCTGACAAAGATAATAGTTTAGATTCATCCGCAATATTTAATTCTGCGTTTATCGAATAAAACAAATCCTTTTTTCTTGTTGCAATTCCTTCTAAAGTTGCTTCGTTTCTGGCTTTATCCTCCCTTAAAATTGTTAGTTTTTCTTGGACCTCTTTAATATTATTATTAATTTTATTATACTTTTCCTCAGCAGACTTTAGCTCCTCTTCTAGCTCCTCACTTCTTTTTTTTGTATTTTCTAAATTTTGTATATTTTGACCTTTATTAGTAGCAACTATCTCTGGATTTTTTTGATTTTCTTTCATTTCATTATTTATTTTATTTTTTCTCTCTTGCAGATTATTAATCATTTTTTCAGAATTAACTTTTAAATTTTTCCAATTTTCTAACTCAATATCAATATTTTTAATTCTCTCTTTTCTTTTAATTGAGTCGCTTTTAACTGTTTCGTTCTTACTATAATTTGATGCATAAATTTCATGAGCTGATGTAATTTTATCAACTATCCCTTTAAGACTATTAAATAATTCTTTAGGAATTTTCTTCTCCTCTTCAACCAGTTTACCAATCTCAAAAATTAAGCCTGCAAGTTCTTTTTTTAAACTATTTAAATTTCTTTTGGACAGCTCTAAATTTTCATTAATTTCTATCTCAGTATTTCCAAACGTTTTTTCTGTTTTTAACAGCTCATCCTTTTCCTCTAAAATTCTTTTCTCATTTAGAGAAGAGTCTAAAGAAATACTTTTCTCCCTTTCCAAGTCAGAATTAATAATTGCCAGGGAGTTTTCCAGTTTTGTTGATAATTTTTTTATTCTTTTTTCTTCTTCCTCTAAATTAGTCATATCTAAATTTATCTTCTGAAGTTTTGCTAAGCTTTCTAGTTTTCTATCTCTTAGAGGAGCTAATTTTGAGTTTTCTTCATTTAGTAATTCTGTATTATGATTTAAGTCTATTTTTATAGCACTTATTTCATCATCTTGTTCACTGACGTTTTCTAAGATTTCTTTTTTATTTTTTTCAATCTCAATTAATTTAAGATAATATAAACCTGCTTCTGCTTTTCTAATTTCTTTAGAAATTTCTTTATATTTTGTAGCCTCTTCAGCTTGTTTTTTTAAATTATCTAATTGTTTTTGCTGCTGTTTTTTTAGTTCATCAGCTCTCTTTAGATTATTCTCTGCTGCATTTAATCTTGTTTCAGCCTCGTGTCTTCTCACATGAATTCCAGCTATACCAGCGGCTTCTTCTAAAATAGCTCTTCTTTCAACAGGTTTAGAAGTTACTAATTGACCAATTTTACCTTGACTGATTAAAGAGGGAGAATGAGCTCCAGTTGATAAATCAGCAAAAAAAGTTTGAGCATCTCTAGCCCTCACTTCCTTTTCATTTAAATAATATTTTGAACCTTTATTTCTCTCTATTTTTCTAGTTATCAAAATTTCATCTAATTTATGATACTGCTCAGGACCATCCTTATCTTTGTTGTCAATTAATAAAGAAACTTCAGAGAAATTTTTTTCTGGTCTATTTGATGTTCCTGAAAATATAACATCTTCCATACCAGATCCTCTCATACTTTTTGCTGATGTTTCTCCCATACACCATCTTAAAGACTCAACTATATTTGATTTTCCACAGCCGTTTGGTCCGACTATTCCAGTTAAACCATCCTCGATATAAAAAGTTGTTTTATCGAAGAACGACTTAAAGCCGGTCAGCTCCAATTTTTTAAACTTCATACTGTTATAATAATTTATCTATTTGTCTTTTGAAAGATTTGAATTCGTGCTTATCCTCATATTTCTTATCATTAATGTATATGGTAGGTGTTGAGGTTATATTATATTCTTTTTGCGCCTTAATTCTCTCATTTAAAATTAATTCTTGAGTTTCCTCATTTTTTAAACAAGCTCTTAAGTTACTCTCGTTAATTTTAGAATCAGTCCCAATTTTAATTAAAATATCATTTATTTTATTTATATCTGAACCAACAGCCCATCTCTTTTGCTTATCATAAATTTTAGATAAAAGTTCAAATTTTGCATTTGAGCTCGGAGCGCATCTTACTACCTTCTCTGCATTTAGAGCAGCTAAATCCAAAGGAAAAGCATGGTGTTCAAATTTTACTTTGCCTTTATCAATATAATCTTTTTTTAAATTCTCAAAAATTTTTTCGTGAAAAGATGCACAGTGAGGGCAGGTTAAAGAAGAAAAAACTTTGACAGTTACCTTTGCGCTATCATTGCCGATTTTTAAGATATTTCCAAAAGCTATCGTAGATACTAAAAATTGAGAAAAAATA
>CABZCD010000031.1 GCA_902524105.1 uncultured Pelagibacteraceae bacterium | reverse complement strand
TCTCTCTTAACATAATTTTCATGAACTATTTTTGCGTAATCTATAGCTTGTTTCACAGATGAGGAAAATCTTGTCAATTTCACTAAATACTCAACTCCACCAACATCATCTAAACCTTGATTTTTTTCAAAATAATTTTTAAGAGTTATTGGATTTGCGATCATTCCTTTGTTATTTAAATTTTCAATAACTTCATAAATTTTTACATGAATTGGATCATAAAATTTTTCTGAACTAATAATGCTAGCTATCTCATCTATTATATCGTTGTTGACCAAAACTGAACCTAAAAGGTTTTGCTCTGCTTCAATATTTGATGGGATCTCTTGATCTTGTATTTGATTTTTAGTGATATTGAGTTTTTCCATATAGATATAGTATTCTATGTAGAGATAATTTGCACTTTAAGTTACACACCTTTTTTTCAACCTGTGGAAAAAATTATTTATTTTGAAGCTTATCCAATTTTTCTACTTGAAGAAATATTTTTGTTTGGACCTCAGAATGTAGCACAATATTTATCTCGAATTGACCGATTTTATTAATTTCTTTTTTAATTATTATTTCAGATGGTCCTATTTCTGTCTTTAATTCATCTAAGATTATTTTTGATATTTCTTTTGGTTTTATAGAAGCGTATAAATCACCATTTTCTTTAATTGCTTTGTAAACTTTAATTTTTTTATTTTTAATTATATTAGCCTTTTCAATAAATTTATTCTTAACTTCTGTATTTTTTTTTGTTAGTTCAGACTTATTTTTATTTACTAATTCGATATTTTCTTTATTAGCTCTTAAAGCTTTATTTTTTTTTAACAAAAAATTTCTCGCATACCCATTTTTAACTTTTACTAGGTCACCAATTTTTCCAAGTTTTGATATATTTTCCAATAAAATTACTTGCATATTAATTTACAGAATTCCTAAAATTTTTGCTTTTTTTATTTCCCTAGCTAATTTTTTTTGTTTTCCCAAAGAAATATTGCTTATTTTTGACGTTATAATTTTATTTGTCTCGGTTATGTATTTTTGAAGCAATGATATATTTTTATAATCTATAACAGGAGCATTTTTTTACTGAAAATGGACATTTCCTAGAAAATCTAGCATCACTTTTTTGAAACAAACTTAATTTATTAAGAGAGTTTTTTGAGCTTTTAAAGTTATTTTTTCTTTTTTTCATTAGCTTTTATTTTTTGAGAAGTATTCTGTTTTAAGGTCTAAGTTTTTATATTTTACAGTGAGAAATCTTACAATATTACCATCAAGTTTGGTTTTAGATTTTATTTCTTCTAATGTTGACTGTTCACCTTCTATTTTAAAATGTAAAAAATAACCTTTGGTATAATTTTTAATCTTCCTTTTAAAGTTTAATAAACCCCATTTTTCAATTTTAAGTACTTTACCTGAGTTTTTATTTATCAAATCTTCATATTTTTTCTCAATAGAATCCACATCTTTTTGGGAAAGATTTTGTTTTGCTATAAGTGTATGTTCGTAGAAATTCATATAAATAACTATTAGTATTTTGCAGGTTTTATACTATTATAAAAAAGTCATTTCAACATTAATTATAAGCATGTATATCAGTTAAAATGAAAGCAATTATATTTCCAGGACAGGGTTCTCAAAATGCAGGTATGGCTTCTGAGTTCCAAAGTAATTTTAAGATTGTTAAGGATATATTTTTAAGAGCAGATGAAGCTTTGAAGTTTAATTTATCAAAAATAATCTTAAATGGATCCGATGCAGATTTGAAAAAAACTGAGATTACCCAGCCAGCAATTTTAACTACAAGTTTTGCTATTTTTAGTGTTCTAAAAAAAGAATTTAATTTTGATTTATCTACTACAAAATATGTTGCAGGTCATTCTTTAGGAGAATATAGTGCTTTAGTTGCTGCAGACTCATTAAAATTAGAAAATGCAGTCACCCTAGTGCACGAAAGAGGAAAATTAATGCAAGAAGCAGTACCAGAGGGTGAAGGCGCGATGTTAGCAGTTATGGGTCTAAATATTGCTGAATTAAATTTATTATTAAAAAAGTACGATGAAAAAAAAGGTATTTGTGAGATTGCAAATGATAATTCATTAGGTCAAATAATTCTTAGTGGTAACAAAGAAATATTATTTTCATTAAGTAATAACTTAAAAGCAGAAAAAAAAAGATCAATTTTTTTACCAGTGAGCGCACCATTTCATTGTTCACTCATGAAGCCCGCCGCAGAAAATATGAAATCGTTTTTGAAAAAAACAGAGTTTAAAAATCCCAACATACAACTTATTAGTAATGTTACTGCATTACCTATTGAAAAAAAAGGAGATATAGCAGAACTACTTTATAAACAAATATTTTCTCAGGTTAGATGGAGAGAGAGCGTGGAATACATGATAAACAATGGTATAAATGATTTTATTGAAATTGGACCTGGAAAAGTATTAAGTGGATTAGTAAAAAGAACTAATAATAAAGTTTTAACTAGAAGTTTAATTAAAATTGATGATATAAAAAATTTGTAATGATTAATCTTAAAAATAAAAAAGTTTTAATAACTGGTGCCACTGGAGGAATAGGTGGAGCCTTGGTAAAAAAATTTTTATCACTGAATTCTGAAATTTTAGGAACAGGTACAAACTCTGAAAAGCTAAAAAAATTAAAGTCAGATTTCAATAAAATTAAAGTAAAAAAATTCGATATCTCATCTCATTCTCAAATAGAAAAGTTTATTGATGAAGTTTCAGAAGAATTAGGTGGATTAGATATTCTAATTAATAATGCAGGTATAAATAAAGATAATTTATCACTAAGAATGAAAGAAGATGAATGGCAAAAAGTAATCGATATTAATTTGACATCAACATTTTTATTAACAAAATATGCTATCAAAAAGATGCTTAAAAATAACTCTGGAAGAGTTATTAATATAACTTCAATCGTAGGTCACACAGGAAATGTAGGACAATCCAACTATGCTGCTTCAAAAGCAGGAATTATTGGAATGTCTAAAAGTCTCTCCATCGAATATGCGAAGAAAAACATTACAATAAATTGTGTTTCACCAGGATTTATTGTCTCTGATATGACTAATAATATACCAGAGAAAATAAGGTCAATACTTCTTGCAAAAATTCCTATGGGTAAAATGGGTTCTGGAGACGATGTGTCTAATTGTGTAGCTTTTTTAAGTTCAGATGAAGCCTCTTACATAACAGGGGAAACTATTCATGTGAACGGAGGAATGTATATGGCTTGACAATTTGCGTTAATAATCTTAGTAACGTTATAATAATAATAATAAGGGAAATTCATGTCAAAAGAAATCGGTTCAAAAGTAAAAAAAATAGTTGCAGATCACCTTGGTGTTGAAGAAGAAAAAGTTGTGGATGAAGCAAGCTTCATTGATGATCTTGGCGCAGATAGTTTAGATACAGTTGAATTAGTAATGGCCTTTGAGGAAGAGTTCGGCTCAGAAATATCTGACAGTGAGGCTGAGAAAATATTAACTGTTGGTGATGCAATTAAATTTATCGAGAGTAAATCAGCTCAATAAATTAAAAAAGGATTAATTTTGGGTTTCAATATTGTTTTGTCCTCACCATCAGGTGCCGGCAAAACCACAATAACAAAAAAGTTAAGTCAAAAATACCCTAATATAAAAATTTCAATATCCCACACTACTAGAAAACCTAGACCTAATGAAATAGATGGTGTTGATTATCACTTTGTAACTAGAGAAGAATTTAAAAAACTTATCCAAAAAAATAATTTTTATGAACATGCTAAAATATTTGATAATTATTACGGAACATCAAAAAATTCAGTAAATAAACTGCATCAAGGAAATTATGATGTTGTTTTTGATATAGATTGGCAAGGTACTAAGCAGTTATCCCAATTCGAAGAGTTAAATTTGATAAAGATATTTATTTTACCACCAGATAAAAAAGAGCTTAAAAAAAGATTAATTGATAGAAATCAAGATAATAACAAAATAGTTGAAAAAAGATTAAAACAATATGAAACTGACATTCAGCACTGGTTTGATTATGATTATGTAGTTATTAATAATGATTTAGAGAGCTGCTTTCGTCAAATAGAAAAAATTATTGAAAATCATAAAAAAGAAAAAATGTCTTTTATTTAATCATCTATTTTTTTCATAATATTCAGTAATTTTATAATATAAAATTTCACTAAGATTTTCAGGTCTTAAAGTAAGATCAATATTTTGATTTTTTAAAATTTTATCACTATTAATTTTAAGTTTTTTAAAGGTTTTATTAATCATTTTTCTTTTATTAGAAAAAAAAATACCTGTAATATATTCTAAAGATTTTATTGACTTAAAATTTGCACCTTTTCTTTCAAATGGCTCAAATTCTATTATCATGGAATCTACTTTTGGTTTTGGAAAAAAACAGTTTTTCGAGACATAAAAATAATTTAAAACTTTAAGTCTTGATTTTGTGATAATCGATAATCTTGAATAATTTTTACTGCCTAGACTTGAAATAATTTTTTCTCCAACTTCTTTCTGGAACATAAATATTAGCTTTGAAAATTTAGGAGGCCAAGGATTAAATTTTATAAATTTAACTAAAATTTGAGTCGAAATATTATAAGGCAAATTGCCAATTATAATTGTTTCATAACTTATCAATTTTTTTAAATTTAACTTTAAGATATCTCCATTTATAATAGATAAATTTTTTTCATTTTTTAAATTGTCTTTTAAATATTTTGAAAAATTTTTATCCTTCTCTATACAAATTAACTTTCTCGGCATTAGTTTTAAAATTTCAATGCTTAAATTTCCAGTACCAGCCCCTATTTCAATAATATTTTTATTTTTAAATGAAGTTAAAGACAGTATTTTTTTAGATATATTCTTATCTATTAAAAGATTTTGTCCTAAAGAT
>CABZCD010000030.1 GCA_902524105.1 uncultured Pelagibacteraceae bacterium | reverse complement strand
TTGAAAGCAATTCTTTTTTAGTTGGCATATCTACTCCATAAAAATCTGGATATTTAATTTCTGGACACGCTATTCTAACATGAACTTTTTTTGCTCCAGCTTTGTAAAGCATTTTTACAATTTTACTACAAGTTGTTCCTCTCACTAATGAGTCATCAATCAATATAACTGTTTTATTTTTTAATATACTTTTTGTAGAACTTAATTTTAGTTTTACCCCAAAACTCCTAATATTTTGAGTTGGCTCAATAAATGTTCTACCAACATAATGGTTTCTTATTAATCCAAGTTCAAATTTTATATTTGATGATTGTGAGTAACCTATGGCAGCTGGTACACCAGAGTCAGGTACTGGTACAACAATATCTGCATCAACTCCTGATTCTCTTGCTAATTCTTCACCTAATCTTTTTCTATATTCATAAGCACATTCGCCACTAAGTATACTATCAGGCCTAGCGAAATAAATATATTCAAACACACATGGTCTTGATTTAATTTTATTAAAGGGTTTAAAACTTTTAATTTCATTATTTTCTATTACAACCATCTCTCCATTTTCAACTTCTCTGACAAATTTTGCATCAACAATATCTAATGCACATGTTTCTGAGGCAAATATGTAAGAATTACCTAATTTTCCGATTACCAGCGGTCTTATACCCAAAGGATCTCTTACACCTATTAATTTTTTGTTTGTCAGTATTACCAGACCATAGCCTCCTTGAATTTTAAATAAAGTTTCTGTTATTTTATCTAATATCTTTTCTCTTTTTGATTGCGCAATTAATTGTACTATAGTTTCAGTGTCACTGGTTGTTCTAAAAATTGATCCATTTTTTACAAGATCATTTCTTAAAGTAATAGCATTAGTTAAATTGCCATTATGGGCAATGCTTAAACCGCCATGATAAAGATCTGCAAAGAAAGGTTGAATATTTCTAAGAGATGTTTCACCAGTTGTAGAATATCTGTTATGACCTAAAGCTGAATTTCCAGGCAATCTCTTAATAGTTTCAATATTTGTAAAATGATCACCAACTAAGCCCTGTCGTTTCTCTGAATGAAAACTTTTTCCATCAAAAGAAACTATTCCACAACCTTCTTGTCCCCTATGTTGTAATGAGTGCAATCCTAAAGCAACTAATCTAGCTGCATCATCATGATTTGAGACACCAAAAACACCACATTCTTCTTTTAATTTATCAAATTCAAATATTTTCAATTTTTTCTTTCGTATCAATGACATCTTTACTAGATGGAAACTCTTCTATTAAAATTTCACTACCTTTATTTATCAAATTAAACGTAATAGCGTCTTCTGCTGATATACCCCAATTTTGAAAAGGATAAAACCAATTTAATATAGAAAATATACACACACTTACTACATAGCCTTTAAAAAATCCAAATAACATACCAAAAGTTTTGTCTATTGATCCTACTCCTGTCCAAGTAACAGCTTTACCCAAGGCTTTTCCTATAACTATGATTAAAAAAAGTGTAAAAATAAAAATCACTATTCCAAGACCTATACTATTTATAAATTCTGATTCTATATACTCACTTACTGTTGGCTGAAATTTTGGAACTAATATAATCGTAAAAATTGTCGATAGCACCCATTTCATGAAAGATATTAAGCTTAAAGAAAAACCTTTCAAGAAACATTGTATTACACAGTAAATAAAAATTGTTGCAACAAAAATATCAAATATATTTAAATTATTTGTTATGCTTTCAATTAAATTACTCATCATATGAGTTTATCGACTTCTTCGCCAAAGGGTTTATAAATTAATAATAACCTTGGAAGCAAAGTTAAGACAGAAATCATCGCAAGCAACATTGCTATACCTGTGAAAAAACCAAAATATATTGTAGGAATAAAATTTGATAAAATTAAAATTGAAAAACCAAAGACTATTGTTATAGAGGTATTTAAAATAGCAATTCCAACTGTACTATGGCATCTATCTAATGTTTTGTTATAATTATTTATTTTTTTAAACTCTTCTTTAAATCTGTAAATGTAGTGAATACTATTATCCACTGCTATACCAATAGTTATAGCGGCTATTGTAATTGTCATCATGTCTAAAGGGATACCCATTAAACCTATTATACCGAGAATAAAAAAAGCTGCTATGAAGTTGGGCACAACTCCAATAAATGACAAAGTTACATTTCTAAATAATATTAAAAACATTGAAAAAATACCTATCATAACAATTCCTAATGTGAGAATTTGAGATTTAAACAAACTTTGTAATAAATTATTAAATAAAATTAAAACACCTGCTAATTTATATTCGTTTTTATTTAAGCCTAATTCAGTGTTAAGCTCATTGCTAATTTTTTTAATTAAATCATTTCTTCTTAAATTTTCCAAAGAGTCCTTTATTCTTACTGAAATTCTTGCTTCATCATCGTCAACTGAAATATATGGAGAAATAATCTCATTTTTAATTTCTTCAGGAATTTTACTATATAAGACAGCTATTTCTAAACTTTGTAATTCTTTTTTGTTCAAATCTTCCGCAACTCTTAAAATTGAACCGAAAGATAAAACTTTTCCTATTTCTGGCAAGGAGTCTAAATAATCATGTACTTTTAAAATTTTGTCCATTTTATCTCTGGTGAACCAATATTTTGCTTTATCTTCTTTATTTTCAACATCTTCGTCCCATTCGGAAAATTCATCATCCTCATTTTTGTCAACTTGTTTTGTTGGAAATCTTATTATTACATTCAAAGGAGTTGTTCCACCAAGATCATCATCAATTTTTTTCATTCCTTTATAAATTTCAGTTTCTTTATCAAAATAATTTATAAAGCTATTCTCTACCTCTAATTTGAAAATACCTACGATGCTTGCTATGACAATAATTAGAGTAGTTCCTAAAAGCAAATTGTTATTTTTTTTTGCTATTGAACCAAGAAATTTAGTAATAATAGATTTTTCGGTATCTTGGATATTCATCTCATTTTCTGAAGAAAAAATATTTAATAGGCAAGGCAAAAGAAGAAATGTTACTAGTAAAGAAACTATTAATCCTAAAGTCATCATCCAACCAAAATCTATAATTGGTTTTATTCCACTAAAAATTAAAGATAGAAAAGCGCAAATAGTAGTTAAAACAGTGTAGAGGATAGGTAACATCATTTTTTTGCTTGCCTCAAGCACCGCTTCATTTTTTGAAAGGTTAGGAAATTCTTTTTTAAGCTGAAGAAATCTTACCGTTACATGAATATTCATTGCCATGTTCAATATTAACATTAAGGCAATAAAATTTGATGATATTACTGTTACCTTCCATCCAATAAAACCGAGCAATCCTATCATTATAATTACAGAAGTTGCACAACCTAATAACGGCATTATTACCCATTTAATATTTTTGAATATGAACCATAAAGTAATAATAATAAATATAAAAACACCAATTCCAAAAACCACAATATCACTTTTAATGTAACTCATCATATCATCAGCTATCATAGGAATTCCTCCCAAATGGATTTTTGCATTTTCACTATATTTGTTTATGATATTTCTTATTTCTGTGATGTTTTGATGATTTCGCTTGTTATATAAATTTTTATAATCTTCGTACTCTTTTAAAAATTCTTTATATTTCTTTTTTTCTGCACTGCTTTGTTTTTTTTCTTTTCTTTCAAAAAAATACTTTTCTTTTAATTTTACATATTCATTTAACCTTTCATCTTTTTTTAAATAAATTACTACGCCAGAAGTTTTGCCATCTTGGCTAATAACATAATCTTTGTATATCGGACTGTTGAGTATTTCTTGAAATCCTCGATCTTTATCAATATTGGGATAGGAGAGTGTTTTATAGTTTTTTAGTCTTTCCATTAGCGGTTCATCACTGCTTTTAAGAAGCGGTACATCAATAATAGTAATAATACTGTCAACCCAAGAAAGTTTTTCAATTTTAGATTTTAATAATTGTATATTTATTATTGTATCTTCGTCGGTAAAATTTGTTATGGGAGAGTAGGTTAAAAAAAGAAATTCTTTTGACCCATATCTATTATTAATCTCACGAAGATATTTTAAATCTTGATCACCCTCCAATAATAAAGCATCTGAAGATGCATCTAAATTAAAATTCTTAGCGAAATAAAAAGATATGACTAATATAATTGAAATTAATAATAGAGTAAATTTGTGAAAATCTGAGACTAATTTGTTATAAAATTTTAAAAACATGGGTAAACAAATGATATATCTTATTATCAAAAAAAATGAAAAATTTTATTTTATCTAAGATTTCAAATCTTTGAATTTCGTATACATTCCTTCAAATTCTACTTGAATATTACCAGTTGGTCCGTGTCTCTGTTTACCTATTAATATCTCTGCTAAACCAGCTATATCACTCATTTTTGATTGCCATTCTGCGTGCTCTATTGAACCAAGTTTAGGTTGCTTTTTTTCTTCGTAATATTCCTCCCTGAAAACAAACAACACTACATCAGCATCTTGCTCTATTGAACCTGATTCTCTTAAATCTGCCAATTGAGGTTTTTTATCGTCTCTTTGTTCAACAGCTCTCGATAGTTGAGATAAAGCGAGTACTGGAACTCCTAATTCTTTAGCTAAAGCTTTTAAACCTTGAGTAATTTCAGAAATTTCTTGAACTCTTCCATCATTTCTTTTTGAACTTGTCCTCATTAATTGAATATAATCTACTACTATTAAACTTAAGCCAAAAAGTCTTTTAATTCTTCTTGCTCTATTACTTAAAGTAGAAATTGTTATCGCTGGAGTTTCATCAATATACAAAGGAAGATCATATATGTCCCTCGATGTTTCAATATATCTTCCAAGTTCTTCCTCGGTTGCTTTTCCTCTTCTAATATCATTTGATTTAATACGTGATTGTTCAGATAAAATTCTTGTTGAGAGTTGTTCTGATGACATTTCTAATGAAAAAAAAGCGACAGAAGATTTTGACCCCTTTAATTGAATATTTTTTGCTGCATGATATGCGATATTTGTCGCTAAAGCAGTTTTACCCATAGAGGGACGGCCAGCGATAATAACTAAATCTGATTTGTGTAATCCACCTAATTTTTCATCTAAATCTGTTAGGCCAGTAGGAACTCCTACTATACCCT
>CABZCD010000029.1 GCA_902524105.1 uncultured Pelagibacteraceae bacterium | reverse complement strand
AAAGTCCCTACGCTGCTATAAACTGCTTTATATTTTATTCCATTTGGTAATGTCTCCTCATACGCTATTACGGGTATATTCATATTTCCACACCTTATTTGAGGTTTTTCATTTAGCTTTCTTCTCAGAATTTTATTTTTATTTAAAAGAATGTCCCCATTAACAAATTGAATTCTGTCACCAGGCAAACCTATTAATCTTTTAATGTAATCTGTTCTATTATCTGCTGGTGTTTTAAAGACAACTAAATCTCCCCTTACAGGTTCTTTTGAAAAAACACGTTTATTATGAATTGGTGGACTAAATGGAAATGAATGCTTGCTATATCCGTAGGTATATTTTGATACAAATAGTCTATCACCCACTAAAAGTGTTGGCTCCATTGATGAGGATGGAATATAAAAAGGTTGATAAAATAGTGATCTCAAAAGAACAGCTATAACTAATGCGTATAGAAGCGTTTTTAAATTATCGACAATTAAATTTATATATTTATTTTTTATCATGTTGTAATAGTTACAAAAGCTACTGCATAGTTTTTTTCATCAGCAATTGATAAAGAAATTCTATAATTTTTTTTTTTAATTTTTTTTTCTACAATTTTTTTTGTTTTATTAATTACTTTTATGTAAGGTTTACCATTTCTTTCATTTAAAACAATTATTTCATTAAAATTTATACCTTTTGATATACCGGTGCCTAATGCTTTTGAAAACGCCTCTTTTGCAGCAAATCTTTTTGCAAAACAATTTGTCCAATTCTTATTCTTTTTACATTTAGTGACTTCATCTTTGTTATAAATTCTAGATAGAAAAAATTTATTTTTTAAAGAATTTTTAATTCTACTTACTCTTACAATGTCAGTCCCAACTCCAAATATTTTCATTACTTAAGTATCTTTTTAAATTCTTTAATAGTTTTACCCAAACCTACAAAAATTGACTCACCTACAAGAAAATGTCCTATATTGAATTCTTTAATATCCGTAATCTGAGATAATATTCTTGCTGACTTATAAGTAAGGCCATGACCAGCATGCACCTCTAAACCTAGCTTATTACCAAGATTTACTGCATTTCTAATACGTTTTAATTCATTTTTGTAATTTTTTTTTTCATTTACCAAATTACAAAAATTTCCAGTATGTATTTCTACGCAGTCTGCATTTAATTTTTTTGAATCTTTTATATCTTTCAAACTTGGCTCAATAAATAAACTTACTCTAGATTTATTCTTTTTTAATTTGTAAATTAATTTTTTTAAAAAATTTCTTTTATGTTTAAGATTTAGTCCGCCTTCGGTTGTTAGTTCTTGTCTTTTTTCTGGAACAATACAAATAAATCTAGGTCTACTTCTAAGAGCAATTCTCATCATTTCCTTAGTGGAAGCAATTTCAAGATTTAAAGGAATTTTTAATTTTGATTTTATTTCTTTAAGATCTTTTTCTCTAATGTGACGTCTATCTTCTCTAAGGTGAATTGTAACTGAGTCTGCTCCATTTTTTTGAGCTAGTAGAGCTGCTCTAGCAGGACTTGGGTAATTTTCTCCTCTAGCATTTCTTACTGTTGCAACATGATCAATATTAACACCAAGTCTTATTTTTCCCATTAAAGATTTCTACTTCCAGGTTTTACTGCCTTAAGGGCTAATAAATCATTTGGCAAGTTATTTTTTGAATAAGTTGGAATATTTAACTTAACTTGTGAAACTATTTTTTGTTTTAAAGAAGATTTATCATTTGATCTATCAATAATACATCCATATCCTATTATTGAGGCTTTATGATCTATTACTAATTTTGAACATTCTAAACTTGATTTACCCGTAGTTATTACATCTTCTACAATAAGAACTTTTTGATTTTTTTTTATTAAAAAGTCTCTTCTTAATACAAATTTATCATTTACACGCTCAGAAAATATCGTTTCTTTATTAAGCAATTTTCCTATTTCATAACCAACTAATATTCCGCCCATAGCTGGTGATAGAATAATATCAAAATCTGGAAGCTCATCTTTTATTTTTGCAGCAAGAGACTTGCAAATTTTGATTGCATGTTCTGGTTTACTCATTAATTGAGCGCATTGAACATACTGTGGACTATGTAAACCTGAAGACAGAATAAAATGACCTTCAATTAAAGCATTAGCCTCTTTTAAAATTTTTAAAGATTCTTTGTAAGAAAGCATTTTTTTTATTTTTATGTCTAACTATTTTAAATTTATAATTTTTTTGTTTTATTTGACTTATCAAGTTTGTAAAATTTTTCAAATCTTTAATCTGAATTTCAAAAGAAAATTGTAAATAATTTTCTTTTCTTTCTAATAATTCAATATTAATAATATTGCTCTGATTCATACCTATTAGAGTACTAATTTCGCCTAGAACACCAGGATTGTGAGGCAAGTCTATAATTAAAGAAGTGTTATAAATTTTATTTTGTGTTGATTTGTTGCTATTTCTTCCCTGCCAATATCTTCTAATAGCTGCTCTAGCTTTTCCTGTTTTTGAAGAGGATAGCCAATGAAGTGACGGGGAGACATTTGAGGAAGTAAGGATTTTAACCATATCGCCATTTTTTAAAATTGTTTGCACTGGCATATCTTTACCATTTATCTCACATCCAATAGCTGCATCTCCTACTTTAGTATGTACTGCATAAGCAAAATCAATCGGTGTTCCGTTCTTAGGTAATTTAATTACAGCTCCTTTAGGTGTGAAACAAAAAACATTATCTTGAAACATCTGCAGTTTTGTAAATTCGTAATAATGTTCAGGACTATTTCCTGTTTCTATAATTTCAACTAAGTCTCTTAACCAATCATATTCTTTCCAAGAAAGTTCAGAAAATTTTTCTGAAGACTTATATTTCCAATGTGATGCGATTCCCCTTTCAGCAAATTCATGCATATCATATGTTCTTATTTGAATTTCAATTCTTTGTTTATAGGGACCAATTAAAGCTGTATGGATAGATTTATATTTGTTTATTTTTGGTGTTGAAATATAATCTTTAAATTTACCTGGTATTGCAGAATATTTAGAATGAAATATTCCTAAAGTTTTATAGCAATCTTCAATAGAATTAAGTATGATTCTGAAGCCAACTATATCGGTTAATTGTTCTAGTGATATTTTCTTATTTTGCATTTTACGCCAAATCGAAAAAGGAGTTTTTTCTCTACCAGCGATTTTTGCTTTTACACCATTTTGTTTTAATAAATCTATAAGTTCCACAGAAATTATTTTAAAATTATCATCTCTATTATTTTTTATAAATTTAAGTCTTTCTTGTATTAAATCTCTAGCCTCTTTATTTAATATTTCGAATGACAAGTCTTCTAATTCATCTCTAATTCTATTCATTCCCATTCTATCTGCTAAAGGAGCATAAATTTCCATAGTTTCTTTAGCTTTTCTAACCATTTTATCTTTATCTTTTAAAAATTTTATTGTTCTCATGTTGTGCAATCTATCTGCTAGTTTTACCAGTAAAACACGAATATCTTTAGATGTGGCGATAATTAATTTTCTAAAATTTTCTGCTTTAGAGTTATCTGAAGCTTTATCCTCCAAGGCAGATATTTTTGTAACTCCTTCAACTAAATTTGCCACTTCTTCTCCAAATTCTTTTTTAACTGTTTCGTATGTAACTTTTGTATCTTCTATTGTGTCATGTAATAAGCCTGTTGTAATAGTAGCGCTGTCTAACTTCAAATCGGTTAAAATTTTAGCTACAGCAACCGGATGAATAATATATGGAACTCCTTCATCTCTCTTTTGATTTTTATGAGCATATATAGCAAATTTGAATGCCTTGTTGAGTGTGTTATGATTAAGAAATTTATTATATGACTCGATTTCGTTTATAAGCTCATTATTACTAATCATGCTTACAATATATCACTTTTACTTAATCTTGTAATCTCATTATGAGAATTTTTGTCCAGTTTTTGAAAAAAACTATCTATATTTTTATTAAATATTGGATGAAACCAATTAGGTTCAATCTCTTTTAAAGGGTAAATTACAAAATTTCTTAAATGTAGCCTTGGGTGTGGTGTTTCAAGTTCGTCGTTTTTAATAATTTCACCGTTAAAATCGATTATATCTATATCACATGTTCTGGGCTCATTCTTTTCAATCCGAGTTCTTCCAAGTTTTTTTTCAATTTTTCTTAATTCATTGAGTAACTCAATTGCTTTAAGGTTGCTTTCAAATTTCACACATAGATTTATAAATTTTGGATCTGAACTATTTGGGTATGATGGAGTTTCATAAAAACTCGATATTTTTATTAAATTTAAATTTAAATTCTTTAAGTGGTTTATTGCCTTTAATATGTTGGTTTCTCTACCTCCTTCCTCTAATGGAAGATTTGATCCTATATTTAAAAAAATCATTTGTTTTTTCTACTAAAAATTTTTGCTTTTTCTCTCTGCCAATCTCTTTTTTTCTTAACTAACCTTTTATCATATAATTTTTTTCCTTTACCTACAGCTACTTGTATTTTTGCTTTACCCTTATAAAAATACATTTTTGTTGGTACAATGGTCATTCCTTCCTGATTAATTCTGCCAATTAGAGTATTAATTTGTTTTTTTGACAGTAGTAATTTTCTCTCTCTTTTTGGATCATGATTGTTATATGAAGATTGCTTATATAATGGAATATGTGAATTAATTAAAAATATTTCACCTCCAATGTCTACAGCATAAGAGTCAGCTATACTTCCTTTGCCAATTCGTAATGATTTCACCTCGGATCCTTTTAATGCAATTCCAGCTTCATATAATTCTTTAAAATAGTAATTAAAACTTGCTTTGCGGTTTAAGCAAATGATTTTTTGAGAAACATTTTTTGATTTCATTAGAGTAGTTTTGCAAATTTAAGTGCTTTTTCTACTTCTTTTCTTGTTTTTTCAGTTACTTGTACTAATGGTAGTCTTACTTCTGCCGGGGAAAGCTTTAAAAGAGATGCAGCGTATTTTACCGGTGAAGGATTACTTTCAATAAAGAGTGCTTTATGTAATGGAGATAAAAGATTATTGATCGATTGTGCAGTTTTATTGTCTTTCGACAAGGAGGCTTTATGAAAATCAGCGCAAAGTTTTGTTGCAACGTTAGCAGTAACACTTATACAACCAACGCCTCCCCTTTTATTAAATTCAAGCGCATTATCATCCTCTCC
>CABZCD010000028.1 GCA_902524105.1 uncultured Pelagibacteraceae bacterium | reverse complement strand
ATCTTTAAATAATTTTATTTGCTTTTTTAACTTATCTTTCTCCCATAAATCATCTGCATCAATAAAGCTTATGAAATTACCCTTTGCTTTAGAAATTGCCAAATTTCTTGCTGCATATAGACTTGTGTGTTTCTTTGCCAGAAAATATTTAAATTTTTTATTCTTAAACGAGTCAAAAATTTGTTTGCTTTTATCTGAAGATTTATTATCCCAGAAAATTAATTCCCAATTTTGATAAGATTGATTTGTAATACTTTTTAAAGCATTTTTTAAATACTCCTCTCCATTAAAACAATTAAGTATTATGCTGACTAGTTTGTCTTTATTTTTCATATTTTTTAATGATCTTAAAAATAGCTTTATATAAATTTGGATAATATAATGTTAATGTAATTTGTTTATTATGTATCAAAATTTTTTAAATTCTTTACGAGACCAAACTGGAATTCTTTTAAGGTTCGATGACATTGCCCCAAATATGAATTGGAAAATGATGGATAGATGTGAAAGAGTATTAAATAAATACAAAATTAAACCAGTTGTAGGAGTAATACCTAATAATCAAGATACAGAACTTTTATCTTATGAAAAAAGAGACAAATTTTGGCAAATAGTAAAACATTGGCAAAACAACAATTGGACTGTAGCTATGCATGGTTATACTCATGTATATGATAGTGAAACTCGAAAAAAAGATTACTTCAAGTATGGAGGAAAATCAGAATTTTTTGGACACACATTTCAAGAACAGCTATCAAGATTAAAAAAGGGGAAAAAAATATTTGATGATAATAATATTAAGGTTGATACTTTTTTTGCCCCAAATCATACTTACGATTTAAACACATTTGATGCTCTAAAAAAAGCCGGGATATTTAAAATAATTGATGGATACGGACTTTCACCGTTTATTAAAAATGAAATTAAATTTCTTCCTCAGCTTTTTTACAAGTTAGTATTTATTCCTTTTGGCATACAATCAACTCAGTTACATATAAATTATTGGAATGAAAATGATTTTATAAAGTTTGAAAATTTCATAAAAAAATATCATTCAAAAATAATCGATATAGATACTGCTTACTCAAAAAAAAATGAAAATTCACTTATCAAAGTTTTGGATTTTTTTATTGAACCAACTTTAAAAATTAAAAGGATATTTGCTAAATCTTAAATTTAGATTTTTTGCTATCGGATAAAAATCCTTTAACAGTATCTATTGTTAATTTTTGTGCACTTTTTCCAAACGATGATATTTGAGAAATTATTTTTGGTGGCATAGTAATAATTTGACATTTTAATTGAGATGCCTGAATGTAATTATATGCCTCTCTTGTGCTTGCCCAAAGAATTTCGATGTTTTTATTTTTTTTAGTCAAAGAAATACTTTTCTTAAATATTGGAACTGGGTCTTTTCCTTTATCTGCCATTCTTCCCGCAAATATTGAGATGATAGATTTTGTTTTTTTATTTAATTTTCTATAGATTTTTTTTGTTTGTTCAAAAGTGTAAACTGCAGTAATATTAAGTTTTATTCCTTTATCGCTTAATTCTTTAATGACTGAACCCATAAAAACCCCTTTAGAATTAACAACTGGAATTTTTACATAAACATTTTTACCCCAAGAATTAATTTTGTAGGCCTGTTTAAGCATTTCTTTTGAATTGTCTGCAAATACCTCAAAAGAAATTGGTTTTTTTTTACAATATCTTAAAATTTTTTGAGAATAATCTTTATAGTTTTTAGCTCCAGCTAATCTCATTAAGCTTGGATTAGTTGTAAATCCAGAAACAATAGATTTGTTATTAAAAAATTTAATAGTTTTAAAATCAGCAATATCGCAAAATATTTTTGTTTTCATTAATCTAAATTTTTAACAATATCTTCTGTCATTTTTTTTGCGTCAGAAAATAACATCAAAGTATTGTCTTTATAAAATAGCTCATTATCTATTCCAGCGTAACCAGGTGATAAACTTCTTTTGACAAATAAAACAGATTTACATTTTTCTACATCCAGTACGGGCATTCCAAATATTGGGCTTTTTGGATCTGTTTTTGCGACTGGGTTAGTAACATCGTTAGCCCCAATAACGAAAGCAACATCCGAATTAGCAAAATCATTATTTATGTCTTCAAGTTCAAAAACTTCATCATAGGGTACATTTGCTTCAGCTAACAAAACATTCATGTGTCCTGGCATTCTACCAGCCACTGGATGTATCGCGTACGTAACTTTAATGTCATTCTTTTTAAGTTTGTCAACCATCTCTCTAAGCGCATGTTGAGCTTGGGCAACAGCCATGCCATACCCTGGCACTATAATTACTGATGAAGCATTTTTCATTAAAAAGGCTGCGTCTTCTGCATTTCCACTTTTTACTGGTTTCTGATCTTTCTTTTCTTTTTTGTTATCAGAACTATCATCGGCTCCAAATCCTCCAAGTATAACACTTATAAAAGATCTATTCATAGCCTTACACATTATATATGAAAGAATTGCTCCAGATGACCCGACTAGAGCACCCGTTATAATTAAAGCTGTATTTTCTAAAGTGAAGCCAATTCCTGCTGCAGCCCATCCAGAATAAGAGTTAAGCATAGAAATTACCACAGGCATATCAGCTCCACCAATAGGTATGATTAATAAAACTCCAACTAGAAAAGATATTGTTATTACTGTCCAAAATATATTCTCTGATTGAGTTTTGCATAAATAAAATATTAGGACAAATATTGCTATTCCAAGTATTAAATTTAATAAATGTTGACCGCTAAAAACAATAGGTGAGCCTGACATAATTCCCCTTAATTTTAAAAATGCAATAATTGAACCCGAAAAAGTTATGGCCCCCACTGCAGCTCCTATAGACATTTCAATCAGACTTGCTAATTTAATATTACCTATTATACCAAGATTAAAAGCCTCGGGATTTAAAAAAGCTGCTATTGCAACAAAAACTGCAGCTAATCCAACAAGACTGTGAAAACCTGCTACCAACTCAGGCATGGCAGTCATTGGTATTCTAAAAGCTATAAAGGCACCTAAAGCCCCTCCAACAACTAAAAAAATAATTACGTAAACTAATGAAGTAGAAACATTTCCAATTGATAAAAAGGTTACAAATATAGCAATTGTCATACCAGCAATACCAAAATAATTTCCCTGTCGCGATGTATCGGGAGAAGATAAACCTCTTAAGGCAAGAATAAATAAAATTCCTGAGATTAGATAAAAAACTGCTGAAAGATTCGCTGATATCATTATTTTTTATCTTTCTTTTTTTTATACATTTGAAGCATTCTTTGAGTGACTAAAAAACCACCAAAAATATTTATCGCTGCTAAAATAATAGCCATAAATCCAAAAATGCTAGATGTATTAAAAATATTTTCTGTAGACCCTGCTAGAGCTGCAATTATTGCTCCTACAATTATTACGGATGAAATTGCATTCGTTACTGACATTAATGGTGTATGTAAAGATGGTGTAACACTCCAAACTACATAATAACCAATAAAAATTGACAGAATAAAAATGCTTATTCTAAATATAAACGGATCTATTTCCATATTAAGCTTCCTCCTTTATAAGTGACTTATCTATTATTTCATCTTCCAAATTTATATTAAATTCTTTTTTTTCCTTACTATATAAATTTCGTATGAAGCTAAATAGGTTTTTTGCATACAGACTAGAGGCAGTAACAGGCAATCTGTTCATTAAGCTTTTTACACCTATAACTTTTACTCCATTAATCAAGTTAGTTTTTCCGGCCTCAGAAAATGCAGAATTTCCTCCCTGCTCTGCTGCTAAATCATAAACTATCGAACCAGGTTTCATAAGTTTTACCAAAGCTTCTGAGAGTATTTTTGGTGCTGGTTTTCCGGGTATCAGTGCAGTGCAAATAACTATATCATTTTTCTTCAACGCTTCTTGCATCATTTCAGCTTGCTTCTTTTTATAATCATCAGATACCTCTTTTGCATAACCACCAGATGTTTCCATGTCTTCAGATTGTTCAACCGTTAAGAATTTTCCTCCTAAACTTTCAACTTGCTCTTTTGAAGCTGATCTTACATCTGTTGCTGAAACTATTGCACCCAACCTTTTAGCTGTAGCGATAGCTTGTAAACCAGCTACACCCGCTCCGACAACTAAAACTTTTGCTGCTGGAACAGTGCCGGCTGCTGTCATCATCATTGGTACAGCTTTTTCAAATTCAGCTACGCTGTCTACTACAGCTCTGTATCCAGCTAAATTTGATTGAGAAGATAAGACATCCATAGATTGAGCTCTGGTTATTCTTGGAAGTAGCTCCAGAGAAAATATTTTTACTTCTTTTTTTAAAATATCTTTTAATTTACCACCATTTTTTGATGGATTAAACATGCCAACCAAAATTAAATTTTTTTTCATAGAACTAATTTGCTCATCATCTGGACATTCAACTTTTACTAAAAGGTTTGAGTTTTCTATAACTTCTTTAGAAGAATTTATTATCTGAACACCTGTGTCTTCGTATAACTTGTCTGAAATCCCGATATGTTCAGCATAACCTTTTTCTATTTGAACCTTTATACCAAGATTAATAATATTTTTTGCTGATTCCGGAGTAATAGAAATTCTTTTTTCTAAATTTATATTTTCTTTAATTGAACCCACTATCATATTTTTAATTTTTTAGTTGCAAAACTTTTGTGCTCATTAAACCATTAAACTTATAATTTTCATTGGACTTTATATCGCATAATATTTTTTCAGATACCACATCTAAATTAAAAGGTTTTTTTTGTTAAATCTATACCACTATTTTTGTCTAATCTTATAAATGGGCCAGAGTCCATGTCTTTATTCGGAATAAAATTTGGATTTTCCGGTAGGTGTTCAGTAATAATTAAGTACTTATATTTATTTTTCATAAGTTTTAAAAATCTAATGATAGACTCGTTAGATAAATGCTGTAAGACAGTTCTTAAAAAACATACCTCACCTTTTGGAAGTTCATCTTGAGTAATATCTATTGTTTTAAAAATCACCTTAAAATCATGATATTTTTTTTTATTATATAAAATTAAATCCTCAAAAACATCTACAGCAACATAGTTTGCACAATATTTTCTTATCTTATGACCAATCTCAAAGTCACCACATCCTAAATCGACTACATCTGGTTTGATAGGAAATAATTGTAAAAATTCTTTTATTTTATTTACGTAAATTTTTGTAAATTCCTCATTGTGTGATCCAGTTCCAGAATAGTACTTAAATTTTCCTTTTGCCTCATCTGAACTCCAAAGTTTTTTTTTATAAATTTCACCAAATATTTGTTTATTTGTCATATTTTTAAATTTTTTCTTTTCTAAATTTTCTAAAATTTTCTTTATAAATTTTTGAAAAAAAGGGGGCATAATTTTTTTGATAATTTTCTTCATTAGAGTTAATAAAATTAAGAAATTAATTTTGATAGTAAATAATCTGACAAGTATTTATTGCCTTTGTCATTAAAGTGAAATCTGCTCAAAAAGAGCCATTCTTCATTAAATTTGTCGTGACAGAAGTATTCATTAAGGTCTAAAAAGTTAATTCCATTTTGGCTAGTTGTTTTTTTAAGAATTTCTCTCATGAAATTATATTTTTTAATATCAATATGCTTATAAATTATTTCCTGTCCTTCCATTGAAATTTCTTCTGAAAACAAATCATTTTCCTCTTTTGTAAGTTTTTTTCTAGTCCAGGTACCAACTGGCTGTAAAACAAAA
>CABZCD010000027.1 GCA_902524105.1 uncultured Pelagibacteraceae bacterium | reverse complement strand
ACGATAAATCCTTTCCATATATTTATATTGGCCACAAAGATAAGTGGCCTCAACTAACTAAACTTCGAGGAAAAAAATCTAGAAATGGTTATTATTTTGGACCTTTTGCTTCAATAGGATCTGCAAATTGGACGATTAAAATTTTACAAAAAATTTTCCAAATACGAGTTTGTGATGATACTGTTTTTAAAAATAGAGAGAGGCCGTGCATTTTATATCAAATTAAAAGATGTTCTGGTCCGTGCGTTGGAAATATTGAAGAGTTTCAATACAAAAAAACAGTATCGGATGCTATAGATTTTATTTCTGGCAAATCAAGAAGGATACAAAAATCCTTATCTAAAGACATGGAGCTAGCAAGTAAAGATTTAGATTTTGAAAAAGCTGCAATAGCAAGAGATCGAATTAAAGCCTTAACCCAAATCCAGACCTCACAAAAAATAAATCAAACAAATCTAAATGAAGCAGATGTCATAAGCATTTATAAGGAGTCAGGAAAAACTTGTATACAAATATTCTTTTTTAGATCCAAACAAAATTGGGGAAATCAAGCTTTTTATCCTAAGCACGATACCGATGATGATGTAAAAGAAATCATGACTTCTTTTTTAACCCAATTTTATGAAAATAAAGTGATACCAAGTATGATAATAACGAATACTGAAATTCAAGATTTAAAACTTTTAGAAAAAGCCTTTTCACAAAAAGAAAAAAAAGATGTCTTAATAAAAAAAGCAAAAAGTAAGGATGAAGTTAATTTATCAAAATTAGCAGAAAAAAATGCTAAACAAGCTTTAACTCAAAGACTTTATCAAACCGAAAGTAACAACAATTTAATAGAAAATTTAGCTAATAAGTTTAATTTGAATAATAATATTAATCTTATTGAGGTTTATGATAACAGTCATATTCAAGGAAGTGATTCCATTGGAGCTCTAATATGCTTTAGCAATGAAGGTTTTGTTAAAAAAAGATATAGAAAATTTAATATAAAAAATGAAAAAATAAAGAATGATGATTATGGTATGATGAAAGAGGTTTTATTTAGAAGATTTTCAAAAGCAATAAAAGAGAAATCTGGCTCTCTTTCTTTACCGGAGTTAATATTAATCGACGGAGGAAAAGGTCAATATTCAGTAAGTAGAGAAGTATTAAATGAATTAGGTTTGCATGATTTACCAATAGTAGCTGTTGCGAAAGGTAAAAATAGAAATGCTGGGGAAGAAAAAATCTATCATGACAATAAAGAATATATTTTAAAAAAAAATGATCCTTTGTTGTTTTTTATACAAAGACTAAGAGATGAGGCTCACAGATTTGCAATAAGCACTCATAGAGCAAAAAGGAAAAAAGGATTGAGTAAATCTTTATTAGATCAAATTGATGGGATAGGAAAACAGAGAAAAAGATCTTTACTAAATCATTTTGGATCAGCTAGATCAGTAGAATCTGCTAGCCTAGAAGATTTAAAATCTGTACAAGGTATTGAAGAAAGTATAGCAAAGAGAATATATGACTACTTTCACGAATAAAAATGAAATTTAAGATTCCGAATATATTAACAATAGGAAGGATAATAATAGTTCCTATATTTATTTTTACTTTTTTTTTACCAGGTTTTTTTGGTGATCTAATCCCCTTCTTTCTTTTTGTCTTGGCAAGTTTCACAGATTACTTAGATGGTCTCTTAGCACGACTATTTAAAGAAGAATCTAAACTTGGAGAATTATTAGATCCTATTGCTGATAAAATTCTAGTTTCTACTGCCCTACTTTTACTTATAATGAACGGTACAATAAAAAATTTTGAAGTAATCGCAGCTATTATAATTATAACGCGTGAAATTATAATTTCTGGTTTAAGAGAATTCTTAGCTAAAGGAAGTATATCTATGCCTGTAACAAGTTTATCAAAGCTAAAGGCTTTTATACAGATGTTTGCAATAGCTGTTCTTTTAACCGGGGACTTTGGAAATAAGATTATAAATTTTCAAGACTATAATGCTCAGACTATCGGAATCATCCTTTTATGGCTATCGGCAGCTATAACCTTATATACAGGGTATGGCTATATGATTAAAGGTATAGATCATGCATTAAGTGAAGATGATAAACCTTAAGCAGCAGATTTTTTTCTTACCATATTTTGGTAACTATCACTTAAATTTTTAATAAGATCACAAACTTTGAAATCAAATTTATCAATTTTAGAAACAGGAGTAATTTCTGCTGCTGTGCCTGTTAAAAAACATCCTACAAATTTTTCCATTTCATCTGGAGAAATTTTCCTTTCATTTACTTTGATATTTTTTAACTTAGCTATCTCTATGACTGCTCGTCTGGTGATACCATCAAGAAATGAGTCAGGTATCGGGGTATGTAATTGGCCATCATCTGATTTAAAAAAAATATTAGCTCCAGTAGCTTCAGCAATATTTCCCTCGAAGTCTAGCATTAAGGAATCGGTAAATCCTTGTTCTTCTGCTTCATGTTTTGACAAGGTACATATCATATATAACCCGGCAGCCTTAGTGTCCCAAGGAATAGTGTTAGGTGCTGGTCGTCTCCATTTTGAAATGTTCAATTTAATTCCTTCTATTTTTAATTTTGGATCAAAGTATGATCCCCACTCCCATGTTGCGATAGCAACATGAACTTTATTTTTTTGTGCCGATATTGCCATCATTTCACTTCCTCTCCAAATAACTGGTCTCACATATCCATTTTTAACTTTTTGAATGTTTACAATATTTTTACAAGCTTCATTAATTTCTTTTTGATTATATGGTACTGCTATTCCCATTCTTTTAGCTGAATAAAATAATCTATCTGTATGTTCTTCTAATTTAAATATTTCTCCGTCGTATACTCTTTCTCCCTCAAAAACGCAGCTTGCGTAATGCAGCCCATGGTTTAAGACATGTATTTGAGCATCTTTCCAGTTTACTGCTTTACCATTAAACCAGATTTTACCAGATCTTTTGTCGTAAGGTATCATTTCCATAGAAAAAAATAATATATCTTTTTTTTTGATTTTAAAAAGTATATTTCTTATAAGAATATGTCAATATAGCTGACCAATTATGAAAGACTTACTTTATCTGAAAGATGAGCAAATCAAAGACTTTATACAATTGCTTTATTATGCGTATAGAGAAACTTATTCTGATCCAAAAGATATTTTATCGAAAAAATTTTTTGGTCCTGCACATTTGAGAGCATTAAATTTAATTGAAAGTAACCCAGGTATAAGTTTGGGAGAACTAATATATAAACTTAAAATTACAAAACAGAGTATAAATAGGGTCATTAGAGATTTATTAAAGACAAAAATGATTAAACAGCTTAAAGATGATACTGACACGAGAAAAAAGAAGTTGTATCTTGATAAAGAGGGAAAAATCTTTTTTGATACAATTTATAAAAGACAAAAGAAAAGAATATTTAATGCGCTTAAAAACTCCGAGCCAGAGTCTGTTATTAAATTTAAGGAGGTTTTGAAAAAAATTATAAATGGATAATTTAAATCATATACTTGTAGTTGATGATGATAACCGTATTCGAAGTCTTCTAAAAGAATACTTAGATGATAATAAATTTCTAGTTTCAACAGCTAAGGATTCTAATGAAGCAAAAACCAAATTAGGGCATTTCAAATTTGATTTAATTGTATTAGATGTCATGATGCCGGGTCAAAATGGGTACGAACTCACCAAAGAAATAAAGGCTAAAGATAGTCCACCAATTATTCTTCTTACTGCAAAGGGAGAAGTTGAAAATAGAATTAAAGGCCTTGAGTTTGGAGCTGATGACTACATTGGAAAACCGTTTGAACCAAAAGAACTTCTTTTAAGGATAAACAATATTATATCAAAAAAAAATAAGATAGATTTAGGAAAAAAATATTCTGTTGGTGAAGCTATTGTAGACCTTAATAAAATGAGTATAAAACTTAATAACAACATCAAAAAAATAAATGTTGCAGAAAAAAAAATTTTAATGGAAATGTTATCTAATCCAGGTAAAACTTATTCAAGGTCAAAGATAGGAGAGTTATCTGGTATATCACAAGAAAGATCTATCGATGTGATGATCACGCGACTTCGACAAAAAATTGAAATTGATCCAAAAAACCCAAAATATTTACAAACTATAAGAGGTTCAGGATATGTTCTCTGGATTGAATAATTTTTTTAAAAAGATTTTACCAAAAGGTTTATTTTATAGGTCTTTAATAATCGTTGCGGCACCAACAATATTACTACAACTAATCGTTACAGTAGTTTTTTTTGACAGTATATGGATCAAAGCTAATAAAGGAATGACTCGGTCACTTGTTGGTGAAATCAAAACGTTAAGCGATGTTTATAATACTGATGATAAAAAACAAATTAACTATATTACTGAGGTTTATAAAAAAAATTTTGACTTTGTTATAAATTCTATCGAAGAGTCTTTGCCTGATGAAATATTTGAGAGAAGATTTAGTCCAATGGATAGATCTCTTAGGCGTGAATTAAAGTCTACTTTTGGAAGTGACAATTATTGGTTTAACACTGTTAATTATTTAGATATTGTTGAAGTTAGGATAAAATCAGGAAATAAAAATTTACAATTTTTTTTTCCAAAAGAAAGAATAGCCACTTCGTCAGTACGATTATTTGTTTTATGGATTACTTTGCCATCAATTGTTTTAATATTAATTGCCATACTTTTTTTAAAAAATCAAACTAGGCCCATTACAAATCTAGCAAAAGCAGCTCAAAGATTTGGTAAAGGCGATTACATTAATGAGTTTAGGCCTTCAGGAGCAAGAGAAATTAGAAATGCAGCTTACGAGTTTGATAGAATGGCAAAAAGAATAAACAGACATTTAAATCAAAGGTCTGAAATGCTCTCTGGCATTAGCCATGATTTAAGAACTCCACTCACTAGATTAAAATTACAATTAGCCATGGTAAATAATAAAGAGATTTCAAATAATATGTCAAAGGACATAGATGAAATGGAAAATATGTTAAACGACTATCTTCAATTTGCAAAAACTCAAGCTAAAGAAAACACTGAAAGAATTAATTTGAGGGATATATTTAAAATTATTGAAAATAGAATTAATAATTCCAAATTAAAGATCATAATTGAAAATGAAATCTCTATTCATGGAAGAAAAAATGCTCTTGAAAGATGTTTTACAAACATAATAAATAATGGACTGATATACGGGGAAAAAGTAAAAGTAACTGTTCAAAAAAGTTCAAATAGAATGGTGATTTTGTTTGATGATAACGGACCAGGAATACCTGTGGAACATTATAGAAATGTATTCAAGCCATTTTTTAGATTAGACAAAAGCAGAAGTTTAAATAAATCTGGGGTCGGTTTGGGTTTAGCTATAGTTGAAGATATTGTAAATTCTCATGGAGGAAATATTCAATTATCTAAAAGTGATATGGATGGATTACAGGTTAAGATTACTTTACCTTTCTAGATTTTTTTGACATTTTTTTAATTTTTAAATCCTGCTTTTCGACTACCTTTTTAAGAATTTCAAATTCTTCTCTAGTTACGAGATCCAATTTCCCAATAATATCATCTTTTTTAAATTTTAAATTTGTGACTAGTTCTTTCTTAATATCATTCACTGTCAAAATTCCAGTTTCTAGTAGACTTGATATAGTCTTTAATATTTTATCTTTATCTGACACACCATATCATATTTGATAAGTAAAATTATTTCAATTATGTTATTAATTTAATTATGTATATTCATAATTTAAATCCAATAATTTTTGATTTCGGCATTCTATCTTTAAGATGGTACTCTTTAGCTTATCTAGTTGGTATAATTTTTGGATGGTGGTATGGAAAAAAAATTATTTTGCTTATTAACAAAAAACAGAGCAAACAATTTCAGTTAAATTTGTTTGATGATTATATTACTTATGCAATTATCTCCTTAGTTATTGGTGGTAGGTTGGGATATGTTTTATTTTATAATTTTAATTATTTTCTCTTTAATCCGATAGAGATTTTATTTATCTGGAAAGGAG
>CABZCD010000026.1 GCA_902524105.1 uncultured Pelagibacteraceae bacterium | reverse complement strand
GCTTCACCTTTGTGTTGTAATTGCAACACCTCTCCCTGTGCAATTTTGGAAGAAGTAGAAGATAATAATTTTAATATTTCTAAATCTCCATCATCTACCATAATTTCAAAACATCTACTTAATAGATAATCTCCAGTCAAAATTGAAGATTGATTACCCCAAATATTGTTTGTGGTTTTATTTCCTCTTCTCATATCGCTCTCGTCAATTACGTCATCGTGTAATAAAGTTGCAGAATGAATTAATTCAACACAACTAGCCAGATTAATATCTCTGTCCCCCAAATCATAACCAGCCAATTTAGCTGAGCCTAAAGTTAAAAGAGCCCTTAGTCTTTTGCCACCTGAATTTAAATGATGTTTTGTCATTTTCTGAATAAGATCAACCTTACTCTCAAGTTTAAGATTAATTAATTCCTCAACCTTATCTAGTTTCTTAGTTACTAGATTTCTTAAATCAAGGTAAGCAGAATTAGCAGAATTTTTGAGAGGTATAACTGATCCCATAGATTGTTTTTACACAACCTAACCGAAATATTATATTCTTATTTAAAACCTGTTGCCGCACCTTCAATTCAACTAGGAGTAGCGTAATAATTGATTAAAATTTTTTATAGTATTGATATAAGTAAAATATTAATACTCATTTATGTTTTCATTATTTAAAAAAAAAATAATTGTACCTCATGTCAGGATGACTGGAGTGATAGGGTCTGTTGGAAGATTTAAACAAGGTATAGATTTAGCTAACCAGCAGGAAATTCTTAAAAAAGCATTTTCTTACAAAAAAGCAAAAACTGTAGCGATCTCAATTAATTCTCCAGGAGGATCACCAGTTCAATCACATTTGATTTATAGTTATATCAGACAATTAGCTCAAAAAAATAAGACTAAAGTTATTATATTTGCCGAGGATGTAGCTGCATCAGGTGGTTATTTTATTGCATGCGCTGGAGACGAAATCTACGCTAATTCAAGTTCTATAATCGGATCTATTGGGGTGATATCGGCGTCATTTGGTTTCAAAGATCTAATTAAAAAGATTGGGGTTGAAAGAAGAATTTATACAGCAGGTAAAAATAAAAGCACACTAGATCCTTTTGTAGAAGAAAAGCAAGAGGATGTTGAAAGATTGAAAAAAATACAATTAGACTTGCACTCAGACTTCATAAAAATCGTAAAGCAAAGTAGGGGAGATAAAATTAAGGACCCAGAAAAAAATAATATTTTTACTGGTGAATTTTGGGCAGGATCGGTGGCACTTAAACTTGGATTAATCGATGGGATAGGAAATGCAGATCAAGTACTTAGAGAAAAATTTGGAGATAAAGTAATTATTAAAAAATTTGAAAAACAAAAGGGATTTTTAGCAAAAAAATTATCTTCATCAGTTGATAATCAAATTGAAAGTATTTTGGACAACCTCGAAGAAAAAAGTTTATGGCAAAGATTCGGCTTATAAATGCTAAAAAAGAAAAAAAACGATAATTCTAAAGGTCAGACATTTCAAGAAATAGTAATGAGTCTGCAAAAGTTCTGGGGAAAATATGGATGTGTGTTGCTTCAACCTTATGATGTAGAAGTGGGCGCAGGAACCTTTCATCCCGCAACCACACTAAGATCTTTAGGTCCTAATCCGTGGAAAGCGGCTTATGTTCAACCATCAAGACGACCTACCGATGGTAGATATGGAGAAAATCCAAATAGATTACAACATTATTATCAATTTCAAGTAATAATAAAACCTTCGCCAAAAAATATTAAAAATATTTATTTAAAAAGTCTAGCGGCTATTGGAATAGATGTAAAAAAACATGACATAAGATTTGTAGAAGATGATTGGGAAAGCCCTACGCTAGGAGCTGCTGGGTTAGGTTGGGAGGTTTGGTGCGATGGCATGGAGATAACTCAATTTACTTATTTTCAGCAAATGACTGGTATAGACTGTAAACCTGTTCCGGTTGAACTTACATATGGTTTAGAAAGACTATGTATGTTTGTGCAAGGAAAGAAAAATGTCTTTGACATTGAATGGAATAGCGAAGGAGTTAAATATAAAGATATTTATAATCAATCAGAAAAAGAATTTTCAGCATATAATTTTGAACATGCAGATACTAAAATTTTACTATCGAATTTTGAGCATGCTGAAAATGAATGTAAATCTCTTTTAAATAAAAAACTTGCTCTTCCAGCATATGACCAATGTTTAAAAGCTAGTCACATATTTAATTTACTAGATGCAAGGGGAGTAATAGGAGTAGCAGAAAGAGCAAACTACATTGACAGAATAAGAGAACTATCTAAAGGTTCTGGAAAATTATGGTTAGAAAGTCAGTAATATTATGTCAGAATTTATATTAGAACTTTATAGTGAAGAGATACCGCCCAATTTACAAATTAATGCAAGAAATGATCTAGAAACAAAAATTAGAAGCTCTTTAATAGAGGAAAACTTAAAATTTGGATCTTTAAAAGCTTTTTCATCACCAACAAGACTCACAATATTTCTCAAAGATTTTTCGGAAAAAATTAAAATTCCATCTAAAGAGATAAGAGGTCCAAAAGTCGGTGTCATGGAAGATGTTATAAATAATTTTTTAAAAGCGCATAACTCGTCTCGAAAAGATCTTATGGAAAAGCAGAACGATAAAGGAAAATTTTATTACATTAAAACTAGAAGCAAAGAAACTCTAACTTCAGAGGTGTTAAAAAAAATAGTTGTAAATAGCATAGCTTCAATTAAGTGGAAAAAATCAATGAGATGGTCTGATACAGACTTATTATGGGGGAGACCTT
Source organism: uncultured Pelagibacteraceae bacterium (assembly GCA_902524105.1). Lineage (GTDB taxonomy): Bacteria > Pseudomonadota > Alphaproteobacteria > Pelagibacterales > Pelagibacteraceae > Pelagilacustribacter. The sequence goes on along the minus strand of CABZCD010000026.1, from coordinate 4,841 downwards.
TAAGATCTATTTTAGCAATATATAATAAGAAAATACTTACTTTTAGCTTTGGCCATTTAAGAGCTAGTGACAGTACCATAATAGAAAAAGACCTAGATACAAAAGTTATTAAAGTAACAACTGTTAAGGATTATCAAAAATTGTTATTAAAATATAATATAATACTTAATCATGAAGAAAGAGAGCAAAAGATAATTAAAAAATTTGAAAGTTTTTATAAAGTTAAAAATTTTAAAAATCGTTACGACGTTAAACTTTTAAAAGAGGTAACCAACATTGTAGAAGACCCACAAGTACTATTAATTGATTTTGATAAAAAATATTTAGAATTACCAAAAGAAATTATTATTTCCACATTACAAAATCATCAAAGATATTTTCCTATCTTAGATAAAAAAGATGAAATCACTAATTTCTTTCTGGTTGTTACAAATAAAAAGGATACAAACAATCTTATTAAAGATGGAAACAAAAGAGTAGTAGAAGCAAGATTAGCAGACGCTAAATTCTTTTGGGATAAAGATAAATCAAAAAATTTAATTAAACAAATTGTAAAACTTAAAGATATAAAATTTTATGAGGGGCTCGGTTCTGTTTATGACAAAACCCAAAGATTAAGAAAATTGAGTGGTATGTTGGCTGATGAATTTAACTTGAATAAAGAAAAAGCGGAAATAGCAGCATCCATCTCTAAATCAGATTTGTGTTCGGACTTGGTAAATGAGTATCCTGACCTACAAGGACTTATGGGAAAATATTTTGCTTTGAGTCAGGGTTTTGAAGATGATGTATCAAATGCAGTAAGTGATCATTATCTTCCTCTAGGAAATAATTCTATGACTTCTAAAAAACCAATAAGCTATGTTGTAGCAATTTCAGATAAAATTGATACTCTAGTTGGATTTTTTATGATTAATGAAAAACCAACCAGTTCAAAAGATCCTTTTGCATTGAGGAGATCTGCTATTGGATTATTACGGACTATAATAGATAATAAATTAAATTTAAAACTCAGAAATTTAATAAGTTACAATATAAAATTACTTGAGGAACAAGGAGTAACAAAGAGTAATGAAAATTCTGAAAATGAAATATTAAATTTTCTCAAAGAAAGAATGAAAAATATTTTAAAAGACAAAAATATAAAAAATGATATTATTGAAGCTTCTATAAGTTCATACTTTAGTGATAATTATTTTGACCTCTACAAAAAAAACACTTTAATGAACAAATACATAAACAAAGAAGCAGGAATAAATGCAATTAGTTCTTACAAAAGAGCATTTAATATAGTGGAAAGTGCAAAAGAAAATTTATCAGGTAGGCCAGATGCTGTTTTATTTAGAAAGGACGAAGAAAAACATTTATTTGAAAAGCTTAATGAGATTCGAAAATCTTTTACAGTAAACGAGCAAGATAAAGATTATGAAAAATTACTTTTAAGCCTATCAGAAATTAAGATATTCACCGATAAATTTTTTGATAATGTTATTGTAAATGATGACAATAGTGATATTAAAAATAACAGGCTGGAGTTATTAAAAATGTTTTGTAATACTTTTAATAATTTTATTAATTTTTCTAAACTTGAAGGAATATCGTGAAACAATTTATTTTCAGTTTTGATGATAAAAAGATTAGTAAACTTAAAAATAAAAAAAACTTGTTAGGTGGTAAAGGAGCTAATTTAGCTGAAATGGGAAAGCTTGGCCTACCTGTGCCTCCTGGCTTTACAATTACCACAGAAGTCTGTGATATTTTTTATTCAAATAAAAAGAAATTACCTACTAAAATTTTATCTCAAATTAAGGCTGAGATAAAAAAGATTGAAAAAAAAACATTAAAAAAATTTGGAGATTTGAAAAATCCGCTTTTAGTTTCTGTTAGGTCTGGTGCAAGAATCTCAATGCCAGGGATGATGGATACTATTTTAAATTTAGGTTTAAATGATAAAACAGTAAATGCACTAGCCACAAAATCAAACAATCCTCGCTTTGCAAAAGATAGTTATAGAAGATTTATTCAAATGTTCGGCAATGTAGTAATGGGAGTAGAAGGCCACCTATTTGAAGAAATGATAGACAATTTCAAACTTACAAAAGGCGTTCTGCAAGATACAGAAATTGATGCTTCTGATTGGGATGGATTAATTGAAAATTTTAAAAAATTAGTAAAAGAAAAAACTGGAAAAAATTTTCCTCAAGATGTTAATGAACAATTAATTGAGGCAATTAGCTCAGTATTTAGATCTTGGGACAGTCAAAGAGCAAAAACTTATAGAAAACTTAATAGAATACCTGATGAATGGGGAACAGCTGTAAATGTTCAGGCTATGGTCTTTGGAAACATGGGTAGTGACTGTGCTACTGGAGTAGCTTTCACAAGAAACCCGTCTACTGGTGAAAATTCATTTTTCGGGGAATATTTAATTAATGCTCAAGGCGAGGACGTGGTTGCTGGCACAAGAACACCACAATATATTACAAAAAAATCAAAAAAAGAATCAGGTTCAAAAGAACTGTCAATGCAAGAAGCAATGCCCCACGCTTATAAAGAGTTAGAAAAAGTTTTTATTAAATTAGAAAAACATTACAGAGATATGCAAGACATTGAATTTACAGTTGAAAACAATAAACTATGGATGCTTCAAACAAGATCTGGAAAAAGAACTGCTAAAGCAGGAATTAAAATTGCAGTTGATATGGTTAAGGAAAAATTAATTTCTCGAAAAGAAGCAATACTAAGAATAGATCCAAATACCATTGATACACTTTTACATCCCACTTTAGATGACAAAGTTAAAAAAGAGATAATAGCATCTGGTTTACCTGCATCGCCTGGTGCAGCGAGCGGTAAAGTTGTTTTTACTGCTGACGAAGCGGAAAAATTAAATAATATGATGCAAGATACAATTTTGGTTAGGTTAGAAACATCTCCAGAAGATATTCATGGAATGCATGCTGCAAAAGGTATTTTAACTGCAAGAGGTGGAATGACCAGTCATGCTGCTGTAGTCGCAAGGGGAATGGGTCGACCATGTGTTTCGGGATCAAGTGAGATAACGATTGATTATGAGAACAAACAATTTAAAGCAGGTAACGAAATTATAAAAGAAGGTGAAATCATAACAATTGATGGGGGAAGCGGAAAAATTATGAAAGGCTTAGTTCCAACAGTAAAACCTGAAATTTCAGGATATTTTTCAACAATAATGAAATGGGCAGATGGGTTCAGAAAATTAAAAATAAGAACTAATGCTGAGACTGAACAAGATAGCAAAACGGCTATAGATTTTGGTGCAGAAGGAATAGGGTTATGTAGAACTGAACACATGTTTTTTGATGAAGATAGAATATTATCAGTAAGACAAATGATTCTTTCTAGATCAAATGAAGACAGACTTCATGCGTTATCAAAACTTTTGCCTTATCAAAAAGAAGATTTCAAAAAAATCTTTAAAGTAATGTCAGGTCTACCTGTTACTGTAAGATTATTAGATCCACCATTACATGAATTTTTACCTAAGGCAGATAAAGATGTTGACGAAGTAGCTAGATCCTTAAATTTAGCATCTAAAGAAATTCGAGATAGAATATCAGAACTACATGAGGAAAATCCGATGCTTGGCCACAGAGGTTGTAGACTAGGTATATCTTTCCCTGAGATTTATGAAATGCAGTGCAGAGCTATTTTCGAGGCAATAATTGAACTTAAAAAAGAAAAAATAAAATCTGCTTTTGTAGAAATTATGATTCCATTGGTTTCAATTGAATCTGAATTAAAAATAATGCGATCATTGGTAAATCGAGTAGCTAAAGAAATCGAAATAAAAAATAAAGTAAAATTAGATTACACTGTTGGTACAATGATCGAATTACCCAGAGCAGCGCTACAGGCAAAAAATATCTCTAAACACGCAGATTTTTTTAGTTTTGGTACTAACGATTTAACCCAAACAACATTTGGTATAAGCAGAGATGACTCTGGTAAATTTTTAAATGATTATATTGATAACAAAATTTTCGATGTAGACCCGTTTGTGAGCATTGATCAAAATGGAGTAGGAGAATTAGTCGAGATAGCCTCTTTAAGAGGGAGAAAAACAAATAAAAATATTAAACTTGGAATTTGCGGTGAACATGGGGGTGATCCTAAAAGTATAGAATTTTGTTCTAAAACTGGTTTAGATTATGTATCTTGTTCTCCTTTTAGAGTACCGGTAGCGAGATTAGCTGCAGCTCAAGCAGAATTATCCAAGTAACAAACTTGTGTCAAAAGCTTTAGCGCTATGAGTTATAGCACCCACAGAAATCCTATTTATTCCAGTTCTAGCTATTTTTCTTATATTTCCTAAATTAGCGTTGCCAGAATACTCAGTTTCGTATTTTCTATTACAAATTTTAAGACATTTTTTTAGTTGAACAATATTCATATTGTCAAATAGAACCCTTTTGAATTTTAGTCCCAATATTTTTTTTAATTGACTTGCGTTTTCAATTTCAACCGTAACAACTTTTTTAGATTTAGAGGCTCTAGAAACAAGTTTTTGCAAATCTTTAGCAGCCTTTATATGATTATCTTTTATTAAAATTTCATCGCTTAAATTGTACCTATGATTAAAACCCCCACCCTGTTTGACTGCATATTTTTCTAATAACCTTAAATTTGGAGTTGTTTTTCTTGTACAACAAATTTTAGTTTTTTTGCCAACTTTTTTAACAAAATTATTAGTTGTAGTAGCTATTCCTGAGGCATGGTTTAAAAAATTTAAAGCCGTTCTTTCAGCTGTAAGTATAGTTTTTGTATTTGCTAAAATTTCAGCTATAACTTTATTTTTTTTG
>CABZCD010000025.1 GCA_902524105.1 uncultured Pelagibacteraceae bacterium | reverse complement strand
CCTTGAAATTTTAATTTTGGTAAAGCTTTAGAGACTGTTTTTTTATTGATACCAATATCTAGTGCAATTTTTATTGCCATAGCAATGTTATTAAATAATCCTTTAGAGTAAATATTTTTTGTTTTTAAAGGAATTAAATTATATTTATCTTTAAAGAAAAATTTTTTCTTTTTTTTTATTAATTTCCAACTCTTAGAATATATTTTTTTACTTAAATTTTTCCTCAAAATTGACTTGATTTTTTTTTCGTTCTGTGAGCTTTGTTTTCCTATATATATATTGGTAAAATTACTTAAAAAACCAACCTTTTGAAAAATAATTTCATTAATTGTTTTCTTCTTAACAAAATTTAAATGCTGTTTATTTATATTTACAATTGCTTGTATTAAAGGAAAATCAAAAACATTAGTAGAATCTTTTGCAAATAAAGCACCTGCTTCTACAAGGTTATAATCATTATCTCGCTTTGATGCATTAATAATATAAACTAAAGTAAGTACTTCAAAAATTGTTAATCTAATTTTTAAACCTTCAATTAATTTTATTGAGCTTTTTATTTCGCTGTAGGAGAGATATTCTGATCCCATCCAAAATCTCTCTCTAATATCTTTCAAGCTTGGTGAAATGTATGCTGAGGCGGTTTGTTTATTTTCCTCAATAAAATACTTCAGCGTTGTTAAAACGGAGTACTTTCCATCAGAGCCAATAATATTAATAATATTTTTTAGCTTTCTTTCTGGATTTCCAAGTTTATTTAAAGCTTCTTTAATTCTTTTAAGATCAAAATTTACTGTTTTTTTGAATTGATTTTTCTTAGCTAGCAGATTGTAGAGACTTATCGATTGTGATGGCATTTGATGCTTTTTTAGCCTGAGTCTCAGATTTTTTCAACATAACACTTAGTAAAGTTCCAATTGTTGAATTAAGATATTTTCTCTCAATTACTAAATCAATACCCCCATGACTCTTAACGTATTCTGCTGTTTGAAACTCTTCAGGCAAAGTTTCTCTTACAGTATCTTGGATTACTCTTCTGCCAGCAAAACCAATTGTCGCTTTTGGTTCTGCTATAATAATATCACCGAGCATTCCCCAAGAAGCTGTTACACCTCCGGTTGTTGGATCAGTTAATACAACAATATATGGAAGATTATTTTTTTTTAATTCATTTATGGCAAGTGTTGTTCTTGTCATTTGCATTAAAGCTATCGAGGACTCCATCATTCTTTGACCACCGCTACAACTAAAAAAAATAAGAGGCGTTTTATTATTTATTGCATGTTGTACACCTGTTATAAAAGCTTCTCCTGATGCGGCACCAAAACTTCCACCTATAAATCTAAAATCTTGGGCTCCTACTGTTACATCAATATTTTTAACTTTACCTTTCGCGATTAAAATAGCATCATTCTGACCAGTCTTTTTTCTAGCATCCCGCAATCTATCTTTATATTTTTTATTATCTATGAAATTTAAGGGATCATCTACTGGTAGTGGTGTGTCGATTATTTCATAAACACCATTATCAAAAAATAATTTAAATCTATCTTTACATGAGAGCTTGTGATGTGCTCCACATTTTGTACAGCAATAATAATTAGTTTTAAAATCTTCTTTGTAAATTAGATTTTTACATTCACAAGAAATCCAAAGTGTCTCATCTGAAGAAGACGTTTTCTTTTTAAATAAAGATTTAATTTTTGGTTTAATAAACTTAGTTATCCAATTCATATAATTTTCTTTCTTAAATTATACACCATTTTATCCAGCACTTTGGCAGTATTTAGGCGTTTTTTTAGAGAATTTGTAATGGTTTTACACAATTGGCTTCCCACTACGAGCCCATCAGCTTTCTTTAGCGAGGCTATGGTTTTATTAGTAATACCGAAACCTATTACTATATTTTTTTTTCGATTGATTCTTTTAATTTTATTATAATTTTGAAGGATTTTTTTTGGAGAAACCTTAAGTTTTCCACCAGTAGTTGATAGCATTGAAATATAATAAATCATATTGTGAGAATCTTTTATAATCTTTTTCATTCTATCATTAGAAGTCGTGGGTGATAGCAGTTGAATAAAATCTATAGATTTTTTTTTGCATTTTTTTGCGAAATTTTTGTTTTCAGGATAAGGCAGGTCAACAACTATAAGACCGTCTACTCCTGAAGCTTTGCAGTTTTTTAAAAATTTATTTTCACCACTTTGATAAATTAAATTGAAATATCCCATCATAATTAATGGTTTATTTGGATTATAAACTTTAAATTTTTTAACAATGTTAAAAATATCATTTAATTTTATTCCATTTCTAAGCGCTCGATGAGAGCTTCCTTGAATTTGTCCACCATCGGCAATAGGAGTATTGTGAGGAAAGCCAAGTTCAAGAATATCTGCATGTTTTGAAATAGCATTTAATATCTTTAAAGAATTACTTTTAGTGTTGTCACCAGCAACAGTATAAGTAATTAAAGCTGTTCTTTTTTCCTTTTTACAATTTTTAAAAGCTATGGCAATTTTTGACTTCATCTTATATAAGATCCCAATTTTTGTTTAATAATATCCTTGTCCTTGAGGCTGTCTCCGCAAGAATTCACTATTATAATTTCAGACGATTTTAATTTTGGAGCAAGTCGAATTGCTTCATAGAAAGCATGTGAAGGTTCAAGAGATGGTGAAATATTTTCTAATTTTGAAACTAATTGATAAGCTTTTAAAGCGTCTTCATCATAAACAGAGGTATATCTTGCTCTGTGCGTATCTTTTAAAAAACAATGTAGGGGTGAAATCCCAGGATAATCTAAACCTGCAGAAATTGAATCTGTAGAACCAATTTGACCCTCTTTGTCTTGAATTACATATTGAGCAGCCCCATGTAAAATTCCAATTTTAGATCCATTAGTTAAAGGAGCTGCGTGAAGCTTGCTACTTTTAGGACCTCCTGCTTCAATACCAATAAACTCCGCATCTGTATCCATAAATTCATTCCAAAAACCCATTGCTGAGCTTCCTCCACCCACACAGTTTAAAAGCTTCATTTTTTTTGGAATTTCTCCAAACTCTTCCTTCACCTGTTTAAAAAGTTCTCTAGATATCTGAGCAGTGCTCCAAGCACATATCTTTATAAAAATATTAGGACCAACTGTCGATCCTACACACATATGTGTTGTATCACAATTAGAAACCCAATATCTCATACATTCACTAACAGCATCAACCAATGTTTGGCTTCCTGTGGTAACAGGCACAATAATGGCCCCATTTTTTTTCATCGCTTGAACGTTTGGTCTTTGTCTCTTTATATCTTTTGCACCCATAAATATTTTACATTTAAGACCGAATTTTTTTGCCGCCATTGATAACATCTTTCCTGCATAACCTGCCCCTGTATCTCCAACGATAAATTTTTTTCCCGCTTTTTTTGCAATAAGGCAGTGCACAGTTGCGTTATATATTTTGTGAGCTCCACCATTAGCTTCTGACACAACTTTTGCGTATATTTGGGCACCTCCTAAATGGCTTGTTAAATTCTCCAGTTTTATAAATGGGGTAGGTACACCTATATAAGATTTGAAATAATAATCTCTCTCTTTTAAAAATTTTTTATCTTTCCTAAGTTTTTCAAACAATTTTGTAAGGTCGTCTATGGGTTTTTTTAATGTTTCAGGTATAAAATTACCACCAAACTTTCCTCCATACATAAAATTTTTATCATGTTGGTCTATTAGCGGTATGCTTTTTTTAATTTTCATTATTAATTTTTTTTATGTGTGTTATAAATTCTTCAATCTTTTTAATATCTTTTACTTGATTTGTTTCCAAAGCGCCAGATACATCAATGATATCAGCTAATTTTGATAAATCACTAAGTTTATCTTTTGTTATATTCCCTGCTATCATTTTTTCTCCTTTAATTTTAATATTTTTGATCCAACTATGGTCCCAGCTTAAACTTTTTTCGTAGCCTGTACTGTCCCATAGAATGATATCTGATCCATCCTCCACCTTTTTGTAATTTTCAATATCACTTTTATTTTTAACCTGTATTGTCATTATTATTTTCTTTTTAAATTTGTTTTTTATCTCTATTAAAAATTTGCTATCGTACTGACCATATAGCTGGAAATAATCAAGATTAAGTTTAGAGAATTTTTTAAATTCCTCTAGACTTGGATTTACCAAAACCCCTACATATTGAATTTTTTTTTTATATATACTTAAAAGTTTTTCAGCTTTTTCATAATTTATAAATCTATGGCTTTTAGGATAGTTTAAAATAAATCCACAAAAATCTACATCATTGTTAATACAAGTTTCAATTTCTATTGGATTTGAAAGCCCACAAACTTTTAATTTCATAGGTTTAATTTAATGAACTAATTAACTTTTGAATATTATTTTTAATGTTTCCTTTTATCAAGCTTCTTCCCATAACAATAGAAGTTGCCCCATTTTTAAAAGCTTCTTTTGGCGACATTACTCTTTTCTGATCATTTTTTTTTTCACCTTTTAATCTTATTCCTGGGGTAACTATTTCCATGTCTTTACAATTTTTTTTTATAAATTTTATTTCATGAGCTGAACAAACAATACCATTTAATTTAGCCGCTTTCGCAAGGGCAACTTGTTTTTTTACTAAATCTTTTATGGATTTTGTATGTCCAACTTTTTTAATTGTAGAATTGGAAAAACTTGTTAGAACCGTAACTCCTAAAATTTTGAGTTTTTTATTATATTTTTTCGCGGCTTTTTTTACTGTTCTAAGCATTTCAAGGCCTCCGCTAATATGGACAGTGATATATGAAACGTGTTTTAAGTCTCTTAGAGATTTTATAGATGCAAAGCTTGTATTAGGAATATCAAAAACTTTTACGTCTAACCATATATTCGTGGCTTTCGAATTTTCGATAAATTTTCTGCCATTTTTAGAGTAAAAAAATTCTAATCCAAATTTATAGCCTATTTTGTAACCGTTTATTTTTATTTGGGATTGCTTTATAATTTTTTTTACCTTTTGAACACTAGATGTATCACATGCAATAAAAATGTTTCTCATACTTATTTATTTATTAGTTCTCGGAGTCTTTTGCTAGCCCTAAATCTTATCCTATTTCTTTTAGGAACATAGATAATTTCACCAGTTTTTGGATTTCTAGCTTGTTTTTTTTCTTTGATCTCTTTTATAAAAAAAGTTCCTAAAGATCTAATTTCTACAGATTTTTTATTAAGCAAAGAGTCTTTAATTTGTTGAAAGAAAACCTCAAAGATTTTTTCAAGATTTTTTTTACCTATATTTTTGTTTTTGGCTTTTAATTTTTGGATTATTTTTGGTTTCGACAATTACTTATCTTTTTTTTTGGTGCTTTTTCTTCCTAACGCTTTTTCAAAAATACCTTTTAAAGTAGCTCCCGATTTAGTTGCGCCTTCTCCAAATTTAGCAACGAGGCTCTTTTCCTCATCAATTTGAGCTGCCTTTACACTTAGCTTTATTCTTCTCTTAATTAAATCTAATTCTGTAATTTTCGCATCAAGAGCATTTCCAGGTGAAAATACTTCTGGTCTAGCATCTGCTGAAGATTTAGCTAAATCTGCTTTTCTAATAGACACAATGATTTTTTTCTCATTATCTACAGATACTTTAACACCAGTCTTCATAACCTCGTGCACTCTAGTAGTGATGATATCTCCAACCTTCTTTTTATTTTCTTTAAACCAATCGAGAGGATCCTTATCCAAAGCCCTTTTCGAAAATCTTATTTTTTCATCTTTGACTTCTAGGATTTTAACATCTAAGACATCATTTTTTTTATACTTATTTAAGTACTCTTGTTTCTCATCAAAATTTATTTCCTTGTAATGAAGCATTCCAACCAAACCAGAATCAAGTTCACCAAAAATAGCTTTGTCGGTAATATTTTTAATTTTAATTTTAACTTTTTGACCCACTGAATTCATTACTTTTGTCCACGGGTTATCTAATGTCTCCTTATATGATAAAGATATTCTTTTCGCATCCTTATCAATATTTATTATTTTCACTTTTACATTTTGTGATGGAGATAACACTTTACTCGGTTGAACATTTCTATTTTGCCATGACAACTCACTGTTATGTATAAGACCTTCAATTCCCTCATCAAGTTTAACGAAAACTCCGTAATCCATTAATTTAGTACATGTGCCTTCGTAAATTTCCCCAATTTTAAATTTCTTAGATAGATTTTCGTAAGGATCCTCAGTTAGAGCTTTAATCGAAGCTGAAACTCGGTTTGTTGTTTTATCTATTTTAGTAATTTTTACTTTAAGATTTTGACCGATAGTGACTAAGTCAGATGGTTTTTTTACTCGCCCATATGAAAGATCTGAAACATGTAACAAGGCATCTATTCCATCAATATCTAAAAATATTCCCCAGTCTGTGGTCGCTTTTACTTTTGCATTTTCAACTATATCTCCTTCTTTTAAATTTTTTAAAGCTTCTTTAAGTTCAGCATTTTTACTTTTTTCTAAAACAGCTCTTCGACTAGTACAAACATTTCCTCTTTTTTTGTCTATTCTAGTTGCAACTACTTTAATAGGGACATTCATTAAATGATCAACTTTTTTTAATGGTCTAACGTCTATTTGGGATGAGGGCATAAAAGTCGGAAGTCCATCTACAGTACACACATAACCTCCTTTAACTTTCCCTGTAACAAATCCTGTCACTTCTTCTTGGGTTTCAAATATTTTTTCCATTTTTTTCCAAGCGACCATTCTCTTGGCTTTTTCTCTGGAAATTACAATTTCTCCTTTGTAGCTTTCTATTCTTTCTAAATAAACCTCTACGGTTGAACCGACTTTTAATTTATCAAATTCTTTATCATGCTTAAATTCTTCAATAGGAATCATGCCTTCCATTTTAGCTTTACAGTCAACCACGACAAAATTTTTGGTAATTTCTGTTACTGTAGCTTTGATTATTTCGTTTTCCTTAAGCTTTCTCTCTTTGAAGTCCTCATCAAGTAAAGACTTAAATTCTTTATATTTGGGGTTGGATACAGATTGTTTTTGTTCTTGCTCTGAGGACATATTAAATGTTCATCACTTTTTCTATATGTTTTGTCATTTTTTCAATCATTCTTTTTTTGTTCAGTTTTCCGGTGTGGATTTCTAACGCATCTCTATGTTTGAGTAAAGGGCTATGTTTTCTACTTTTATCCCTAATATTTCTTAATTTTATTGATTTTTTTACTTCTGATAACTTTACTTTATGATTTTTCTTTTTAAGATCTAGGAATCTTCTTTTGGATGCATTTTTTAAATCACAGATAAAAAAAAATTTTACATTTGAAAAAGGTAATATTTCAGTAGATATATCTCGTCCCTCAATAATACACTTATTGTATTTTCTGGAAAATGAAACTTGAAAAATTTTAAGTATGTCCCTTATTTTTTTTATTTTTGCAATTTTCGAAGTATGGTCAGATATAATTTGAGAGTTAAGTTCTAATTTATTCAACTTGTTGAAATTTATTTTTTTGAACTCCTTTTTGAGAAACGAGATTTGGTTTTTTGGTTTTTTCTTAAGGATCAAATAGCTTGCATATCTGTAGAGCATTCCTGATGATAAAAATTTTAAGTTGTATTTTTTAGCAATTAATTTTGCACCTGTCGTCTTTCCACTTGCTGCGCCTCCATCGCAACTAATTATTAAATTTTTATAAATTTTTCTTTTCAAATGATCCACCTAGTTTTTTTACAATATTTAAAAAGTTTGGAGAAGAGGTTCTTACAGTTTCAAAATTTTTAATTTTCACTTCTAATCCAGTAAGCAACCCAAGTATAGCAGCCGACATACAAATTCTATGATCACCCAGATTGGAAACTT
>CABZCD010000024.1 GCA_902524105.1 uncultured Pelagibacteraceae bacterium | reverse complement strand
TGAGTTGATTTTGTCGATGATATTTTTTTTATTGTACTCAATATCAATTTCCTTACCATGAATAACGTTGAGTATTAACGTTACTTCTTTTGAGTTGCCTTGAGTTTTTATATTAATGGGATAACATTTATTTGAAAAATCATTGCCTATAATTTTAGTCCAATTATCAACAATTGAGGATAAATTAAATCCATTTTTCTTTAATACTTTTTTTATTTGAAATGGTAAGGTGTTTGATAAAGGTCTAAGCCCTTGAATGAAATTTTTAGTTAAACTATTATTGGTTTTTTTTTTATGCATTTGAAGTTTAATTTAACAAAAAAAGTTTTAGCTTGGTATGATAATAACAAGCGCACCTTGCCTTGGCGTGTTGGTAAAAAATCAAATAATAAGCTTTATTATCGTGTTTTAAGTGAATTCATGTTGCAACAAACACAAGTAAAAACTGTAATTCCTTACTTTGCAAAATTTACAAGTAAATTTCCCAATCTTAATTCATTGTCAAAAGCAAATGAAAAAAAAATTCTTAAACTATGGGAGGGCTTAGGATATTACAGAAGAGCTAGAAACCTTTTAGCCACATCAAGAATTTTAGTAAAAAGATATAATTCAAAACTTCCACAAGAAATAGATGAAATAAAAACTTTACCAGGTATTGGTGATTATACCTCAAATGTTTTGGCTGCATTGATTTATAATAAACCGACTTTAGCATTTGATGGGAATGTGAAAAGAGTTATTTCTAGAATATTAAATATGGAAGTGAGAAAAATAGATTTTAAAGAATTTAAAAAGATAAATAAAAAAAAAATATTTAACACAAACAGAAATTCAGATCTTGTTGAAGCAATGATGGAATTTGGAGCTTTAGTTTGCAATTCTAAAACTCCAAAATGTTATAGGTGTCCGATAAAAATAAATTGTAAATTCTACAAATCCTCAAATAAAATCAAACAAATTAAAAAAGAAATGACTAATAAAAATATAAATATTTTTTGTTATCTATCAAAAAAAGGCGAGATAGCTTTAACTAAAAAAAATAATTCGGGCTTTTTAAATGAGTTTAATTTACCAAAAATCGAAAGTATCAAAAAAAATAAATCTTTCAAAAAATGGAAATTGTTGTCAAAATACAAAAATTCTATTTCAAATAAAAAATTAAATATTAATTTGTATTATCAGTTTTCAAAAGATATACCCAATAATTATTCTTGGTATTCTATTAAGAGAAATAATGAGTTTATACCTTCATTTACAAAACATATATTTAAACAGGTTTCAGTTTTATTTTAATGAAAAAAAAAATTGCGATTATTGGATCTGGAATTGCTGGTTTAACATTAGCAAATTTTTTATACAAAGATAAAAATCATGACTTTATGGTATATGAAAAAAATGATAGCTTATCTCTTGATGAGGGTTATGGCATACAAGTCTCAACTAATAGCATTAAAATTTTAAATAAAATTAACTTCAGTAAAATTGATAATGAAAAAATATATCACCCAAATGGAATCGATATTTACAATATTCTAAACAAAAAAATATGTGATTTAGATTTGATCCAATTTAATTCTAATGATATCAAGTATACAACTTTGCAAAGGTCCACTTTAATTGAATTTTTAAAAGACGATATTTATACTCAACATATTAGGTTTGGAAAAAGAATAAAAGAGGTTTCTGAATTAAAGGGAAAAATTCTTATAAAATTTGATGATAATACAAATGCCCTAGTAGATTATGTAATTGGTGCAGATGGAATTTTTTCTAATACGCGGACATTCTTTGAAAAGAAAAAAAATAAACCAGTGTTTAAAAATGCTATTGCAATAAGAGCTATTCTTAAGACAACATCAGGATTAGACATTGATCAATCAAAAATTAATCTGATGATGGGTAAAAATTGTCATTTAGTTATTTACCCATTTAATAAAAATAAAGATCTTAATTTAGTTTGCATAGTGCGACATAGAAAATATGACCCTGACAATATAAAATCTATACTTGATAAAGTTGTAAAACAAAATCCAAACTTAGCAAAAGCTTTTAAAGAAGATTTAAAATTTTGGCCGTTATATGCAACTCCTAAAATACTTCCTTCAAATAATAGTCAAGTTTTCTATATAGGTGATGCATTTAATGGTTTTTTACCCACATTAGCGCAAGGTGCAGGGCAATCGATAGAAAGCGCTTATGAATTATTTAATTTAATTAAAGAAAAAAATGGGGATATACAAAGTATTTATTTTCAAGAAAGGTCAAAGAGAGCGAAAATAGTAAGAAGAAGGTCAAACTTTAATTTTTTTGTGTTTCATTTTTCAAGTAAATTCATGCAAACGATTAGAAACTTTTTTATGAAATTTTTAATAAAAAGAAAAAGTTTTATTAATTCTTATTTAGGTTCAGTTTATAAAAACTAGATTTGTTTTTCTGCAATAAATTTTTGTCTCAGATTATCAATTAAAACAGCCGAACCATTTAAATCATAATGCCAGTAAGTCCAACCATTACAAGTTTCTGCACCCATTATTTTTGCAGCAATTTTATGGATTGAACCTTCAGACTCTTTATATTTTATACTTCCATCTGCCATTATTTTCACGTTAATTTTCTTTTTAGCATCAAATAAAGATGTCCCTGGCTTTAATATTCCTAATTCTACCAATGAGCCAAATGGAACTCTAGGTTTTGATTTATTATTTTTAATTGTATCAAGATAACTATCATCAATAGTTTTTGTTTTTTCTATTCTATCACTTGCAGCTTTAAAATATTTTCTTTCTTTCTCTATCCCAAAGTAATTTCTTCCTAATTTCTTCGCCACGACAGCTGTTGTTCCTGTTCCTAAAAAAGGATCAAAAATGCTATCTCCTTTATTTGTAGTAGCTAGTATTATTCTATGAAGTAAAGCTTCTGGTTTTTGAGTAGAATGAACTTTTTTTCCATTTTTCTTTAATCGCTCTTTTCCATTGCAAATTGGCAAAGTCCAATCAGACCGCATCTGTAAGTCATCATTCAAACATTTCAGAGATCGATAGTTAAATGTATATTTTGAGCTTTTGTTTTTTGATGCCCAAATAAGTGTTTCGTGAGCATTAGTAAATCTAGTACCTCTAAAATTAGGCATCGGATTATTTTTTCTCCAAATCACATCATTAAGGAGCCAATAATTTAAATTTTGTAAGTGGTAACCTAAACGAAAAATATTATGATAAGAACCTATTACCCAAATGCTTCCGTTGTCTTTTAAAATTCTTCTGCACTCCGAAAGCCATGCTTTACAGAAATCATCATAATGTTTAAAGCTGTTAAACTGATCCCATTTATCGTTCACGCCATTAACTATACTTGAGTCTGGACGAGTTAATTTTTCTCCTATTTGCATGTTGTAAGGGGGGTCAGCAAATACTAAATTAAAAGTCTCTGCTGGAATTTTTTTTAATTCTTTTAAGCAATCTCCGTTAATAATTTTATTCTGAAATTTAAACATTTCAAGATTCAACCTTAAATTGAATTTTAGGTCAATTATTTTTACGTGAAAAAAAAGGCTTTTAGGTGCTCTGGAATTATTTTAACAACATCTTGTGTATGGGTTCAAAATTTTTTCTATGCATTGTTGTTAAACCAAACTTTTTCAATCCTAATATATGTTGTTTGGTTCCGTAACCAAAGTTTTTATTCCAAGAATAGTTTTTATATTTTTTTGACATTTTAATCATTATTTTATCTCTATAAACTTTTGCTAATATAGATGCTGCACTAATACATTTAATTTTTTCATCTCCTTTAATTACAGTTTTACATTTATTAAAAACCTGGGGAGCAAATATACCATCTACGAGTATCAAATCTGGTTTTCTAGATAAACTCAAAATAGCTCTTTTCATCGATAATAGCGAAGCTTGTAAAATATTTAATTTTTCAATTTCTTTGACAGAAGCCACACCAATTGAAAAGAAAGAGTTTTTTTTTATATTTTTAGATACTTCTATTCTTTGTTCAAAAGTAAGTTTTTTTGAGTCTTTTAAGTTTTTTATTTGAACTCCTTTTTTTAAGATTACTGCAGCAGAAACAACTGGACCAGCTAGACATCCTCTTCCAACTTCATCTACTCCAGCGATAATTTTAAACTTTTTTAGATTTTTCAAAATTTTTTTAATTTTTCTCTAATCATTTTTAAGTCTATCCAAGAGAACTTTTTTTGGTCTGGTTGTCTTAAAAGATAAGCTGGATGAAAAGATATAATCGAATATATTTTTAAGTTATTGATCTCAATTTCATGCCATTTTCCTCTCATTTTTGAAATTACATCTGCATTCTTCAAAATGGCATTCATTGCTGTACTGCCTAAAAGTAAAATAATTTTTGGTTTTATAATTTCAATATGTTTTTTTAAGTATGGAAGATATCTCTCCACTTCTTTCTCTGTAGGCTTTCTATTTTCTGGAGGTCTATAATTTACAACATTTGTAATATAAACATTTTTACGATTTAGGTTTATAGCATGAAGCATTTTGTCCAGAAGCTGTCCTGCTCTTCCCACAAACGGAAAACCTTCTTTATCCTCATTTGCACCTGGACCCTCTCCAATTATCATTACCTTAGAATTAGGGTTACCATCAGAAAATACAAGATTTGAGGCATTTTCTTTCAATTTACAATTCTTAATTTCACTTATTTTATCTCTTAACTTTTGTAAATTTAAAGTCTTATCTTTTTGAATAATTGGGTCCTTTTTATTGTATCGATTTATTGAGTTTCTACTAAAGATTAAATTGTGGTTAATCAAACTATAGTATTTAATTAACTTGGTTAATTTGTTATTTATATTTTTTGACATTATGCTTAAATTTTTTAAACTAAAAAAATTACTTTTACAAACTCTCTTTTTGTATATTTTTTTATTAACAAGCCCTGGTGTGAGTTTAGAAAGATTTTACAGAGGAGAATCCGTATCAAATTACTTTTCAGGAGTGGTTTCTTTAAATGATAATAAATATAAAGAATCTTATGATTTTTTTAAAAATTTAGAGAGTCTGGAAGATGATCATTCTCAATATTCTAAATCCTACATAGAAACTCTTATTAATAATTCAAAAATCAATGAAGCTTTTCGGTACTCAAAAAAACTAAAAAAAAAAGGGATGAATTTTTTTCAAAGCGATATAATTATCTTAAGCAAACTTATTAAGAATAATAATTTTGATAAGGCATATGATTATATGTCGTCTACTAATGAAAATAATTATCCCGCTTTACAAAATTTACTTAACCAAATTATATTCAGCTGGATAAAAATAGGAAAATCGAATTTAAATTTCAATGAAGCAAATGAGATTTTTCAGCAGATAAGTCCAAGATATAAAAATATTAAAAAAATAAATGATGTCTTTTTGAACTGCTATTTCGATACAAAAAATGCTGAGGTACAATTTAAAAATTTAATTAATGATCAAAATACAGACTTTTCGAGGTATACATTTTTTTACATCGACTATTTGTTAAAAAAGGGTTTGTCCCAAAAAGCAAATTTAGTTTTAAAAGCAAAATTAATTGATGTTCCAAGAAACCTATTACTTAACCAACTTTACTCTGATATAAAAAAGGATAGACAAAATTATTTACAGAATAGTTTTAATTGTAAAAATACCTCTCATGTAATTGCTGAGTTATTTTACATCACTGCTAATGCTTTATCGTCTCAAAGTTTATATTCTTTTTCAAATTTCTATGTGAATTTAGCCAAATATTTAAACCAAAACTTTTTTTCATATAATACATTACTTGCTGAAAATTTCGTAATGGTAGGGGATTATGAAAAAGCAAATAAAATTTATCTTCTTCTAAAAAAATTTGGAGAAAATTATAGTTGGCATTCTTCAAAGCAGATAGCAAGATTAAAAAATGAAAAGCTAAAAACAAAAGAAGCTTTATTTGAAATTGAAAAAAGTTACAGGAATTTAAAGTCACCAAATCTTTATCAAACTTACGATTTTGCCCAATTTTTAAAAAATAATCAAAAGTTCAAAGAGTCTATTAAATATTACAATAAGGTAATCAAAAATATTTCAAAAGCTCATGAATTATATCCTAAAGCAAAAGATGGAAGGGGCATTGCTTATGAACAATTAGATGATTGGGCTAAAGCAGAAAAAGATTTTTTAGACTCTCTTGAAGCAAAACCGGACCAAGCATACGTTATAAATTATTTAGCTTATAGCTGGATTGAAAAAGGAATTAATATTGAAAAGTCACTTAAAATGTTGGAGAAAGCAAATCGATTAAGGTCAAACGATGGTTATATAACAGACTCTTTAGGGTGGGCCTTATACAAACTTAAAAAATATGAAAAAGCAAAAGAGTACCTAAAAAAAGCTGTTCAACTTATGCCTTCAGACCCTATAGTTAATGATCATTTTGCAGATATTTTATGGGTAAGTGGAGAAAAGTTGCAGGCAAGATACTATTGGAAATATGTATTGAATTTAGAAGAGGTAGAGGAAGATCTGAAAAATAAAATTATGGAAAAAATTCTTAACGGCCCAACTTCAATAAATTAATGAGAGTCAAATCTTATTCTAAAATTAATTTAACCTTGAGAGTTTTAAACAAACTTACTAACGGAATGCATAATATTGAAACTAATTCAACTTTAGTCAACGTATTCGATGAAATAAATATCAAAAAAAGCAAAAAAGATATAGTTACTTTTAAAGGAAAGTTTAAAAATAATATTAACTTAAGAAAAAACAGCGTACTGGGAACACTAAAAATACTTAGAAAATATCATAATTTGAAAAGTCATTATAAAATTGATATTAAAAAAAATATTCCAGTGTACGCTGGCCTTGGTGGAGGTACGAGTAACTCAGTAAGCATTGTAAAATATTTTCTTAAAAATAAGCTTAATAAAAAACTAATTAGTATTTTTGAAAAAAAAGTTGGATCTGATTTTAAATTATTTTTACACAAATCTTCATTTCAAAAAAATTTACGAAGCATAAAAAAATCTAGAAATAGTATTAATTATTTTTTTTTAATCATTTTCCCAAATATTCATTGCAAAACAAAAAATATTTATAAAATGGTTAAAAATTTTAGCTCATCTTCAAAAAATTATTATTCAAAAAGATTAAATAAAAAAAAATTTTTTGAAGCAATTAAAAAAGACCATAATGATCTTCAAAAAATAGTTGAAAAAAAATTTCCAAAAATTTCCCAATTGCTTAAATCTATAAACAATCAAAAAGGCTGTGCTTTCTCAAGGATGACCGGATCAGGCTCGGCTTGTTATGGAGTTTTTCGATCAAAAAAAACAGCTAAACTTGCCGTCACTTATTTGAAAAGAAAATACCCCAAATATTGGTGCGCTATTACAAAAACTATTTAAATTAAATTATTTATGATATATCAAGCAAAGAATTGGGGCATAGCCAAGCGGTAAGGCAGTGGTTTTTGGTACCACCATCCTAGGTTCGAATCCTAGTGCCCCAGCCAAAATAATGATAAAAATTATTAACAATTTAATCTCAAATATAAATAAGTATTTTTTTCCGTTTTATAATAATAAAGAAATAAAACTTTTGTTTCAAAACTTAGAAGATGGAGAGTCAAAGAATAAGGAAGTTGCTATGTTTGTTGGAGGCTGTGTGAGAAATTATTTACAGTCTAAAAAAGTTGATGATATAGATATAGCCACAATTTTTACGCCTGATGAACTAAAAAAAAAATTGCATAACTCCAAATTTAAGATTATTGAAACTGGCCTTGAACATGGATCAGTCACAATAGTTGTAGATAATAAAAAATTTGAATTAACAACTTTAAGAAAAGATATTAAGACAGATGGTAGACATGCTGAAATTGAAAATATTGATGACTGGGGGGAAGACTCCAAAAGGAGAGATTTTACAATAAATGCAATATACTTGAACAAAAAAGGAAAAATATTTGATCCTCAACAAGGAATTAATGATCTTAATAACAATGTAGTAAAGTTTATAGGAGATCCTCAAACAAGAATTGAAGAAGATTTTCTTAGGATTATTAGATTTTTGAGATTTACAATACAATATAATTCGTCTGTAGAACAGTCAACAGTTCAAGCTATTAAATTAAAATTAAACGGTATTAAAAGTCTTCCTAAAGAAAGAGTTCTATCTGAATTATTAAAAATACTTAAATTAAAAAATTTTTTTAAAATAATTGATAACAAAGAATTATTAAAGATATTTATTTTAGTTTTTCCTGAGTTTAAAAATATTCACAGATTAAAAAACTTTAAAATAATAAA
>CABZCD010000023.1 GCA_902524105.1 uncultured Pelagibacteraceae bacterium | reverse complement strand
AAAACTCTTAAGTGATAAAATAATTGAAATGTATGCACCAAATGTTGTTGAGGGTATTCAAAAATTATCAAATTGGGCTAAAAATCTATAAAGATTCTCTTTGACCTCAACCTTTATCCATAGTTAAATTATGGGTATTAACAAACGGGGGTACATATGAAAAAACTAATGTCATTGATTTCAGCGTTTTTAGTGATGTTCGCTTTTGCGAGCCCAATCGCTAAATCAGCAGAATTCTTTACTATAGGCACTGGTGGACCAACTGGAGTTTATTTCCAAACTGGTAACGCCATTTGTAAAATGTTACACAAATCTGCAATAAGTGCTGATCACGGTAGAAAAAAAGGTACAGCTAAAGCATATAGATGTACTGCACCTTCAACGGGTGGATCAAACTATAATATTGGACAAATTAAAGATGGAGAGTTTCAATTTGGTGTTGCTCAGTCAGACTGGCAGTTCCATGCTTACAACGGTTCAAGCAAATGGGAAGGAAAACAGTTCGGTGATTTAAGAGCTGTATTTTCAGTTCACAACGAACCTTTCCAAATTTGGGCGAGTAAAAAATCTAAAATAAAAGATTTTAAAGGCTTAAAAGGAAAAACAGTAAACATTGGTAATCCAGGTTCTGGTCAAAGAGGAACTATGGAAGAGTTAATGAAAGCTATGGGAGCAGACATGAGTATGTTCAAAGCAACTACAGAACTTACTTCTTCTGAACAAGTAAAAGCTCTTTGCGACGGCAAAATAGATGCATTCGGATATTCTGTAGGATTTCCTAATGGTGCTATGGAGCAAGCAGCAACTTGTAAAGCAAAAGCTAGTCCAATTAATTTAACTGGTGCACCAGTTCAAGGTTTAATTGACGGAGCTGACTATTATGCTAAAGCAGTAATCCCAGCAGGTACTTACTCAAATCAGAAAAAAGACTCTACAACATTCGGTGTAAAAGCTACTGTTGTTACAAGTGCTAATGTTTCTGAAGAGTTAGTATACTTAGTTACAAAAGCGGTAATGGAAAACTTTGATGATTTCAGAGCTCAACATCCTGCTTTTGGACCTCTTGAAAAGAAAAATATGATAGCTGATGGTTTATCAGCTCCATTACACCCAGGAGCGATTAAGTATTACAAAGAAGCTGGATTAATGTAATCTTACTACATAATTAAATTAAAAAGGCCCAATATTTTTTGGGCCTTTTTTTTATAATATTGTATCTTCTTATTAATGAGTCAAAATATAAAAGACAGTATTAAACAAAAAATTTCCGAAGATATCTCTCCAACTAAAGATTTATCTGGATTTCATTTAAAGATTGTTATGGGGATAGCGATCATTTGGACATTGTTTCAACTTTGGTATGCTTCTCCATTTCCGTTTTGGTTTAATTTCGGCATGTTCAAGGGTTTGCCAGCTAGAGCAATTCATTTAGGATTTGCACTTACACTAACATTTTTAATATTTCCAATAGCAAGAGGAAAAAAAATTTCCTTTTTAGATATTTTAATTAGTTTTGTCGCAGCTTTTTGTTGTCTCTATATCTATTTTTTCTATGACGATTTAGTGAATAGGGGAGGAATTTTACTAGTGAAAGAATTTTTCGGCTTTAAAGTTCCCATTGAATTAATTATTGGTACTTTTGGTATTTTGATATTATTAGAGGCAACGAGAAGAGCTATAGGCTTACCTTTGGTTATTATCGCAATTTGTTTTCTACTTTTTTCATATTTTGGAAAATACGCACCAGATATTATTTCTCACGGTGGTCTCTCTCTAAAAAGATTAGTAGGTTTTCAATGGTTTGACCAAGAAGCGATATTCGGAATTCCAATTGGTGTTTCAGTTGATTTTATCTTTTTGTTTGTTTTATTTGGAGCATTATTAGAAACTGCTGGAGGTGGAAAATATTTTTTAGACTTAGCTTTTGCAATGGTTGGTAAAATGCGGGGAGGACCAGCTAAAGCTGCTATTCTCGGTTCGGGTATGACAGGTATGATTTCTGGATCTTCAATCGCTAATACAGTTACAACTGGAACATTTACAATTCCGATTATGAAAAAAACTGGTTTCTCACAAGAGAAAGCTGGAGCAATAGAAGTCTCATCCTCAGTGAATGGTCAAATAATGCCACCTGTAATGGGTGCAGCCGCTTTTGTTATGGCAAGTTTTATTGGTGTTACTTATTTTGAAGTAGTTAAACACGCTTTCTTGCCTGCGGTAATTTCTTATATTGCCCTGTTTTATATATCTCATTTGGAGGCATTAAAATTAGGTCTTAAAGGAATGGATGATGCTGATGTTCCTCATTTAAAAAAAACTTTTCTTGCTGGTTTACATTTTTTAATACCAATTTTCGTACTAATTTTTTTACTTGTTTATATGAGATATACAGCAGGATTCTCAATTTTTTACGCAACTTTATCTTTGATCTTAGTAAATTTAGTAAATCGCATAATTAAAAACCCAGACTTTAAAACTGGTCTAACTGACTGGTACAATCAAACAATCGTTGGACTTCAAAAGGGTGCAATCAATATGGTTGGAGTTGGTATTGCAATAGCAACAGCAGGTATAATAGTTGGAGCGGTAGGTTCAACAGGTTTAAGTACAAATCTAATTATAGTCATAGAGACAATAGCTAGAGACAATGTAATCATCTTAATTTTACTCACAATTATACTCTGTTTATTACTTGGTATGGGTCTTCCTACCACGGCAAATTATGTTGTTGTAGCTTCTCTCATGGCAACGGTTCTTGTCGATGTTGGAAATGCATCAGGTTATATTTTTCCATTAATAGCCGTTCATTTATTCGTATTTTATTTCGGTTTAATGGCTGATGTAACACCACCGGTTGGTTTGGCGTCGTATGCAGCAGCTGCAATTTCTGGAGGTGATCCTCTCAGAACTGGCCTACAAGCTATTTGGTACAGTTTAAGAACAGGTATTTTACCTATAGTTTTTTTATTCAATCACGAACTTTTACTAATCGGTGTAGATAACATTTGGCAAGCATTAATAGTCATAATTACATCTTTAATTGGAATTTTAGTTTTTACCGCTGCAACTCAGCAATGGTTTATAAATAAATTAAAATGGTATGAAATTATAGCATTTCTAATTATCTCTTTATCTTTTTTAGCTCCTGACTATGTTTTGGGTAAATTTTATCCAAAATTTAATGAGCAAAAACTTTCAGCCGAAACCATTCAAAATCTTTCTTTTGATCCAGCTAAAGAAGTTCATATTAAAGTGACTAGACTAAGTGAGTACGGCGAAAGATATAAGTTATTTGTCATTGATAAAAGAAAATTTGAAAAAGAATATACTCTAGAACAATACGGTGTAACTTTGTCCAATCAAAATGATCAACTTACTGTAGATAAATTAAATTGGAAAGGGGAGGCCAAAAAGTCAGGAATGCAGATGGGGGATATCATAAGTAATTTTAAAATTGAAAACCCTGATAGACCAAATAAAGCTATTGTTTACCCTTTCGCTCTTTCACTATTATTAATTTTTGGATATAATAATTATAGACGTAAACTTTAATGAAAAATTATGTTAAAGCAGATTTATAAATGGTTCTGCTATATTGGAATTCACAGATACGATATTATTGATACCAAATATGGTTTTGGCGCAGCAGGTTCTACCGAGACTGTGAAATGTAAAGACTGTGGCATTGCAAAAATTAGACAAAAAAAAAATTAACCAGCATCATTTAAGCGCAGTTTTTTTAAATCAAAAAGGTTTATATAAAATTTATGGAAAAAAGAACCTTTATAAAAATAATTTTTTATAGCATCGCATCTTTATTTTTGCCCTTTAAATTGTCATCTATTGAGAAAAAGATAATTAACCCTAATCTTTCTGAAGAACAAAAAAGAATAATGTTTGGTGAGGGGACAGAAAGAGCTGGTACAAGTCCACTTAATTTTGAAAAACGTAAAGGCTCATATCACTGTGCAAATTGTAATGCTAAATTATTCGAGTCAGTTTCAAAATTTGACAGTGGAACAGGGTGGCCTTCTTTTAACGAAGCTATACCTGGAGCTTTTAAAACTAAAGTTGACTATTCCTTTGGCATGAAAAGAATTGAGTATCATTGTGCTAAATGTGGCGCTCATCATGGGCATGTTTTTAACGATGGACCAGGACCAAATGGAAAAAGGTACTGCAATAATGGTCTTTGTTTAATATTTATACCAGAGTAATAAATGAAAACCTTTTTATTTGTAATCATATTACTTTTTCTACCACTGCAACTTAATTCAACAGCAGAGGTAAATTTTCAGCAAAAAAAATTTTATTATGAAAATTTAGTAACTAATTGGCCGAAAATTTTTCCTGATAGTAATAGAAACGCTGCAGGTCCAAGATTTTTTAAATATCTTATAGATCAAAATTTAACTTACCAAGAATTTATTGAATATAACAAACTTTATTGCCCGGTTTCAGGATCATTAATTAATCCTGGTCAAAAACCTGTATTTATTAATGTAAAAAATTCAAAAAACAATGAACAAACTTGTGGAAATATTTATCAGTGCTGTTTACCGTGTTCATGTGATTTAATGAATTACGTGAAAGTAAAAACTATTAATCACAAATTCAAAGACGGAAAAAAGAATATTGATTTGCTTTTAATAAAAAATCCTTGTCAAAAAAAAGATTTTCCTGAAGAAGTTAACAGAGATTATTTTTGTAAAAATAATGATTTAAATAAAGATGAAGTATTTATAGTTGATAATCAACTAGTAGTTGGTTTACTACACTCAGCTAATAAATGTAAGGCAAAGGATTTATCCGCTATAAGTAATAATGAAATGACAGGAAAATTTTGTGCTTTTAAAAATCAAATTCCTGTCGATAAACTAAACATGGGAATGGGTGACATATTTATAAAAATGGCTAGGTAAGTTACTTTTGGGTATAGGTGTAAGTTTTACCAACTTCATTAATTTTATAAGTACTTTCCTCTCCATTAGTCCATCTTATTTTGACTAAAAAATCTTCTTCTTTATCTCTTATGCCATAATGTGCGACAGGCTCCATCTGACATAAATAACCTGATCCAGAGTCAATAGTTTTCGCGTGTTTTCTTTTATTTGAAATTAAGGTAACCGTTGCACCCCTTGCAGGCGCACCATTTTTATTTAATGGTTTAATTCTAATAAAGTTCTTTTTTTTATCGATATTAGCCTTGTATAAAGTTAATTTTTGAAGACCGACTTCTCCATGAGAAATCAACAACTCAAGTACTCCATCATTATCTATATCTGCAACTGCTGCACCTGTTCCAAGTCCATTTGGTTCTAATGCAGTTTTAATTGAAATTTCTCTCACTTTTCCGTTATTTAAAATTTTAAACAGTTTATTAGGTTCACCAATGTTATTCATAAATATTTCATCAAAACCATCGTTATCAAAATCGGCAGAAATTACTGTTCTTATTTTTGACGGAGTATTGAACGGTGAAGTTGCAATATCTTCAAAGAAATTTTCTCTTTTAACAAATAATCTATGATAGCCATCCCAGTTTCCATTAATAATATCCAAATTTCCTCTATATAAAATATCTGAGAGAACAGTTCCCCGACCATTTTGATATGTATCCAGAACTCTTTGAGATGCTGCCATATCAAAATAAATTCCATCTACATTTTTATAAAGAAAATTACTCCCTCTCTCGTTTGCAGCAAATATATCAATTTTGTTTGATAAAATATGCCCTGAAACTACAGAGCGACCACCAGTAATTTTATCTAATCCTAACTCACTTGCTTTATCAATAATTTTTTTATTAGACATCTCGTAAAATCTAGTCGGACCTCCATAATTTGCAACATAAAAACCATACATGCCATCACCTTTTCTATCAACACATGCAACTGATCTTCCGGCAGTTAAATTTAGATTTTCTTTATTAATTTCTTGTTCAAACAAATCAATATATTTATTATTTTTTAAATCAATTAATCGGTCAGAATATCTTTTTACTCCGCTATAAGTATCAGTATTTAAAAAATAGATTTCTTCGAAACCATCACCGTCAATATCACACGATGCAACACCTATCGTTAGTTTCTCTCTATCTGTAAATACTTTACTCTTTGCTACATTGATTAATTGTCCATTAGCAGAGGATAAAGCCAAATTTTTATTACCAAATCCAGTTACAATAAATTCATAATTACCGTCATTATTCGTATCGGAGACTGCCACTCCGTAACTAAGTCTGTCACCCTGATTTAAAATTTGATTACTTATATCTTTAAAAAATTCAGATGAATTAGCTAAGTTAAAACTCGCTAAAAAAATTGAGATTAAATACACTAAACGCATAGAAAATATTACAATAGTATTTTCCAGGTTCCTGATGCTGTAGCAACTATTCCTTTAGAATTTAAGATCTTACAATTTATAAAAACTAAAGTTTTTGTTTTTTTAAGTATTTCTACTTTTCCTACGAGAACATCACCTTGTTTGCCAGCAGAGATAAATTTTATATCTAAATTTACTGTTACTGATCGTGTGTTACCAGCTGCTATGTGAGCAGCATTTCCCATACCAGTATCAGCTATAGTTGCAATAAAACCCCCATGAGCGATTTTGCCTGTATTAAGAAATTTTTCCTCTACTTTAATGCTAAATTCGTAATTAGTTTCGTCTATCTTTTTAAAAGAAAGATCACCGATATTTTGCATAAAACCTTTTTTAGTTTCGTCCATATATTTTTTTACCATAAATTGGTGCAAGTTGAGAGAAAATAACCGCAGACAATATTATTATAATCCCTAAAACTTTGAACTCATTAAGATATTGATCTAGTAAAATCCATGCCGCTACAGATGCAAATACTCCTTCTAGAGAGAAAATTATTGCGGCAGGTGCGGGTGATAGGTGTTGTAGCGCTATAATTTGAAGTAAAAATGCTAAGCCACTTGATAGAACACCAGCGTATAAAAGCTCACCAGCCTCCAAAGACAAAAGTTTAAAAGAAATGAATTCAATTGAAATTGCAGGCACAGCCGAAAACATTGCTGCGATTAAACATTGAAACGCAGCTATAGTTATCGGGTAATTAAATATCTTTAAAAATTTTGATACGTAGACAATATGAAGTGCCCAAAAAAAAGCTCCAATTACGACAAGGGAATCTCCAAGTCTTACTCTATAATTATTTAATTCACTTAAAAGCAAACCTCCTAGTAAACACATAATGACAGCAGGCCAAACAGATTTATGTATTTTCTTTGAAAAAAGAAAATAAGCTAATACTGGAACTATCACTACATATAAAACAGTGAATACTGCTGAGTTAGCTACATCTGTATATATTAGAGAAATTTGTTGGAATATATTTCCTCCTGCTAAAAAAAATCCTAACAAAAGCATATTAAAAATAATGATTTTAAAATTCGATTTGATTTTCTTTATTTTTTTAAATTCAAAAATAAAAAAAAAAGGCAATAAAGCAAAAAAACCTAAAAGCAATCTTGCAGCTGAGAAAGTCCAAGGTCCAATGTAATCCATTCCAGTATCTTGTGCTATAAAAGCTGTGCCCCACAAAAAAGAGCAAGTAATAGCACAAGTTAAAGCGATGAAATTTTTACTCATGCTCTTTATTATTGTAATTTAAATTAAACGGCAAGCTTGAAAGCAAAATCTTTACCTAAGCTTTTGTTCAAATGAACACAAAATCTTACACCCTCAGCACCATCTATTATTCTGTGATCATAAGATAAAGAAATTGGCAAAATTTTTCTTGAAACTATTTGGCCTTTAATTTTAACAAGCCTATCAAAACTTTTTCCAACTCCTAGAATAGCTACTTCAGGCGGATTAATTATAGGTGTAAAAAAAGTTCCACCTATTCCCCCTAAACTTGAAATAGTCATTGATCCGCCAAAAAATTCTTTTTTATTAATTTTTAAATCTCTACACTCTCTACTTACTCTTCTTAACTCATCTCCTATTTCTTTTATATTCATTTGGTCAACATCTCTTAACTTTGGAACCATTAATCCATGAGGCGTATCCACTGCAAAACCAACGTGATAGTACTTTTTATAAAATATTTTATTTTGTTCAGGATCAATGGAACAATTAAAATTTGGAAAATCTTTTAAAGCGTTAACTACTGCCCTAGTTATAAAAGCTAAAGGTGTTACAGAAATTTTTTCTCCGGTGAAATGATCAAATAACGATGTTCTGAATTGTTCCATTTCCGTAATATCAATTTCATCATGTTGAGTTACATGCGGTATTTCAGTCCAAGATCTTACTAGTTGAGGCCCTGAAAGCTTTTTTACTCTTGGCATTTCTTTAATCTCAATTTCTCCAAACTCTTCATGCGAATATTCATCTTTATATTTTTTTGGTTCAATTTTACCTTGATTTACAGACACTTGAGACTTTACGAATTTTTTTACGTCATCTTCTGTTACTCTCCCTGATCTCTGCGAACCTTGTATTTGAGTTACATTTGCGCCAAGTTCTCTTGCAAATTTTCTGACTTTAGGACTAGCTAATTTTACCCCTGATGTAGATTGAGTAACTGGCGGAGAAACTGGATCTGGTTTTTTTGATACCACCTCTTTAATTTTGTTTTTTTGTACAGG
>CABZCD010000022.1 GCA_902524105.1 uncultured Pelagibacteraceae bacterium | reverse complement strand
CCGGATTGTACTAATTTATTCCATAAATTTTCAACTGACTTATAATGTCTTTTTTCTGTTGTTCTAATAAAGTCATTGTTTGAAAGATTTAAAATTTTAGTTAGTTCTTTAAATTTTTTTGATAGTTCATCACAAAATAATTGTGTTTCTTTTTTGTTTTTTTCTGCCTCTCTTTGTATTTTTAAACCATGTTCATCTGTACCAGTTAAAAAATGAACTTTATACCCTTCTAATCTTTTATAACGAGCAATAACATCTGCTATTATACTCGAATAAGCATGCCCCATGTGTGGTTTGCCTGATGGATAATATATTGGAGTAGTTATATAATAATTTTTTGTAGTCACTAAATATAATTTTCCAATTCTGCAATCAAATTTACTTGATTTAAATTTAAATTATTTGAGTCGTATATTCTTTTTATAATTTTTGTTCTTTTATCATTATAAACATTGTTTTGAGATATTTTATCTTTTGATTTATTAAAATAATACTGATTAATCAAATAGATTGCAAAATTTAAATACTCAATATCTTTCTTTAATATATTAAGCTTGAATAATTTTTTTATATTATCAATTAGTTTATCATTTATATTAATTTTATCATCCGTAATAATATTATTATATTTTATATAATTACCTGGAGTTAAAGATGTATTTGACAAATCAATTTTTTCTTCAATTTTAAAATCTTTTAGTAATTTTTTGATGATATTAATTTTTTCTAACTTATTCAAAAAAAATAAAATTTCAATTGAGCGAGATTTTAAGGTTTCTAAAATATTTTTATTTTGGTTGTTTATCAAAACAAAATGATTTATTTCTATAGGTTCTTCTATAGTTTTCAAGAGAGCATTTACACAATTATTATTTAAATATTCAACATCATCAAATATTATAAATCGATACATATTATTTATAGATGATTTTTGTATATCTGTTCTTAGTTTTCTTATATCGTCAATTTTTACTTTATTATTGCTACAATTATAATAAAATACATTTGAATTATTATTTTCTTGAATATTATTAAATATTTTATTTTCAATTTTAACACTCTGAGAATTTCGATCATAATTTTTTTTGTCAAAGTAATAAGACATCAAATGATATGATAAAGTAAATTTACCCTGTCCCTTTTTACCAGAAAACATGAGAACTTTAGGTAGTTTATCGTTATCAATGAGTGTCATGAAATTTGATAAGTATTTGCCTAAACCATATAAATTTTTTGATGGTAAATAATTATCTGTTTTTGTAATCATTAGATTTTAATTCTATTTTTTATTACTTGAAATATTTTTTTTTGTAATATAGGTGAGTTATCTGATGAATCTAAAACTATGTAATTTTTCTTTTTTTTTGATATTCTTAAAAAATCTTTCTGTGCTTTGAGATAAAATTTAACTGGGAAATTATCATATCTATTTTTTGTTTTTCTTTTTCTTAATCTTTTTAAAAAAGAATATTTTTTTACTTTTAGAATGAATGTCAAATCTGGTTTTATATTACCAAGTATTTTTTTATGAATGAAGTTTATAAATTTAAATGAAACATTTTTACCATAAACTTGATATGCTAAAGTTGAGTCAATAAACCTGTCGCAAATAATTATTTTTTTACTTTTTATAGCTGGTGCTATCTTATTCTTAATATGTTCATTTCTTGCTGCTAAATAAAGCAATGTATCAGTGTATTTATCAAATTTAATTTTTTTATTCTTTTCAAAATAATCCTTTAATATAATCTTACGAATAATTTCAGCACTTTTAGTCCCACCAGGTTCTCTGGTAAGAATAACTTTTTTATTTATTTTTTTTAACTTATTATATAAAACTTTAGCTTGATAAGATTTTCCACTACCTTCAATACCCTCAAAAACAATAAAAAAACTCTTTTTATACATCACCCCAAATCAAGTAATTTAGTGACATAAATAAACTTTTGAAAACATTTACTTTGTCTACGTTTTCAGATGAGAAAACTGGGATATTTTTTATTAGATCATCTTTAACATATACTTCGATATTCCCTATCTTTTGATCTTTTTCTACTGGTGCTTTTATCGGTCCGTTATATCTTAAAAAAACTTTTAAAGTTCTTGCCTCTTTTTTCATTAAAGTTAAAAACACATCTTCTTTAGTAACACCATTTATCTCTGTTTTTTTTCCTAACCATGATTTAACTGGAAAAGCAGTTTCATTTTTTTTTGAAATTTGAAAAGTGTCGGTATTTCTAAAGCCCCAACTTAAAATTTTTAAAGATCCAATTGATCTTGAATTTTTTGTTTGAAAACCACTAGCTACAGCAATTAATCTTCGTTGATCTCTTTTCATCGAACTTGCTAAAGAATATTTTTCCACTGCTAAATATCCAGTTTTAATACCATCTACTCCAACTCTTTTATATAATAAAGGATTTCTATTACCTTGAGTAATCGGATCGCCGCCAGTTCTATCCCATGTAAATTTTGTTTCTTTAAATAGTTCATAATATTCAGGATGGTTTTTTATTAAATATTGAGACATTATAGCTATATCTCTGACAGTTGAATAATTGTCAGGATCATTGATTCCTGATGAATTTGCAAAATTTGTATTTGTCATACCTATTTCACTCGCTTTTTCATTCATAATATCTGCAAAATTTTCTTCTGAACCAGCTATACCTTCGGCTATTGCAACACACGCATCATTACCAGAAGCAACTATTATGCCTTTTAACAAATCTTCTACTGATACTTCGTCATTGATCATAAGAAACATAGATGAATATCCGCTTTGAGATAATCTCCAAGCTTTTTCTGAAATAATAAATTTATCGTCTAAAGAAAGCTTATTATCTTTTAATAAATCAAATACTATTATTGTTGTCATAATTTTAGTCATTGAAGCAGGATAAATACTCATATCAGGTTCCAGTTCATAAATTATTTTATTTGAGTCGTGATCAAGTAAAATAGCAGTTTTTACATCTACCTTAGGATTTGAGATTAGGTTAACTGTTAAAATAAAATAAAGAGTTATAAATTTTATTAAAATTTTATTCATATATTTTTACGTCTACTTCGTCGAAATTTATTAGCTTTAAAGCAATGTAATCATTTTTCATCATTTTTATAGTCTTATATGGACCTAAAAAAACCTCAAAATTGTGTTTATTCTTTTTTATAATCGAAATTTTCTTATTTTTGAGCATCTCCGATTCTGTTTTAACCCTTTTTCTTAAAATCTGAGCAGACTCTAAATTATAAAAATTTCCTAATATAATTACAAATTTTGGTTCTTTATTAACAGTTTTTAATGTTGTTTTTCCTATGTTGCTTATCTTGACTTTTTCTACTGGAGCCTTTGTGTGTAATTGTTTCTCTTCTTCATGCATTTCGGCTTTCTTTGCAATAAATGATTTATTTTTTTTAACCTCTTCTACTTCAACATATGGAAAATCATCGTTTAACCCAATTTTATCTGCAATAGTTTCTGTTATTAAAACTTTATAAAAATCAGGATAATTTACTTTAAATGAATTTTTTAAAATTATATTTTTTCCATTTCTAGGGTTGGTAATTTTAAGCAAAACACCTCTTTGAATGTTTTTATGAGCCACAAGAGGCAAATTATTATCGATCTTTCTTTTAATAATTTTATTTTCATAATCATCTATTGAATAAATATAAGCAAAACCTTTTGAGTTAAAAACTGGTTTTTCATATTTATTTACGCTTACTGAAGTGCACGATAATAAAAGAAATAACGGTATTAAATAACTATATTTCATTTTTAAATTTGTCCTTTAAAGTACAAACTGCAAGTGCAAATCTTAATGATCTGTTCCATTTTAAAATTAACTCATAGTTACTAAAAACAATATATGCAGGTTTCAGGTTGCTAGAGCCTGGAATAATGTCTTTGTCGGGAGTGATTATTGCACCTATCATATTATCATAAGAAGAATAATTATCAGGATTTTTTAAAAACTTTTTTAAATATTTTACTTTTTTCTTATTTTTTAATTTCCTTGCTGAGGTATTTAAATATATCTTTGGAACACTTTCCTTTAGTTCAACTTTTACAAAACAAGGTGAATTAGTTTTCCAGCCTATTTTTTTAATATAATTTGCCGCAGATGCAAATGAATCGTCAATTTTTTTAAGTTCTATATTCGAATTATTATTAAAATCAATAGCATAATTTTTTATAGTTGAAGGCATAAATTGAAAGTTTCCAAATGCTCCAGCCCACGACCCAAATAAAATATTTTTATCTATTACCCTATTATCAATTAGTTTTAACAAAGTTATTAGTTCATTTGTAAAAAAGGCGCTTCTTCTTTTATCAAAACTTAAGGTTGCTAAAGATGATAAAATATCCATTTTGCCAAGATAATTTCCAAAATTTGTTTCAATCCCCATTAAAGCTAATAGTAATTCTTTTTCTACTAAAAATTTATTTTCAATTTTATTTATTAAATTTTTTTCTTTTGAATATAATGACAGACCTTTTTTAACTTTTTTTTTATTGGTTCTTTTACTTATGTATGTATGAGTATCTTCATAAAACTCAGGTTGATATCTGTCATATTCAATAACTTTTGGTAAAAACTTCACATTTTGCAATGTATCATTAATTGTATTTTCAGAGACACCTTTATCTCTTGCTATATTTTTGAAATTTTTTAACCAGATTTCAAATTTATCATCTGATGCATTAGCTTGTGCAAAAAAAGAAAAAGAATAGAATATTAAAATTAATTTAATTAAGAATTTAGCCATTTTGTTAGTTATCATAAATAATTTATTTAGACTAGTATTTGAAAAATAAATAAGAATATTGTTATTTTTTCTTAATAATAGTATTAGTTTGATACGTTTCTCATTTAGGAGAGGTGGCTGAGCGGTTGAAAGCACTGGTCTTGAAAACCAGCAACGGGGCAACTCGTTCGTGGGTTCGAATCCCACCCTCTCCGCCATTATATTTTGAATTTACCAAAAAGTTCTAAGACTTTATTAATTTTGATCTCACTTCCAATTTTTTTAGTTTGATAAAAGTTATAAATAATTTCATCTTCCAAATTTAAAAAATTATATAGTTCTTCAAGTTCATCTTTTGAGAAAGAATTAATGTATTTATCAACAAATTTGCTAAGCAATATATCCATCTCTTTAGTTCCGCGATAATTTGCTCTGTAAATAATTTTTTTTTTTAAAGTTTCTAATTCATTCATTTTATTAATGTATTATATATTATCTATGGAAATTTTTAAAAACAAAGATGATCTGTTTAAGAATATATCTTTTTTAAAAGGTGTAGGTCCCAAATTAAGTAAATATTTAAAAAATAAAAGAATTGAAAAGATTAATGATTTACTTTGGCATTTTCCATATTCATCAACAGATCGATCTTCAATGGTCACTTTAAACAAGTTAGAAGTTGGCAAAATACAAACATTAAAGGTAAAAGTTAAAAAATATAATTTTCCTAGAATAAGAAATTTACCAAACAAAGTCATATGTGAAGATGATTTTGGTAAAATTGATGTCGTTTTCTTTAATAGTAGGGAAAACTATATCAAGGCTGTCTTACCCATAAATGAATGGGTATTGCTAAGCGGGAAAATAAACTATTACAAAAATAAATTTCAAATTACTAATCCAGATTACATAACTTCAGTTGAAAAAATTGATTATGTAAAAAAAAATATAGCAAAATATTCTTTGACAGAAGGTTTAAATGAAAAATCTTATAGAAAAATTATTGAAAAAGTAATTACCAATCTTCCAGATCTAGATGAATGGTACAATGAAAAAACACTCAAAAAATTCGGCTTTAAATCTTGGAAAGAATCTTTACTAAAGATTCATAACTCTGAAACTAAAAATGATGTGAACAATATATATTTACGAAGACTAGCTTTTGACGAAATTGTCTCTAACTTAATAGTTTTATCTAAAAATAGAAAAAAATTTAAAGAAAGTAAAAAAGAAAATAAGAATTTTAATAATTCATTATCCACTAATATATTGGGAAATTTGAATTTTAAATTAACTCAAAATCAAGAAAAGGTAATTGGTGAAATAAACAATGATCTTAAATCTGATAAAAAAATGTTCAGAATTTTGCAAGGAGATGTTGGTTCAGGCAAAACAATAGTTTCTTTAATAACATCTGCAAATGTTTTGGAAACTGGTTTTCAAACATCTTTAATGGCTCCCACATCTATTTTAGCTAAACAACATTTTAATTTAGCAAAAAAAATATTTGAAAAGACACAAATTAAAATAGAAATTTTAACTGGAAAAACTGAATTAAAAAAAAGAAAGAAAATACTTGAGAAACTTAAAAAAGGAGAAATTGATTTTTTAATAGGGACTCATGCCCTTTTTCAAAAAAAAATTGAATTTAAAAATTTAGGATACATTATAATTGATGAACAACATAAATTTGGAGTAAGACAAAGAATGTCTCTGGCACAAAAAGGAGGTAAAAATTGTGATGTCTTATTAATGTCAGCTACCCCAATACCACGTACTATGATGCTAACTATTTATGGTGATATGGATGTTTCAAGACTGATAGAAAAACCAAAAAACAGATTGCCGATATTAACATATTCAAAACCAGAAAAAAAAATTGATGAATTAGTAGAAATTATTAAAAAAGAATTGTCTAAAAACAATCAGATATTTTGGGTTTGCCCTTTAATAAATGACTCTCAAATTTTGAATTATTCCTCTGTTGCTAATCGATACAAATGGTTAAAAAAAAAATTTCCATCACAAACTGATATTTTACATGGTGAACTTAAACAAGAAGAAAAAGATTTTAAATTGGAAAAATTTTTACAAAAAAAAACAAAAATTTTAGTTTCTACTACTGTAATTGAAGTAGGGATCGATTTTCCTGATGCAAATTTAATAATTATTGAAAATGCAAATAAATTTGGTCTCGCTCAATTACATCAATTGCGTGGTAGAGTAGGAAGAGGATCCAAACAAGGTAAGTGTATTTTACTATTTAAAGATAATCTTTCAAAAAATAGTATTCAAAGAATAAAAATCTTAAAAAAATCAAGTGATGGTTTTTTTATTGCAGAAGAGGATATGAAAATGAGGGGTTTTGGTGACATTATTGGTTACCAGCAAAGTGGAGAAAAATTTTTCAAAATTGCTGATCCCGTAAATCA
Source organism: uncultured Pelagibacteraceae bacterium (assembly GCA_902524105.1). Taxonomy (GTDB): domain Bacteria; phylum Pseudomonadota; class Alphaproteobacteria; order Pelagibacterales; family Pelagibacteraceae; genus Pelagilacustribacter. Next base: position 2,240 of record CABZCD010000022.1, on the reverse strand, counting down.
TGGCGATCTTTTCATTTATGCTGAAAATTATTTGAAAGAAATAGAAAATGATAATCTTGATAAATTTAATTTTCTATTAAAATTAAATGATAAAGCTGAAATATTATATACCAAAAATGACTAATCAATATCAGATGTTCCTGCAGACACAATAAATTTAGACGCTTGTTCAAAACTAATATCTAAAAATATTAAATTTTTTTTTGGTACCATTAATAAAAATCCACTTGTTGGATTAGGTGTTGTTGGTACAAATACGTTAATAAGTTCGTTACCAATTTTATCGTTTATAATTCCTTTATTTTCTTTTGTCGCAAAACCAACTGCCCATACATCTTTTTTAGGATATTCTAGCAGAACAACACTTTTCTGTTTGTTATCACTTTTAGTTAAACTTTCAGTCATTTGATTGATGGCTGAATAAATAGTCCTTAAAATAGGTATTTTTTTTAAAATTCTATTTATTAATTCAAAAATTTTTTTTCCTAAAAAAGATAATGATAGCCAGCCTATAAACGTTATTAAAAAAATAGCTATAATAATTTCTATTCCAGGTATTTCAAAATTTAAGTAACTGTTAGGATTTAACTCTTTAGGAATTAATTTAGTAGAAACCTTGATTATAAAAAAAGACAAGTAGAGTGTTATTCCTATTGGTACGAGAACCACTGCCCCAGCAAAAAAGTAATTTCTTAGTCTTGAAAAAATTGATCTTTTCTTTCGTTTTTCTGTCATTAGCTATAACTCGAGTATACTATAAAAATTATTATTAATATAAAAATTGCAATTAGTAATTTATTATCTAAAATCATGAATCTTATGAAATATATCATAAATAGAAGAAAATTTCTTGGCTTATTTGGCTGTGGATGTTGCTCTTTATTAATGCCCTCTTGCTCAACGGTTCCTATCACTGAACGAAAACAATTAAGTTTAATCCCAGAGACAACTATTAACAGGCAAGCTGCTCAGGCATATGCACAATTTAAAAATAAAGCAAAATTAATAAGTAAAGGTAGTCAGCTTAAAGAGATAAAAGAAATTGGAAGACGAATAGAAAAATCTGTTACAGCTTTTTTTTTAAATAAAGGTGAAAAAGATCCAACCGCTTCATTTGGCTGGGATTATGTCTTAGTTGACAACGATAAAGTTGTAAACGCCTGGTGTATGCCTGGTGGTAAAATAGCTGTTTATACAGGTTTATTAAAAGTTACAAAAAATACTGATGCTCTTTCGATTGTAATGGGTCATGAAATAGCTCATGCAGTAGCTAGGCACTCTGTTGAAAGAGCTAGTCAAGCTATGACTATTAATATTGGAACACAAGTTGCAGATGTTTTTTTAGGAGGCGCCATTAATAGAACGCGGAATACAGTAGGTCAAAACACAGGTTTAGACATATTTCAATTAGGAATTATGAATCCTTTTGGAAGAAAACAAGAAACAGAAGCAGATTATTTAGGATTAATTTTTTCATCACTTTCAGGATACGATATTAGAGAGTCAGTGAAGTTATGGGAGAGAATGGCTCAAAAGAATAAGGGTAAAGAACCTCCAGTATTTCTAAGTACTCATCCATCAAGTCAAAAAAGAATTGAAAACCTGGAAAACTGGATTAGAGAAGTGATAATTAAATATCCACCAATATCAACTTAAAGCTGATATGGTGAGCCCTGATGGACTCGAACCATCGACACCCTCCTTAAAAGGGAGGTGCTCTACCAACTGAGCTAAGGGCCCAAAGAAATTTCTTTTACATATAAATGATTTAAAATTCAATAAAATTTATTTATTAAATAGTTTGATATATTTGTTATAAAATTTACTAAAAGTGCGACTCTTAATACTTTTCCTAATTTCATACATAAATTGTTGGTAAAAATAAACATTGTGTAAAGAAATCAGCATAGATGCCAACAATTCATTAGTTTTTATTAAATGGTTCAAATAACTTTTAGAATATAAATTTAAATTTTTTAAAGTGCATTTTTCATCAATAGGAGTTTTGTCATTGCTATATATAGAATTTTTAAGATTTACTTTTCCGCCCCAAGTAAAAGCTAATCCTGTTCTACCTGACCTTGTAGGCATAACACAATCAAACATGTCGACACCCTCACTAACCGCTCCCAATATGTCTGAAGGTGTACCCACCCCCATTAAATACCTGGGTTTATTAACTGGCATTTTTTCAGTGATATTTTTAACTGTTTCGAACATTTCTTTTTGAGTTTCTCCAA
>CABZCD010000021.1 GCA_902524105.1 uncultured Pelagibacteraceae bacterium | reverse complement strand
ATATTTTAAGCATCGAGTCAGGATAATACGTATTATCAAACTTAACTGTCTTTCCTAATTCTTCTATCTTTTTCAATGTAATTTCTTCTTCGTCTTTCTCCTTTAGAAGTTTATTAATTAATTCTTTTGGTTTTTTTTTTTGTGTAATTAAATTTAAAGTTTTCTTAGATTTTTCTTCTTGCTTTTTTTCTTCTGAATTCTCTATAAAATCTTTTGCTCTATTATATTCAATTTTAGTAATAGCCCCTGCTTCAAAGGCTTTTTTTAAATCTTTCTTTTTTTGAACTAAAGTATCAGCTATTAAGCTATTTGAAATCAAACAAGTTATTACCAGGGTATAAACCCAAATTTTCATGATTTAATTCTATCTCAAATGGATTGCGGTGTCTATGTGGTGTCCGAATATAAACCTCTTGACCGATGACTCCACTATCCTTTATTTTCAATGATAATAGAAAGAATAATATACCTTGCTTGAAGATTTGTAATCAATAGGTTCGCGGTTCGAGTCCGTGTGAGGGCACCGGATTTTTAATTAATATAATTTTCATTGTATTAATAATTATATATGATTATTTATGAGGAATTTTTTCAAAATCTTTTTGATATCATTTTTTTTATTTCTGTCTATTGATTGGTTTTTTGGTAACAAAATTTTAGATTTTTTACATAAAAAAGAAATAATTCTTTCAGAGGAAAAAAAGATAGAGAGAAATCAAAAAAAAAGAAATGAGGAAAAAAAATATAGAATTAAAAATGATTTTTATCACCATTCTTTGAAAGAAAATGCTAAATTTCTCACAACTTGGGGAAAAAATAAGTACTATACTTGTACTGATGTTCACGGATTTAGAAAATACTGTAGTGAAAAAAATAACAACGAAAAAGATATTATTTTAATTGGTGATAGTTTTACTGAGGGTATAGGTTTAGAATATTATAAAACATTTGCTGGAATGTTATCATCTAAGTTAAACGATAGAGTTTATAACATGGGTGTCTCTTCTTACAGTCCTATAATTTATAAAAATAAAATTAAATATCATATTCAAAATGGATTAAAGATTAAACATGTAATTGTTTTTTTAGATATTAGTGATATTGACGACGCAACTAATTACGTGGAATGTAATAATAAAGTTTGTAGAAAACAAGTTCAAAATATTAATAAGACAAATATTACTCAAATAAAAGAAAAAAAACTTTTACCACTTTTAGATTTATTCAAATTATTTTTTAAAAATATTAAAAGATCTATTAAACCTGAAGTTTATATTTATAGAAAAGATTTTTTGAGAAGTAATTGGACATTTATTGAAGAGACCGAAAATATTAAACTTGGTATGCTAGAAAATCTATCGAAAGATATAAAAAGGATGATTACATTGGTGCAAAAAAAATTTTTAAGAGAAAGGACGAAAAAGAAATTCGATCTTTATTTGGAGTTAATAAAGGCAGAAAAGCTATGAGAGAAGCTTTAGGCATGAACATGGAAACACCATCGAAAGAAGCTATAAAAAAATTTTGGTTACTTGGAGAGTTTTTAAGCCTTGGAACAGGTGTTAAAAACAAGAAAGTGGCTCGAGATTTAAAACAAAGACAAGAAAAATTAGCTAATTATAAATCGCAAGTAGCTAATTTGAGGAAAAAATTACAAGAGGATTTAGAACAGGATGAAAATGAAAAGCCAGTTGAATAGAATTTTAACTATTATATTTGTAATTCTATTTTTTACCTTATCTAAGTCTTATTCTGTTGAAGATTTATCGGAATTTAACGACGCGATTAGTGAAGCAAGAGAAGAGTTTGATAAAGTTTCAACTGCTTCCACAGAACAATCTAAAATTATTGATGAAGCATTTAAAGAGATTGATAAAGCAACAGCTATTGCTCAAGAGGCTATCAATAATGATAATACTGAAGACGCACTTAAAACTTTAGAGTTTGTCGAAAGATCCTTAGCTGACGTTGAAAGCATTATTCCTCAAGAATTTAGCTCTGATATGAGCAAAATAGATACTTCTGCGATATCAAAAGAAGATATGGATACTGTGAATGAATTAACAGCTCAAATGAAATCTTCCAAAGCAGTAAAAGAAAAAGAGTTCAAGTCTAATTTAATAGAAATTAATTTAAAAGGAATTGATACAGTTTCTATTTCGGAAAAGCTTAATGAGTTAGGAGTAAACACCATTCAACTTGATATAGTTTTAGATAAAGATAAAAAAATTGAAACGTGGACTAAACAAGATTGGGCAAACTCTTATACAGGGTCAATCTTATCATACGATGGTAAAGAAGTAGTTGCTGATAAAGCTGTAAACTCTAGGATGGCAGAGTTAGAGGAGAAGTTCCAAAAAAACGCTGCTTTAATTGAAAGTAAAAAAAATGAGTTATCACTTTTGAATAGTCAGCTGAGTCCTGTGAGTGTTGAACTAGAAACTTTAAATGAAAGAAAGTCATTATTGACTGCTCAGTATAACCTTGAAATTGAAAAGTTAAGTACAGTAGATTTAACTAATTTAGAAACACAAAAATCAATTGAAATATCAGATAAATTAAAAGGTGAACTTGATAATATAGCAAGTGAAGTTTCAGAAGTTGAAAAAAAATCTGCTTCATTAAAAGAAGATATTTCAAAGCTTAATCTTGAAATAAATGTTGAAAGAAACGCATTAAATAAAATATCATCTGACATAGCAAATTCTCAAAAACAATTAAATAATACATTTGCTGCAGTTAACGCAAAACAATCACAACTTGATAGTTTGTTAAACAATGATCTTTCAAAAACTAATCAAGTATTAAATCAACAACTTAGCCAAGTAACTCGTGAAAAAGATTTTATTGAGGCAAAATTTGAAAAATCTATAGATAAAGAAGTTGAAGCTTTGGAGAGATATTATTCTGCACTTGGAGATATAGAAAGTGAATACTTCGAGGAGGAAATGGAGTTTTCATTGAGAGAAGTTGGAGTAATTTTAGATGCAGACCCGAGAAAAGCAAGGGCATTTGATATTGAGAGATATGGAACTTACGCTGGTCTATCTCAAGATGCTATTCAAAGAGGTATCGATGCAGTTAATAAAGATGATTGGGAAACGCAAGGTGATGTTTTTAAAGAAATTTATACAGGATTATCAAAGAGTAAAGAATGGGTTGTAGACGTTCCCACCGCAGCAGAATTTAGAGTTATGATGATAGAAGAAAAAGCAGAACAAGCAGCTATTCTAGCGTCTTTAAATGTTGAGACGATGAATAAAGATTGGAATGAAAAACTTAAAGAAGAAGCAAAGGAATTCGAGCCCTTAGCATCTTTGAATACGAGAATGTTACAAAATGGATCTTATTATAAAGGGTCAGCAGAACAAGCACTTTTCGAAGCCGAACGTGATAAAGTTTTAAGTGGAGAGCTTGGCGCTAAATTAAATGATTTAACCAATGAAATTAATCAAAAACAAAATCAATATAATGAAATAGTCGAACTAGACAAACAAAGAAGGGAAAAAATTAGTAAAGAAGTAGCCAAAATAAATGATCAAATAAATTCCAACAACTCATTAAAAACCGAAATAAATTCGAAATATAGCGATGTAAGGAGTGAATACTACTCTTCATATAACAAGGCCATGGCCGATGCTTATGCAGCTGTTTATGGAGCCGGCAATACTCCGGGCACTACATCAGGACCAAGCGCTGCATTTAATGCTTTATCTCCAGAGGCAAGAACTGCTGCGTTTGACAAAATATCGAGTCTACGAAATGGAAGTGTAGCATTTATGAATGGAAGAAATTTGCAAGGTGTTAAACAGGATATGAGTGCATTCACACCAGAAATGAATAAAGCTGCTGGACAAATTGTTAATCTGGATAAACAGATTAACGATGTAACGAAAACTGCAGAAAGCTTATATGCGCAAAAATCAGACGTTTATAAAAACAATCCAGAAGTTATGGATTTTAAAACAACATACGAGTTACAGGGTCAAATACGTACCGCACAGATGGAGAGCATCTCTGTTAATGGAGAAATAAATAATCAAGTTAAAGAAAGCGTAATAAGTCAAGTTGAAGAAGCTAAAACAAAATACAGTGAGATAATGTCTAAAGAAAATCCTGAATATACCGCTGTTAAAAGTAAAGTAACATCAATATTAAAAGAGGTACCAACTTTTGCTGATAAAGCAGAAAGTTTAGCAGGATTAGATGCGTTATCTCTTAGAGCACAATTAGCTGATTTATCAGCAGGTACTAAAACTGAAACTGCTGCTTTAGCAGCAGCAAGGAAAGCAATGTCAGAGATGGGCAAAACGACAGGAAGTCAATTTATGACAGGACCTTATTGGGAAATGTCCAATGTTAAAGCTGCAGCTATAGTAAGATCTAAAAAATTTGATCATGTTGATGATTACGCATACATAAACGCTTATTATAAAGATCCATTACAACTTGATACAAAAGATAGAAAAGAAGTTGAAGAAGGATTTAGAGAGTTTCTTGCAAAAGATAACCCAAAACTAAATGCTCTAAATGAAAAAACCGCTAATTTAAAAACAGAAATTGCTACTAATAATGCTCAATTATCTACAATAGGTGCGGATATTTCAAAAATAGAAAAAGAAATCGGGACAATTAAATCATCTGAGAAAGATTTAAAAAATCAAATAGCTAGCTTAAATAAAGAATTAACATCTAAACAATCTTTAATAGATAAGAAAACCCAATCATTAAGTGAACTACAAAATAATTTAGATCCAATTAATGATAAAATAACTGAACTAGAAACTCAAAGGAACGAATTAGATACAAACATACAAAATGAAATAAATGCAATTTCACAGAATTTAGAAAAATCCCCTACAACGAAGTCTACAGAAATAGATAAATTAAATGCAGATTATAAAGCGCAAATGGCAAACCTTGATGAACAAATATCTAATTTTGAAAATCAAGCTAAAGATTTAAATCAGACTGCAAAAGCAATAAATAATGAGATTAAATCTTATGAGGTTGAAACTCCTCAAATTACACAACAAATAGCAAGTTTAAGTGAACAATATCAATATTTAGATAACGTTAAAGCCAATTTAGCTATGGCTACTGCAAAAAATATTGGAATAAAAGTTGACGAAAAAGTAATTAAATCCCTTGGAAAACTTGATGGTAAAGCAATCATTTCAATTAAAGGAACTCAGCTAGTAAGAGTTGTTGATGAAAAATTATTAAAAGACAAAGCGAAAGATTTTATTGATCCTATTTCATCTTTTTCATTAAATACAAAAATATATTCTGCAGAAGCTTTAAAACCTGAGGTATTCGTGGTTGAAGAAGTAACACAGGCATATTCAAAAGCAAAAACAACACGTGAAATAGCTCGAGAAAATCTAGCAGCTGTGGAGGCAAAATCAGGAGCAAGTAAAGAGGAGATACAAGCAGCAGAAGCTGCTGTAGCAGAGGCAAAATATGCTGAGATTGCTGCGGGTCAAGCTTTTGTATCAAATACTGGGTTGGCAACAGCAATATCACAAAAACAAACTTTAGAAAATTTAAAGGCAATTAGAAACACTCCAGGAATGAATAAGTGGGATGTAAGACGTACAGAGGCTGCCATTAAAGCTGCTGAGGCTCAAATCGCAGGGCAGAGCTATAATTATGGAAATGCGCTTAGCAGCATTAAAAACCAAGAAACAAAATGGAACGCATGGCGTGCAGATCTTTACAGAAAAGATATAGAAATAGCTAAGGCAGCTGGAAAAACAAGAGAAGCAGGTCTTCTTCAAAGAGATTTAGAAAGATTTCAAACAAGATTAGTTGATGAACGTAAAGCATTTGAGTCAGTTCAAACACAACAATCTGAATATCTACAAGCCTTAAGTAATGTTGCAACAAAAAACGCAGCTTTAACTGGTGTATCTTTTCAGGAACAAAATAGAGCCATGACTCAATTGGCTAGCAAATCCTTAAAAGGTAATGATATAGCAGCAGCAAGATCAGCATATCAAACAAAACAAGCTGCAAGAAGCGCAAGTCCTTTAGCTACATTGAGCGCAGATGTAAATGCACTACAAGCAGCTGGAGTATCAACAGAAGAAACAGCTGCATATGAAGCAGCAAGATCAGCTAAGATGGAAGCCAGAGCAGCTTGGGATGCAGCGCAGAAATCTGGAAATAAAGTTGCTGAAGTAGCTGCAGAGGCTGCATTTATGGCGGCAAGGGAAGCGGAGACTGTAGCTGGTCGAGCAGCAGCAGCAGCAGCGGTTGCTTCATCTCAAGCTAGACAGGCAGCGGCAGTAGTCAATGAAGTTGCAGAGGCAGCTGCAACAGCCACAGAAGCGGCAGCAGCAGCTCAAGAAGTTGCAGCTGAAGTTGCATCAGTAGCTCAGGACGCGACAAGAGATGCGCAGCAAGCTGCAATAGATGCCTTATGGGAAGTAGAGGCAGCAGCAAATAATACTTTTGATGTTTTTCGTGCTACGGCTGCAATCAGAGAACTTCAAGCTGAAATGCATGGAAACGAATTTAGTTATAAGGGTGCAAGCAGTTATGAAGAAGCTATGAAAGCAATCGACAAGATGGAAGAAGAATTTAATAAAGGAAATAAAGATGCTATTGTACACGGTAAAGATCCAAACAAAATAGGTCCGTGTGGTCAACCTTCTTGTTGATCGATTTTTTGCTAACTTACAATTTATAAAAATAATTTTTATATTTAGTGGTGCCCTCACACGGACTCGAACCGCGAACCTATTGATTACAAATCAATTGCTCTACCAATTGAGCTATGAGGGCTTAAGTCAAAATAAATATACCAAAAAAGTGATACAATCAATTTTTTTTATTGGTAATTACCTTATTAATATGATGGCAAACTATTGCAACAGAATTAGCTATATTCAAACTTTCCATTTGTTTATTTATAGAAATTTTGAAAATAAAATCAGAGTTTGCTACTGTATTTTTGTTCAAGCCAAATCCTTCAGAGCCAAATAATAAAACATTTTTACCATCCCATTTATTTTCAGTGAAGTCTTTACCGCCCTCACTATCAAAAGCACTTACCCAAAAATCTTTACTTTTTAAAAATCTTAATGTTGTATTAATATTTGATACTTGAAAAATATTTATATGTTCCATTCCGCCACTGGCACTTTTAAATAACAGTTTACTTTTAAATGGAAACGACCGCTCTTTAACAATTAAACCATCCAAATTAAAACTAGTTGCACATCTTATAATTGATCCTATATTTCTAGGATCTGTTACCTCTTCAAGCGCCAAAAAATTGATATTTTTTTTCTCGGTATTTTTTAAATATTCCTTGATAGTTGTATTTTCTATACTCTCTACTTCAGCAACTATATTTTGATGCGAAATATCCTCTTTACCACATAAATTATCAATTTCTCTTTTTGTTTTATAAAAAACATGAACCTTTTTAACTAAATTTTCATTTTGATTATCTCTATTCAATTTCTTAAGAGCATCTTCAGTTATAAATAGACGATGTACCTTTCTTTGAGGGTTTCTGAGAGCTTCGGTTACAGTATGTCTACCAACGATCAAAAATGTAGTTTTTTTCATAAAAATACTCGTTTTTTTTCAAATAATTAGCATATTTTAAAGCAAAATGATTTATTGCATTTATTGTACAAATGCTTATAAAACCCTTGTTGTTGAATGCTTTTTAAGTTAGTGGGTATCCCTATAGATAAATTGGAGGGGTACCAAAGCGGTCAAATGGGGCGGGCTGTAAACCCGTTGACTTCGGTCTTCGAAAGTTCGAATCTTTCCCCCTCCACCATACTTAAAGCGTTTAGTAATTTAAGAGCGTGATAAGTTTGGATTTTGCGGGTGTAGTTCAATGGTAGAACGCTAGCCTTCCAAGCTGGATGTAAGGGTTCGATTCCCTTTACCCGCTCCAAAAAAAAAATTAAAAAAGAGGAAAAAAAATGTCGAAGGAAAAGTTTAATAGAAACAAACCCCATTGTAATATTGGTACAATCGGACACGTGGACCACGGTAAGACTACCTTAACTGCAGCAATTACAAAAGTTCTTGCAGAAGCAGGAGGAGCAAAATTTGTTGCTTATGATCAAATTGATAAAGCGCCGGAGGAAAAAGAGAGAGGAATAACGATATCAACTGCGCACGTAGAGTATGAAACAGCTAAGAGACACTATGCTCACGTTGATTGTCCTGGTCACGCTGACTATGTGAAAAATATGATTACAGGTGCAGCTCAAATGGATGGAGCTATTTTAGTTGTTAACGCCGCTGACGGTCCAATGCCACAAACTAGAGAGCACATTCTGTTAGCTCGTCAAGTTGGAGTTCCTGCTATTGTAGTTTTTCTAAATAAAATTGATACTGTTAAAGATAAAGAGTTAGTAGATCTAGTTGAAGAAGAAATTAGGGAACTGTTAACTTCATACAAATTTCCTGGAGATAAAATTCCTATTATAAAAGGATCAGCTCTTAATGCAGTTGAAGGCAAAGATGAAGCGACTGGAAAAAATGCAATTATGGAATTAATGAAAGCTGTTGATGAAACTATTCCACAACCTGACAGACCTAAAGACAAGCCTTTCTTAATGCCAGTTGAAGATGTTTTCTCAATATCTGGAAGAGGAACGGTAGTAACTGGAAGAGTTGAGCAAGGTGTAATAAAAGTTGGAGAAGAAATTGAGATAATAGGTATTACAGATACAAAAAAATCTGTTTGTACTGGTGTCGAAATGTTTAGAAAACTTTTAGATAGCGGTGAAGCAGGTGACAACATTGGTGCATTATTAAGAGGTGTTGAAAGAGATGATGTACAAAGAGGACAAGTACTTGCAAAACCAGGCTCTGTTACACCACACACCGAGTTTGAATGCCAAGCATATATTCTTAAAAAAGAGGAAGGTGGCAGACACACTCCTTTTTTCACTAAGTACAGACCTCAGTTTTATTTTAGAACAACTGATGTAACCGGAGAAGTTACTCTTCCATCAGGCACTGAAATGGTAATGCCTGGGGATGATGGAAAATTTAGTGTAAAATTAATTACTCCAATTGCTATGAGCCAAAACTTAAATTTTGCCATTAGAGAAGGTGGAAAAACAGTAGGAGCTGGCGTAGTTACGAAGATAATTAAATAGGAGCGTAGCTCAATTGGTAGAGCGCCGGTCTCCAAAACCGGAGGCTGTGGGTTCGAGTCCCTCCGCTCCTGCCAATTAGACTAAAGTATTATGAGAAACCCACTAAAATTTTTTCAGGAAGTAAAACAGGAAGCATTTAGAATATCTTGGCCTACTAAAAAAGATACTATGACTGGTGCTTTAATGGTATTTGGTTTAGCTTCAATAGCAGCAATATTCTTTTTACTTTTGGATCAAATCTTGAGATTTTTATTAAATATAATTCTTAACTTAAGTTTTTAAATGAATTGGTATATTGTACAAGCATACTCTGGCTTTGAAAAGAAAGTCGTTGAAAGCATAAAGGAGGAACTTAAAAGACATAAATTAGAAAGTAGCTTAGATCAACTTTTAATTCCAACTCACCAGGTTACAGAAGTTAAAAAGGGAAAAAGGAAAAAAAAGGAAAAAAAATATTTTCCTGGATATGTTTTAATTAAAATTGAACTAACTAAACAAATTTATCATCTAATAAAAAACTTACAAAAAGTAAGTGGCTTCTTAGGATCTT
>CABZCD010000020.1 GCA_902524105.1 uncultured Pelagibacteraceae bacterium | reverse complement strand
TATAGAAATTAATTTAGAACTCTTTTTTATTTTCCATTTTTTACTTAATAAATTTTTTTTTGCTGCATCGTTATCTTTTGAACTTTTAATTATCTTAATAATCGCATCTATATTTTCAACGGCAGTTGCAAGACCAATTAATATGTGTGCTCTCTCCTCTGCTTTTTTTAAATCAAATTTAACTCTTTTAAGAACGGTAGTTTCTCTGAATTTTACAAATTCAGAAATAAATTCTTTTAGATTTAACAATTTTGGTTTATTTTCAACTAAAGCCAAAGTGTTAAAACCAAAAGAACTCTCAACATTAGTTAATTTATATAATTGTCTTCTAACTGTTTCAGGTTCAACACCTCTTCTCAGCTCAATTACTATTCTTATACCTTCTCTATTTGATTCATCTCTTATATCACTTATGCCCTCAATTTTTTTATCCCTAGCTAATAAAGCTATTTTTTCATTTAAAATGGATTTATTGACCTGATATGGAATAGATTTTATTATTAAAATAGATCTGCCATTTTTCTTTTCTTCAAACTCAATTTCACCTCTTATCTTAAATGAACCTCTTCCCTTGTTGTATCCTTGTTTTATAATGTCTTTGCCTATAATTAACCCTCCTGTAGGAAAATCCGGTCCTGGTACAAATTTCATTAATTGAGAAATTGTAATATTTTGATTTTCAATGAAAGCATTTGTTGCATTTATTACTTCTCCTAAATTATGTGGTGGTATACTAGTTGCCATACCAACAGCAATTCCACCTGCTCCATTAACTAAAAGATTGGGGTATTGTGAGGGTAAAACAGTTGGCTCTTTTTCTGTTTCGTCATAATTGTTTCTAAAAGAAACGGTATTTTTTTCTAAATCCTCAGTTAAATACTGAGATATTTTACCTAATTTAGTTTCGGTGTATCGCATCGCTGCTGGAGGATCGCCATCTATAGATCCAAAATTTCCTTGTCCTTTTAACAATGGTAAGCTCATTGAAAATTCTTGTACTAATCTCACAAGTGCATCATAGACTGCTTGATCTCCATGTGGATGATATTTACCTATAACATCACCAACAATTCTTGCTGATTTTCTAAAATTTTTTGACCAATCATATCCGCCTTTATACATCGCAAAAATAATTCTTCTATGCACAGGTTTTAAACCATCTCTTACATCAGGTAACGCTCGACTTACAATTACACTCATCGCGTAAGAAAGATAAGATGAACTCATTTCATTTCTTACTAAAATAGGTTTTGAATTATTGTTATTTTTGATATTTTGTTTTTCCATAGACTAAAATGGAATTTCGTCGTCTAAATCATTTTTGTCTTGATTTAAATTCTCATCTGGTAAAGAGCTTTTATTTTCTGAAACTAAGTTTGTATTTTCACCTTTATTCCTACCATCAAGCATGGTTAGATTTGAATTATAACCTTGTAAAACTACTTCTGTAGAATACTTATCTTGACCAGTGCTTTCATCTTTCCATTTTCGTGTGCTTAATTGGCCTTCTATATAAACATTAGCTCCCTTTTTAAGATATTGTTGAACTACACCTACAAGACCCTCATTAAAAATTACTATTCGGTGCCATTCGGTCTTTTCTTTTCTTTCTCCTGAATTCTTATCTTTCCATGATTGACTTGTAGCGATACTTAATCTTGCGACGTTTTTGCCGTTAACCATTTGTTTAATATCAGGATCTGCCCCTAATCTGCCTATTAATTGAACTTTATTTAGACTTCCAGCCATATTAATTTTTTGAATACTTGTTGATTTCTAATTATATTGTTAAAAATTATATCATAAATGTATGTTATTTATAAGCTCATTATTAATTGTGTTAACAAAAAATGCTTAAAAAAATCGTTATAAAAGGCGCAAAAGAACATAACCTTAAAAATGTTTCTTTAGAAATTCCAAAAGATAAATTAGTTGTAATAACTGGTTTGTCTGGATCAGGAAAATCTTCTTTGGCTTTTGACACAATTTATGCTGAAGGGCAAAGAAGATATGTTGAAAGTTTATCTGCATATGCACGACAATTCTTAGACAAGATGAAAAAACCAAACGTAGATTTTATTGAAGGTTTGAGTCCAGCAATTTCAATTGAACAAAAAAACACATCAAAAAATCCTAGATCAACTGTTGCCACTGTAACTGAGATCTACGATTATATGAGAGTTCTTTTTGCTAGGGCTGGAGTGCCTTATTCTCCGTTTACAGGAAAGCCAATTGTGTCACAATCAGTCAGTGAAATGGTTGATAAAATAAAGACTCTTCCAAAGAGTAGCACTATCCATTTGCTTGCACCTATTGTGCGAGGTAGAAAAGGTGAATATAAAAAAGAAATTTTAAATTATAAAAAAAGGGGTTTTCAAAAAATTAAAGTAGATGGAAAATACTATCAAATAAATGACTTTCCTAATTTAAATAAAAAAGTAAAACATGATATATCTATTATTGTAGACAGAGTTGTGCTTAGCTCTTCAATAGGAAATAGACTTGCCGATAGTGTTGAGACAGCCTTAAATTTATCAAACGGACTGCTAAATGTTGAATATGAAAATGAAAGTCTACCTAAAAAGTTCAGAAAAATTGAGTCAATTATTTTCTCTTCAAAATTTTCGTGCCCTGAAAGTGGTTTTACTATTGAAGAAATTGAACCAAGATTATTTTCCTTTAACTCCCCTTATGGTGCCTGTGAAGAATGTGAGGGTATAGGTAGTAATCTAAACGTTGATCCAAAATTAGTAATACAAGATGAGAGCAAATCACTTCAAGATGGGGCTATAGTGCCTTGGTCTAAAAGTTCAAGTTTATATTATGCTCAAACTTTAGCTTCATTGGCTAAACACTATAAATTTTCTTTAACAGATAAATGGAAAAAAATACCCAAAAAAATACAAGAAATTATTTTATATGGATCTGATGATGAAGAAATCAAATTTTCATACGACGATAATTATGAAACATATGCAACAAAAAAACCATTCGAAGGTGTTATTAATAATTTAGAACGTAGGTATTTAGAAACTGATAGTGAGTGGAAAAGAGAGGAAATATCTCAATATCAATCTGAATCTAATTGCGATAAATGTAAGGGCCTTAGATTAAAAGATGAAGCTTTGTGTGTAAAAATAAATGATTTAAATATCAGTCAGATTACTCATAAATCCATTGAAGATGCCAAAAAATGGTTTGATAAATTACCAAGTTTTTTAAATGATAAACAAAACAAAATCGCTCAACACATTCTTAAAGAAATAAATGAAAGGCTTACGTTTTTACTTAATGTAGGTCTTAATTATTTAACTCTTTCAAGAGAGTCGGGAACTTTATCAGGTGGCGAGTCTCAACGAATAAGGTTGGCATCACAAATAGGATCTGGTCTAACTGGTGTATTATATGTTTTAGATGAACCATCTATAGGATTACATCAGCGTGATAATAAAAAATTAATTACTGCATTAAAGAAACTTAGAGATTTAGGAAATACAGTTATTGTTGTTGAACATGATATTGAAACTATGGAAAGTGCAGATCATATAATAGATATAGGGCCTGAAGCTGGACTTCACGGTGGTAAAATTATTGCAGAAGGACAAATTAAAAATATTATTCAAGAAAAACAAAGTATTACAGGAACATATTTATCTGGTGAAAAAAATATCACCATTCCAAAAAAAAGACGTATAGCAAAAAGTGGTCGTTACTTAGAAATAAGTGGAGCTACAGGAAATAACCTTAAAAATGTTGATTTAAAAATTCCCATAGGAACTTTTACTTGTGTAACAGGTGTATCAGGAAGTGGTAAATCTACTTTGGTTTTACACACTCTTTATAATGCTTTAAATTTAATTTTAAACAATAACAAATCAAGAAAATTACCTAAGTCTTTTAAAAATTATAAAGGAACCGAATTAATCGATAAAATTATAGATATTGATCAATCACCTATTGGAAGAACTCCAAGATCTAATCCAGCAACCTATACAGGAGCTTTTGGACCGATAAGAGATTGGTTCGCAAACTTACCGGAATCCAAAGCAAGAGGTTATAAAGTTGGAAGGTTTTCTTTCAATGTGAAAGGTGGAAGATGTGAAACTTGCGAGGGTGATGGTGTTTTAACTTATGAAATGCATTTTTTACCTGATGTATTTATTCCATGTGATACGTGCAAGGGAGCTAGATATAATAGAGAAACTTTAGAAATTAGATTTAAAAATAAAAACATAGCTGACATTCTGGATATGACAGTAGAGGAAGGTTGTGATTTTTTTGAAAATATCCAATCAATAAGATCAAAACTAATAACCCTAAAACATGTCGGACTCGGATATATGAAAATAGGACAACAAGCTACTACTTTGTCTGGAGGTGAAGCTCAAAGAATTAAACTAGCTAAAGAATTATCAAAAAGATCAACAGGAAGAACTTTGTATATATTAGATGAACCAACTACAGGTTTGCACTCTCATGATATAAAAAAACTTCTCGATATTTTGCAAGCATTTGTAAATACTGGAAATACAGTTGTTGTAATTGAACATAATTTAGATGTGATAAAAACTGCTGACCATATAATTGATATGGGTCCGGAAGGTGGAGAATCAGGGGGTGAAATTATAGCTCAAGGCACTCCAGAAAAGGTTTCATCTGAAAAAAGTAGTTTCACTGGACAATTTTTAAAGGAAATTTTAAGCACTCCAAAAATGAAAAAAACTGCATAATTATTATTTTTATGATACGATTAAAAATGGTTAATATTTTACAATCTCTGTCAAAAACAGTTCATCTTTCTCTTGTCATAGCAATTTTACTGTTTATTGGTTTATATCTTGGAGGAGATGGATTTGCTTTTGATCAATATTTTTTTAGTTGGTTATTTAGGTATTTACACGTTTTAGCTGGAATAATGTGGATAGGCCTCCTTTGGTATTTAAATTTCGTTCAGATTCCGAGCATGCCTAACATTCCGGATGAGCAAAAACCAGCTATAAGTAAAGTAATTGCTCCAAAAGTTTTATTTTGGTTTAGATGGGCGGCGTTCGCAACAATATTAACTGGATTAATTGTAGCTTATCTTAATGGGTACTTGCATGAGTCAATGACTTTAGGAATTGGTAGTGGAGGTGGAAAAAATACAGCTATTGGTATAGGCATGTGGTTAGGAATTATAATGGCGTATAATGTTTGGTTTATTATTTGGCCTAATCAAAAAAAAGCTTTAGGTATCGTAGATGCCTCACCGGAAGAAAAACCAATTGCGGCGAAGAAAGCTATGTTAACATCTAGAGTAAACACACTTTTATCAATTCCAATGCTTTTAACGATGGTAGCTGCTCAGAATCTTTACTAATTAAGGTACAATTTTATCTTCTTTTTTTTCAAGCGTCTTTGATGAAACTTTTAGATACTTTAGAACAGGAGATGCCACAAATATTGACGAATAAGTTCCAATTATTACACCCAAAATCATGGCAAAAGAGAAACCTTTTAGTATTTCACCACCTAGTATGAAAATTGAAAACAAAGCAAGTAGAGTTGTTACTGAAGTTATTAAAGTTCTGGATAAAGTTTCATTAACTGATAAATTGGAAACCTGATCAATTTCAAGCCTATTAAATTTAGATAGATTTTCTCTTATACGGTCATAAATTACAACTGTATCATTCATAGAATAACCAACTATTGTTAATACAGCTGCAACAATTGATAAGTTAATTTCAATAGATAAAATTGAAAAGATTCCTAAGGTGATAATTACATCATGAAATAAAGCGATAATAGAACCTAAACTAAACTGCCATTCAAATCTAAACCAAATATAAAATAACATCATTAATAAAGCTAAACCTATAGAAATTATACCCGACTTTAACAATTCAGCACTTACTTTTGGTCCAACACTTTCAACTCTTCTGTAATTAACTTCTTCATTGAGATCTTGGTCTAGGGAAGTTTTAATTTCAGATATCAAAGATTCATTATTATTTAATTTTTTTTCAATTTTTATTAAAAAATCACTCCTTTCTCCAAAATTTTTTACATTTACATCACCTAAATTTAACTTGTTAAGAGAATCTCTTATATCTGAAACTCTTATATCGTTATTTTGAATTCTTACTTCAATAAGTGTTCCACCTTTAAAATCTATTCCATAGTTAAGACCTTTAAAAAGTACAAAAAATAAACTCAATAAAACTAATATTAATGATATAAAATTAAATTTCTTAAAATAATTTATAAAATTAAAATTGTACTTCATAACTTAATATTCTCCCTATTTCTTAAAACAAAAAAAGAAGTCAAATGTCTTGCTATAAAATATGCTGAAAAAAGCGTTGTTATTATTCCTATTCCTAAAGTAACGGCGAAACCTTTAACTGGTCCAGTTCCAAAAATAAATAAAATTACAGTAGCTAGCAAAGTAGTAATATTTGCGTCTAAAACTGTAATTTTAGCTCTATTGTAACCCATGTCAAAAGCGTGAATTATTGATTTTTCAGTTCGTAGTTCTTCTTTAATTCTTTCAAAAATTAAAACATTTGCATCGACTGCCATTCCTACTGTTAAAATTATTCCTGCAATTCCTGGGAGTGTTAAAGTCGCTTCTAAAACAGTCAAAACACCTATAAGCATTAATAAATTTGAAACTAAAGAGATGTTGGCTATTAATCCGAAAATCCTATACTTATAAAACATATATAAAACTACAAGCACAAATCCGATTATCAAAGAAATTGCTCCTGAAATAATTGAGTCTCTTCCTAAATCTGGTCCGACTGTTCTCTCTTCAACAATATTAATTGGTGTAGGCAAAGCTCCAGATCTTAATAAAAGAGCTAAATCTGTAACCTCCTGAAATGAAAAATTTCCTGAAATAGTTCCACTTCCACCGGTAATAGCCTCTCTTATAACTGGAGCACTAATAATTTTGTTATCTAATACTATTGCTAATCGTTTGCCGATATTATTTGTCGTTACTTTGCCAAATTTTTGAGCACCATACCTATCTAAAGTAAAAGCGACCATCGGGCTACTTGATTGATTATCAACTCTTGGCTGGGCGTCAATAAGATTTTCACCACTCATAATAATTTTTTTATTTACAATAACTTCTTCACCATTTTCTGAAATCATCTTTTCTGACCCAAAGTCGTCTTTTTTATCTGTTATTAATCTAAAATTTAATTGAGCTGTTTTTCCTAATAAATCTTTTATTCTGGAAGGATCTTTTAGACCTGGAAGTTCGACTACAATTCTTTTTTCACCTCTTTGTATAATAGTTGGTTCTTTTGTGCCTAAATCATCTATTCTTCTTCTTACTATTTCAATAGATTGATTAACTGCAGCATTGTTTAAGGTTAATAAACCGTATTTTGAAAACTTTATACGGTAGCTATCATTTTCCATTTCCAAATCAAATTGATGTGTTCGGTACTGATCAATATACTGGTTAATGGTGTTATCTTTGACTGAAAAGAATAAGTTTTGAAATTTTTTATTATTATCATTTTCAATTTTAAAGCTTATTGAATTTTCGTTAATTAAAAATGAATTATATTTAAAATTGTTTTTTTTTAAAAATTTTTTAATTTCAATTACCTTATCCTGTAATCTTTCTTTTATTAAAGGTTTGGTATCAATCTCCAGCAGCAAATAAGAGCCTCCCTGCAAATCTAAACCTAAATTTACCTTTTTTTTTAAAATAGGATTTCCATCATAAAAAAGATTAAGTGATGCAAAGGATGTTAACAAAAATAAAATAAAATAGATTATAATTATTTTTATTTTTGTGAAATTAAGCACAAAGACCTTTTATTTTTTTGGAGTTTCTTTTTTTAATAAACTTGTAATAGTGGACTTTATAACTTGAACTTTTACGTTGTCACATAATACTACATCAATTTTGTCATCGTCATGAACTTTATCAACAATTCCAATTATTCCTCCTGATGTAATAACTTCATCCCCCCTTTTTAAACCTTGTACCATCGCTCTATGATCTTTCACTCTTTTTTGTTGAGGCCTAATTAAAAAAAAGTAAAAAATTACAAATATAAGTATTAGAGGTATAAACTGTGCAAATCCTGAAGAATTCATAATATGTGAATAATTATATTAAAAGACATTTTGAAACAAGAAAATTATAATTAAATTTTTTCTATATTATCCATGTATTTTTTTAATTGTGCCGGTATTGTTATAGAACCATCAGAATTTTGATAATATTCCATCAATGCTATCATTAATCGGCCTGTTGCAAGTCCTGAACCATTAAGAGTGCCAATAAAATCAGATGAATTGCCTGATTTAAATTTAGTTTTCATTCTTCTTGCTTGAAACATGCCGCATGAAGAACAGCTAGAAATTTCTCGAAATTTATTTTCAGAAGGTATCCAAGTTTCTATATCAAAAGTTTTTTCTGCACTAAACCCCATATCACCAGAGGACAAAAGAGCTATTTGATAAGGTAACTTTAACATCTTTAATATTTCTTCTGCACAATTTAACATTCTATTTAGTTCAACCTCACATTTACTCGGTTCCACAAAACTAACCAATTCAACTTTATAAAATTGATGTTGTCTCATAATACCTTTGGTATCTTTACCGTAACTACCAGCCTCACGCCTAAAGCAAGGAGTTCCAGCAACAAATCTTAAAGGAAGTTTTTTTTGATCTATCGTAGAATTATTAAATAAATTTGATAAAGGAACTTCTGCAGTAGGTATTAAGTACTTTCGTTCTTCGTCTTTTTCAGAAGAAATTTCATACTGGTCTTTTTCAAATTTAGGTAACTGGCCCGTGCCAAACATTATTTTTTCATTTACTATTAATGGTGGGGATATTTCAACATATCCAAACTTTTTCGTATGAACATCTATCATAAAATTTATTAGTGCTCTTTCTAAAAGTGCAAGTTTATCTTTTAACACAACAAATCTAGAACCTGATAATTTTGTGGCAGTTTCAAAATCCATGTAATTTTTACTCAATTCAATATGTGATTTAATTTTAAAATCAAATTTTTTAATTTCAGTGGATTTTTTTATAATTTTATTTGATTTTTCATCGTTCCCGACAGGGACATCGTCTAAAGCTAAATTGGGTATTGAGGAGAGTATAGTATTAATTTTTTCTTGTATTTTTTTTTGAGAATTTTCTAATTCTTCAATTTGGTTTGTTAAATTTTTTGATTTATTAAAATTACTAGGATCTTTTTTTTTTGATAATAATTTTTTTTCTTGTTCTAATTTTTCTTTTCTTTGTATTAATTCTCTATTTTCTTTATCATGTTTAATTAGAGACTTTAAATCAACAGTTGAATTTCTTTCTTTAATTTTTTTTTCAAACAGCTTAGTGTTTTTTCTTATATCTTTTAAATTATGCATTATCCTTTTTTTCTATTAACCTTACAGTCACAATAGATAATTCATATAACAATAATAAAGGTAATGCTAAACCTATTTGAGTAATTGGGTCCGGAGGTGTTAAGATAGCAGCTGCAGCAAAAATAATAACAACAAAATACTTTCTTCTTTCTTTAAGATACTTTGAGTCTACAACTCCAACTCTTGCCAATAGGCTTAAAACCACTGGAAGTTGAAAACTTATTCCAAATGCAAAAATTAAACGCATGACTAGAGATAAATATTCATTAACTTTTGCCTCTAATTGTATTGCTAATGAACCTGAGTCTTGAATACTTTCAAATCCAAGAAAAAATTTTATCGCTAATGGCATTATAAAATAATAAACAAGCATTCCTCCAAAAACAAAAAGTATAGGTGTAGCAATTAAATATGGTAACAAAGCCTTTTTTTCATTTAAATATAATCCTGGAGCAATAAATTTCC
>CABZCD010000019.1 GCA_902524105.1 uncultured Pelagibacteraceae bacterium | reverse complement strand
TTAATGAACAATATGATCCAGCTATGAGCTGGAAGGATGCAGAATATTGTATAAAAAGATGGGGCGGACCATTTGCTTTAAAAGGAGTTATGTCAGTTAATGACGCTAAAAAAGCTGTCGACATAGGTGCAAGCGCAATAATGCTATCGAATCACGGGGGAAGACAACTCGACGGCTCTAGATCACCATTCGATCAACTAGAGAAAATTGTAAATGCGGTCGGTGGTAAAATAGAAATTATAGTCGATGGAGGTATAAGGAGAGGTACACATGTTTTAAAAGCCTTGTCTCTAGGCGCGACAGCCTGCAGTTTTGGAAAAGGCTTTCTTTTTGCCTTGAGTGCAGGAGGCCAAAAAGGTGTAGAAATGATATTGCAACGAATGAAAGATGAATTAAGAAGAGATATGATACTTTTGGGTAAGAAAAAAATTAGTGATCTAAGCAAAGATAATATTGCATTTAGAGACTAAGGAAATTATAAAAGCCATATGAAATTAGCAAAAAGTTTAGATAGATTAGGAACAGAAACTGCTTTTAGTGTTCTTGCAGAGGCAAAAAAATTAGAAGCTGCAGGAAAACCTATGATTCATCTTGGATTAGGTCAACCTGACTTTAAAACTCCAAAACATATTGTTGAGGCGGCTAAAAAAGCCCTGGATGATGGTCATCATGGCTATGTTTTATCGAATGGAATTCTTGAGTGTAGACAAGCAGTAACTAGAAAGATCAAAAAATTATATAATCAAGATGTTGATCCTGAAAGAATAATTATAATGCCTGGGGGAAAACCTACGATGAGTTATGCCATACAATGTTTTGGTGAGCCAGGAGTGGAAATTATTCATCCAACACCTGCATTTCCAATTTATGAGTCAATGATAAACTTCACAGGTGCTAAAGCTGTACCTTATGATTTAACAGAAGATAAAGATTTAAAATTTAACCCAGAAAAAATTTTATCGTTAATAACAGATAAAACCAGATTGCTTGTCTTAATTAATCCAAACAATCCTACTGGAAGTTTTGTTGAAAAATCAGATATTGATATTCTAGCTGAAGGACTTAAAAAACATCCTCATGTTACTATTTTGAGCGATGAGATTTATAGCAGACAAATATTTGATGGAAAAGAGATGCCCACATTTTTTAATTATCCAGAACTAAGAGAAAGATTAATTGTTCTTGAAGGCTGGAGCAAAGCATACTCCATGACAGGTTGGAGATTAGGTTGGAGTTTTTGGCCAGAAAAACTAGTTGAGCATGTAAATAAATTGTTAATCAACAGCGTTTCTTGCGTAAATGCTGCAGCTCAATTCGCTGGAATTGCTGCACTAGATGGATCAGATGAATCAATTGACCATATGATGGAAAAATTTACTATTAGAAGAAAACTTATTCATGAGGGACTAAATAATTTACCTGGCGTAGAATGTAGTTTACCTGGCGGAGCTTTTTATGCTTTTCCAAAAGTTATTGGAACAGGAATGAATGGTGCTGAATTTGCTAAAAAATGTATGCACGAAGCAGGTGTTGCTATAGTTCCTGGAACAGCATTTGGTAAAACAGCAAAAGATTACGTAAGATTTAGTTTCGCGGCCTCACAAGCCAATATTTCAGAAGCTCTAGAAAATATTAAAAAAATGTTGACTAAATAAGCTGTATTTTCTTTAAATTTCAATTAATATCGAACTTATGAATGAACAAGTTCAGCAAGAATTAAAAAAAATTTTTAATGGTAGATTTTCTACTTCTGTATCAACCAGAACAAATTATTCTAGAGGTGAAGACACATATGACCCTGTTTTATCTCAAGCTGTAGTTTTTCCAGAAACCAATGAGGAAGTTTCTAAAATTTTAAAACTTTGCAATGATTATAAAGTACCCGTTGTACCGTTTGGAACAGGAACTTCGTTGGAGGGCAATGTTGTAGGAAACGATAAAGGTATTACGATTTCGTTAGAAAAAATGAATAAAATTTTAAGTGTAAATGTTCAAGACTTTGATTGTAGAGTTCAAGCCTGTGTAACAAAAGAGCAATTAAATGATTATTTAAGAGAAGATGGGGTGTTCTTTCCGATTGATCCTGGAGCTAATGCAGCTATCGGAGGAATGGCATCAACATCAGCATCTGGAACAATGGCTGTAAAATATGGAACTATGAAAACTGTAATTACTGGTTTGACAGTTATTCTTCCTAATGGTGACATCATTAACACTGGAAGCAGAACAAAAAAAACTTCAGCTGGATACAACTTAACAAATCTTTTTATTGGTTCAGAAGGCACGCTTGGAATAATCACAGAAATACAATTAAGATTATCTCCAATTCCCGAAAGTATTATGAGCGCGGTTTGTCATTTTCCAACTTTAGAAAACGCAGTTCAAACAGCACAACAAATTACTCAATACGGTGTACCGATAGCTAGAATTGAAATGCTTAATAAAGATCAAATGGATATAAGTATTAATTATTCAAAGTTAAAAGATCTTAAAGTCTTGCCAACACTATTTTTTGAATTTCATGGATCAGAGTCATCTAATAAGGAAAATATTAAAATAGTTGAAGAAATCTCAAAAGACAATAAAGGCAGTTCTTTTAAATGGGCAAAAGATTTAGCAGAACGAAATAAATTGTGGCAAGCAAGATGGGATGTTTATTATTCTGTAAAAGCATTGATTAAAAACGGGAGAGTTTACTCTACAGATGTATGCCTTCCAATTTCAAAAATAACGGAATGTGTAAATTTTGCAGAAAAAGAAACAAAAAAATTTGGTCTTAGAGCTCCAATGGTTGGACATTTAGGAGATGGAAATTTTCACGTTATTTTACCATATGATCCTCAAAAAAAGGAAACATACAATAAGATTAGAGAGTTTAGTGATTTGTTAATTAAAAAAACACTAGAGCTTAGTGGCACAATTACAGGTGAACACGGAATAGGGCTTCATAAAAAAGAATATCTTATAAAGGAACATGGAGATAATATTCCAGTAATGAAATCTATAAAAAGAACTATAGATCCAAATAATATAATGAATCCAGGTAAGATTTTTGATTTAAATTAACTCGAATGAAAAAAATTCTTATAACTAGAAAACTACTTAGATCTAGTGAAGATAAAGCTTCTAAAATATTTGATACGAAATTTAATACGAATGATGAATTATATTCTCAAGAAAAATTAATAAAAATGAGCGAAGGCTGTGATGCAATTTTATCTGCTCTCACAGATAAATTAGATGCAGAAACAATAAACAAATTACCTAAAAGCATTAAGATATTATCAAATTTTGCAGTAGGATTTGGCAACATTGATTTAGATGCAGCTAGAAAAAGAAACATAGTAGTTACTAACACCCCAGAAGTGTTGACAGATGCAACTGCTGAAATTGGTATTTTATTAATTTTAGGCGCATGTAGAAGAGCACCTGAGGGTATTGAGGCTGCAAAAGCCTCAAATTGGAAATGGTCAGCTGATTACTTGATAGGCAAACAATTAACAGGAACGAGACTAGGAATTCTAGGAATGGGAAGAATTGGAAGAAAAATTGCAAGTATTGCAAAATCTTTGGGTATGATAATTCATTATCACAATCGTTCAAAGCTAAGCGTAGATAAAGAAGATGGAGCCACTTATCATAAAGATCTTAAAAGTTTTCTAAGTGTTTCCGATGTACTATCAGTTTGTTGTCCAGCTACAAAAGAAACAACTGACCTTATTAATAAAGAGACTTTAGAATATTTACCTCCTGGCGCAGTAGTAACTAATGTTGCCAGAGGTGA
Source organism: uncultured Pelagibacteraceae bacterium (assembly GCA_902524105.1). Lineage (GTDB taxonomy): Bacteria > Pseudomonadota > Alphaproteobacteria > Pelagibacterales > Pelagibacteraceae > Pelagilacustribacter. The sequence goes on along the minus strand of CABZCD010000019.1, from coordinate 8,796 downwards.
CATTGTTAATGATGAAGCACTAATAGAAGCCTTAAATAGACGAAAAATTTATGCTGTTGGTCTAGACGTTTATAAAGGTGAACCAAATTTAAACCCAGGTTATTTAAAACACAAAAGCGCATTTATCCTTCCTCACCTAGGGAGTGCCTCAAAACATACTCGTACAGCTATGGCAGACTTAGCAATAGATAATATCGACGAGTTTTTTAAAATGGGAAGCTGTAAAAACAAAGTAAATTAAACAATTATTCCAATATTCTAGTTTAAGTTGTAAGCGTCAAAATAATACAATTAGGGTGAGACTCTCAAAATTATATATGTTTAAATAATTACTTAATTATTAATAATTAAGGGGGAAATATGTCAAAGAAAATAAAAGGAGTTAAAACTCCTTCAAGACGTAAGTTCTTTAAAGCAGCAGCTGCAACCGGTGCAGCGGCAGCAGCAACAGTTGCAATGCCAAACATTGCTCTTGGTGCTCCTAAGACTTTAAAGATGCAGGCAGCTTGGCCTTCAGGAGCTAATATATTTTTTGAAATGGCAGGAGACTATGCAAAAATGGTTAGCGACATGTCTGGCGGACAATTAAAAATTGACCTTCAGCCAGTAGGTGCAGTTGTTAAGACTTCAGAGATTGGACAAGCCGTAAGTTCAGGAGTTCTAGATATGGGACACTGGGTTACAGCTTATTGGTATGGAAAAAATCCAGCCGCGTCTCTATTCGGTACGGGTCCTTCATACGGAATGTCTTCCCAAGAAGTAATGGGATGGATGGAGTATGGTGGAGGTAGAAAACTTTATGATGAAACACTTGCAAAAGTTGGTTTCGATTATATTGGTTTCTTCCATATGCCTATGCCTGCTCAGCCATTTGGTTGGTTCAAAAAGAACGTAACTAAAGTGTCTGACGTTAAAGGTATGAAATATAGAACAGTTGGTTTAGCTACTAACGTTCTAACAGCAATGGGAATGGTTGTAAGACAACTTCCAGGCGGTGAAATTCAGCCAGCTATGAAAACTGGTTTGATTGAAGCGGCGGAATTTAACAACCCAACTTCAGACTCTCAATTTGGTATGCAAGATGTTTCTAAGCACTATCACTTAGGAAGCTTCCACCAATCTCAAGAGATGTTTGAAATCCCAGTTAATAAGAAGTCATTTAACGGATTAAGCCCACAACATCAGGCTATTCTAAAAAATGCTGCTTATGCTGCGAATACAGACAACTACTTTAAAGCGCTAGTGAGATACTCAGCTGACTTATCTAAGTTGATGAACCAACATAAAGTCAATGTTTATCAAACTTCTGATGAGATTTTAGCTCAACAACTTAAAGGATGGGACAAAGTTATCGGTGACTTTGCAAAGAAAGATGCATTCTTTAAGAAAGTTATAAACTCACAGAAAGCTTATGCTAAAAGAGTAATGAAATACCTGCTCATGAATCAGCCAAACTATAAATTGGCTTATGAGAACGAGTTTGGTTCAATAGCTAAAGTAAAAATCTAATAAATAATTTTAAAATTAAAGGGGGCTTAGGCCCCCTTTTTTTATGGAAATTTCGTAAAAACTATAATAATTTAAAATATGCGCTCATTTATCTTTTTTGCAGATCATTTAAGTACCTCGGTAGGAAAAGCTTTTTCTTGGTGCATAGTAGTTTTAATGGGAGGAACTTGTTACGAAGTTGTAATGGCCTACGCGTTTAACGCTCCCACTCTCTGGAACTTTGATTTCAGTCTTCAAATGTATGGAGCAATTTTTATGATGGCAGGGGCTTACACACTTTCTACTGAAGCACATGTCAGAGGAGACGTCATTTACAGATTATTCAAACCCAGAACACAAGGTTATATTGATTTAGTTTTATATTTTATTTTTTTCTTTCCGGGAGTTCTCGCTTTAGCATTTTATGGATATGAGTACGCCTCTTTGGCTTGGAAAATTAAAGAAACTAGTTGGAATAGTCCTGCACAAATTCAAATTTATATGGCAAAATCTCTTATACCAGCAGCAGGTATTTTATTAATCATTCAAGGTATAAGCGAAGTTTTTAGATCGATCATTTGTATACAGACTGGTCATTGGCCAGCCAGAATGGTTGTTGCAGAAGAAACAGAAAAAATTTTAATGAGAACTTCTCAAGACGAGGATCAAAAAGATGTTATTTAGTTTAACAAATCCAGAGATAGCAATTTTAATGATGGGAATATTCCTTTTTACGGTTTTACTAGGATTTCCAATTGCTTTTACATTAATGGCAATGGGAGTTGGTTTTGGATACTACGCTTATTTTGATCCTACTAGGATGGAGCATCTACTTGATAATAGAATTTTTCAACTTTTTGTACAAAACACCTACACCGTGATGGACAATACAGTTTTAACTGCCGTCCCGTTATTCTTATTTATGGGTTACTTAGTTGAGAGAGCGGGAATTGTTTCTAGATTATTTTTTGCTATAAGACTTGCTTGTCACGGTCTTCCAGCTTCAATGGCTGTAGCGGCATTAATTACTTGTGCTTTATTTTCAACAGCAACAGGAATTATTGGAGCTGTTGTAACATTAATGGGATTGTTAGCATGGCCCGCTATGGTGAAAGCCGGTTACGATAAAAAATTTGCGTCTGGAGTTATCTGTTCTGGTGGTTGTTTGGGAATACTTATTCCCCCAAGTATTATGCTCATAGTTTACTCTGTTATTGCACAGCTATCACCTTTAAGATTATTTGCAGCTGCAATTTTTCCAGGACTAATGTTAGCAGGTCTTTATATACTCTATGCAATTACAAGAGCTTATTTGAATCCTTCACTTGCACCAAAACCGCCTGCTGAAGAGATACCACCTAGAGCAGTTATACTTAAAGAGGTTTTGGTATCTTTTTTACCATTGTTTTCTTTAATAATTTTAGTTTTAGGAACAATTCTTGGAGGTTTAGCTACTCCCGCTGAAGCAGCGGCAGTTGGGGCATTTGGATCTTTAGTGCTATCTTACTTTTATAAAACACTTAAATGGAAAAATTTTAAGGAGTCAGTATTTCTTACTGCTAAAACCACTGCGATGATTATGTGGCTGTTCATTGGATCATGGACTTTTGCATCGGTATTTTCGTATCTCGGTGGTCACGAAGTATTTGAGCACTTTTTTAAATCAATGAACATACAACCTTGGCAATTCCTCGTTATCACTCAGATTATAATCTTCTTGTTAGGATGGCCTTTAGAATGGACTGAAATTTTAATAATTTTCGTTCCGATATTTTTACCACTAGTAGAATTTTTTGGAGTTAATCCATATTTTTTTGCAATGCTTATTGCGCTTAATCTACAAACTTCGTTTTTAACACCCCCCATGGCTATGTCTGCATATTATTTAAAGGGTGTACAAAGTAAAAATGTTGAATTAATGCAAATATTTCGAGGAATAATGCCTTTCTTATCAATAGTAATCTTATCAATGGTATTAATGTATCTTTTTCCCGGTATCGCACTGTGGTTGCCTGACACACTATTCGCAAACTAATATTTAATGGAAAATATCACTACAACTTCAGCTTTTGAATTAGTTGAGAAAATAAAAAAAGGTGAAATTTCTTCGGTAGAAGTTTGTCAAGCGTATATAGACAGAATTAAAAAATTTGATAAAGACGTAAAGGCCTGGGCTTTTTTTGACAAAAAACTTCTTTTAGAAAAAGCAAAAGAAAAAGACGAATACAGAAAATCTGGTAAACCTTTAGGCGCTCTGCATGGATTACCTGTAGCTATAAAAGATATCATTGGAACTATAGACATGCCTACAGAATGTGGGACAGTTTTTCGAAAAAAAATGTCAAGTTCTCAAGACTCAGAAATAGTAAATCTTTTAAAAAATGCAGGTGCAATAATTATGGGCAAAACTGTTACCTGTGAATTAGCTTATATTCACCCAAGTAAAACAACTAATCCTCATGACTATTCAAGAACTCCCGGGGGTTCTTCTAGTGGATCAGCTGCCGTTGTAGCATCGCATATGGCTCACCTTTCTATAGGATCTCAGACTGGGGGATCAGTTATCAGACCAGCTTCATATTGTGGAGTTGTAGGTTATAAACCCTCTTATGGTTTAATATCTAGAAGCGGTGTATTAAAAACCTCTGAGAAACTAGATACTATTGGAGTATTTGGAAAAACAGTTAAAGATGTAGCTTTATTGGCAAAATCTTTAATTAAAAAAGATTTATATGATACATCAACTATTCACTTCGCTGCAGACGATATGCTAAAAGTTTGTGAGGAAGGTCCTCCGTTTGAACCAAAGTTTATTTTCTATAAAACAGACAAGTGGAAGAATATTAGCAAAGAGTCTCAAAAAGCATTCGAGTTTTTAATAAAAAACTTTAAAAAAAATATAGAAGTTTTTGATACTCCATCATATTTTAAAGAAATTCCAAAACATCATCAGATTGTACATGAAACAGATTTGGCTAATAATTTTCAAGTTTATTACAAAAAAGATAAAACTAAACTATCAAAAGAAATGAGAGATGCAATAGGTAGAGGATTAAAATACACCGCCAAAGAGTATACCGACGCAATTGATTTTATGAAGCAAAGCTACGAGTCTTATAAAGAGGTTTTTGAAGACTATCATGGTGTTATTACACCATCATCAACTGGAGTTGCTGATAAAGGTTTAAAATCAACTGGCAGTGCAGACTTTCAAAAAATTTGGACTTATCTTGGATTACCAGCTATTTCGCTTCCTTTACTTACTGGCGAAAATGACTTACCATTAGGGGTACAATTAGTTGGTGATAAATTTGACGATCTAAGATTTTTAGGAACAGCTAATTGGTTAGAAAAAAATTGTAAAGATGAATAAAAAAATTGCTACAATCGCCGGATGCGTAATGTGTATTGCTTTTCTAGTTGGATTAGCAACCACTTTGACTAGATCCATGATGATCAAGTTTACTGATGTTTTGCCAGTTTATATCCTCATGATAATAGTAATTATCATGATGCTTTATGAAGCCTTCTACGACAAAAAGTAATAATCTTTTTCCTTACATATTATTATTTGTGCAGCCCATATTTATGGCAACAAACATTATTGTTGCTAGAGGTGGCGTAGAATACGTACCTCCAATTTCTCTGGCTTTTTGGAGATGGTTATTTGTATTTTTAATTTTATTTCCTTTTTTTTACTCTGAAATTTATAAAAAAAGAAAATTTTTAAAAAAAGAATTTTATAAATTATTTTTCTTAGGTTTAATGGGATGTGGAGTTTGTGGAGCATTCCCTTTTATTGCTGGTATGTCTACCACAATGGCTAATATGGGAATCATATATACCTCCTCTCCAGTTTTTATTGTTATTCTGTCAGTATTTTTGTTTAGTGAAAAAATTAGTTTAAATAGAATAGTAGGACTCATAATTTGTTTGATCGGAGTTATCACCATAATTACAAAAGGTAATTTTAATTACCTAATTAATTTTAGTTTTACTACCGGAGATTTTTGGATGTTAGGTGCTGCAATTGGTTGGGCCCTATATTCAATTTATCTTTTAAACTGGAAAAGTAAATTTAGTTTAATGGGAAGATTTACTTTAATCGCCTTTTTTGGTTTCATCTCATTGTTTCCTTTTTATATATTAGAAGAATCATTATTTTTTGATACCAAATTCAATTTTACTTTTTTAACATGGGTTTTGTTTGCTGCTATTTCACCAGGTATAATCGCATTTAGTTTGTACACAAAGGTACAAAGATATTTAGGTGCATCGTTAACAGGATTCACGCTTTATTTGTTCGCTGTTTATGGCGCAATATTTGGAATTATTCTTTTTGAAGAAATGTTGCTGCCCTTCCATTATTATGGAGGTGCATTAGTTTTTGCTGGTGTATATATAGCAAGAAAAATGAAAACAATATGAAATATATTTATATTCTTATTTCATCAGCATTAGTAATTTATTTGATTTTGTTAACTTTGATTTATGTAAATCAAAGAAAATTACTTTATCTTCCCAGCGAAAACAATTATTTAGATGATCCTATTAATTTTAATTACAAAGAATTTTTTATAGAAGTTGACAAAAATATTAAACTAAAGTCTTGGTTGATTGAAAAGGATTTAAAAAAATATAAAACAATTTTATTTCTACATGGAAATGCAGGAAATTTATTTAATAGATCATACAAGCTCAACAGATTTAATGAACTAAACTTGAACGTTTTAATTATTTCTTGGAGAGGCTTTAGTGGTAACTCTGGAAAGCCTAATGAGATCAATCTATATAAAGATGCAAAAAAGGCAGTGAAGTGGTTAAACGACAAAGGCGTCACAACGGAAAACATTATATTATACGGAGAATCACTTGGAACAGGAGTTGCGGTTGAAATTGGTCAAACAAATAAATTTAATAGTATTATCTTGGAGTCACCATACACATCAATGGAAAAAGCAGCAAAAATTTATTATCCATATTTACCAGTGAAATTGTTATTAAAAGATAAATATAATTCAGAAAAAAAAATTAAAAATATTAAAACTCCTATTTTAATAATGCATGGTAAAAGGGATAACATCGTTCCATTCTATATGGGAGAAAGATTATTTGAAATTGCAAATAAGCCAAAAAAATTTTTACAAGTAGAAGAAGATGATCATATGCTTACTTATAATGATAATCTACTTTCAGAGATTAATAAATTTATAAGTAAATATTAACTGATAGAGAGTAATGTTTTTGCAAATAATTCTGCTTTAAATGGTTGTAAGTCATCCTCTTTCTCTCCCATACCTACTGCAATTATAGGTAATTTATATTTTTTACAGATAGCTAAAACTATCCCTCCTTTTGCAGTACTATCTAATTTTGTAATTATTAAGCCTGTTAAGTCGTGTATTTTAGAAAATTCTTCTACTTGATTTAATGCATTTTGTCCTGTCGTTGCATCCAGTACCAAAATTATTTCATTAGGATAATTGCTATCTATTTTCTTTAATACGTTTATTATTTTTTTATATTCCTCCATTAAGTTTTTTTTATTTTGTAATCTTCCCGCTGTATCTATAAGCGCTATATCAATTTGATTTTTTTTTGTAAATTCAGCAGTCTTAAAGGCAACAGATGCGGGATCGCTACCAGTCTCAGATTTAATAATATCCACTTTTATTTTTCTAGCCCAAAGTTCTAGTTGATCTATAGCTGCAGCTCTGAAAGTATCTGCAGCTCCAAAAACTACCGACTTGTTATTATTTTTAAAAAATTTTCCTATTTTTCCAATCGTTGTAGTCTTTCCAACTCCATTAACCCCAGAGACAACAATAACTGCGGATTTATTATTTCCAAGATCATTTAAATTTTTCTCATACTTAAGAAGATCTAAAGAAAGTTTATCGGCTAATAATTTAAGTATTTCTTTGTGATCATCTAACTTTTTATCTATTCTAAATTTTTCGAAATCATTTTTAAGACTTTTTGCAGTTTCAATACCAACATCTGAACTGATTAATAAATCTTCAAATTCTCTTAAAATCTCTTGATCAACTTTTTTCTTTTTGAAAATGTTGTTAATTCCTTCAGATAAAGAGGAAGAGCTTTTATTTAATCCTATTTTAAATTTTTCTAATAAATTCATTCTTTTGAAATATTTATTTCATTAATTTTTGAAACAGGTCCCGTCATAAAAATATTATTATCATTGTTATATTCAACTTTTAATGATCCTTGATCAAAAGCGATTTGAACTTTTCTTTCTGTGAGATTTTTAGAAAATGACGCAACAGCAGTTGCACAAGCAGCAGTACCGCAAGCTTTCGTAAGTCCCGCACCGCGCTCCCAAACATTAACTTTAATATTTTTTTTATCAATTACATCAGCAAATGTAACATTAATTTTTTCTGGAAATAGATTATGGTTTTCAATTTTAGGACCAATAACTTTTAAATCATACTTTAAATAATCTTTACTAAAAAAAATTATATGTGGGTTTCCGACATTTACGCAAAACCCTTCGGAAAATTTTTGATTATTAATATCCAAAATTACATTTCTTGGATCAATTTTGTTTGACAGTGGTATTTCTTCAAAACTAAATAAAGGCTTTCCCATCTCCAGTTCTACCTGAAAATCTCCAACTATTTTTGCATTAAGTAATCTGTTATTTGTTTTAATTTGTATTTTTTTTGTACTTAAATCCTCACTTAAAAGATATGCTACACATCTCGCTCCATTGCCACAAGCACTTACTTCTCCACCATCAGAGTTGAAAATTGTTATTGGATAGGAATTTTCTTCTTTTTTTTCAATAAAGATTATTTGATCAAAACCAATATTAGCTCTATTTCCAAGTTCAATTATTTTATCTTTTGTTAATTCGATATAATTTTTTCTTCTATCTATGATGATAAAATCATTTCCTAATCCATCCATTCTATAAGCGTTAATCGCTGCCATTATTGATTAGTATAATTATTCATTGACTTTTAAAACCCCTAATTGTAACTTCAGCCACTTTCCGCAAATACATGTGTTTTTGCGGTGCTCTTAGAAATAAGAGGATCGACACCAGTCAGCGAGGGTTCGCCCACTGGTGCGATAGGTGTTGGTTGATTATAAATGTTTAAAAATTTAACAAATAGATTAGAAAATATTTTTTCTAAATTAAAACAGGCTCCTTCTTTAACCATGGAGCAAGTTGATCTTGGTTTAAAAGAAATTAGACAGGCATTACTAGAAGCAGATGTCTCGCTTCAAGTTACAAAAAATTTTATAGAAAGAGTTAAGCCAAAAGCTATAGGACAAGAA
>CABZCD010000018.1 GCA_902524105.1 uncultured Pelagibacteraceae bacterium | reverse complement strand
AATGATCAATAATATATTTTTCAAGATTATCAGTTAAATCTAATTTTTTAGGCATAATTAGCCTTTTAAAAGTTTTTTCAAGATTTCGTTGGTTAACTGTGGATTTGCTTTTCCTCCGGATTGTTTCATAACTTGACCAACAAAAAAACCAAATAATTTTTCTTTACCGGACTTATACTGATCGACTTTATCTTTGTTCTTAGTTAATATTTCATTAATGATTTTTTCTAATTCTTTGGGATCACTTTGCTGTTTCATGCTTTTGGTTTCGATAATTTTTTTAGGATTATCTCCGCTCTTTACCATTAATTCAAAAACTTCTTTTGCTATTCTGCCAGAAATTTCCCCTGACTTTATTGATTGAACCAATTCAGCAAAATTTTTAGCAGAGATAGGTGATTTAGATATATTAAGTCCTTTGTCATTTAACATTGCAAACAAATCTCCCATCATCCATGTGGCTGCAAGTTTTTTATCAGATAATTTTGCAACCTCTTCATAATAATTTGAAATTTCTTTTTCAGAAACTAATACATTCGCTTCATATGAATTAAGTCCGTAATCTTTCATAAATCTTTCTTTTTTATTATCAGGTAGTTCTGGTAAAGATTTTTTTAAATCATCTATTAATTTTTGTTCAATTTTGAGAGGCAAAAGATCAGGATCTGGAAAATACCTATAATCATGAGCATCCTCTTTTGATCGCATTGATCTTGTCTCATTTTTTTTTGTATCAAAAAGTCTAGTTTCCTGCTCAATTTTTTTTCCCTCATCTAATAATTCAACTTGTCTTCTAGCTTCGTATTCTATTGCCATTTGCATAAATTTTATTGAATTTACATTTTTTATCTCACATCTTGTTCCAAATTTTTTATCTCCTATTTGTCTTACTGAAACATTTACATCAGCCCTTAATGAGCCCTCCTGCATATTGCCGTCACAAGTTCCTAGATATCTCATTATAGTTCTAAGTTTTTTTATGTAAGCATTTACTTCTTCTGGAGATCGAAGATCTGGTTTGCTTACAATTTCCATTAGTGCAATTCCAGAACGATTTAAATCGACAAAAGTACTTGATGGATCCATGTCGTGAATACTTTTTCCTGCATCTTGTTCTAGATGAAGTCTTTCAATACCAATCTCTTTTGAACCATATGCCATATCTAATAAAACTTTTCCTTCACCAACGATAGGATTTTTATACTGTGAGATCTGATAACCTTGAGGAAGGTCTGCATAAAAATAGTTTTTTCGATCAAACACAGAATTATTATTAATCTTAGCATTTAATCCTAAACCAGTCCTAATAGCTTGGTTAACGCACTCTTTATTTATAACTGGAAGCATACCAGGAAAGGCGGAGTCTATAAGACTTACTTGGCTATTAGGTTCAGCCCCAAATCTAGTTGCAGAACCAGAGAAAAGTTTTGAGTTTGAAGATACTTGAGCATGAACTTCCAAGCCAATTATTACTTCATACTTTTTTTTCTCTCCTTTTATAAAATAATCAAATACATCTTTTTTCATAACCACCAGTTTTTTATTTCATTTTTAAAATTACAATTTTTTTCAAAAGCATAGGCCACATTCAATATATTTTGCTCATCTAAAGTCTTTCCAATTAACTGCAAACCTAGTGGATAGCCCTTTTTATCTAAGCCTGCGGGTACTGATATTGCAGGTAAACCAGCTAAATTTACTGGTACTGTAAATATATCATTGAGATACATAGAAATAGGGTCATTAGTCTTTTCACCAATTTTAAATGCAGAACTTGGTGTTGAAGGTGTCAAAATAGCATCTACTTTGCCAAAATTTTCATCAAAATCTTTTTTAATAAGCTGTCTAACTTTTTGAGCTTTAAGATAATAAGCATCATAGTACCCTGATGACAAAACGTAAGTACCAATTAAGATTCTTCTCTTTACCTCATCTCCAAATCCTTCGGATCTTGTATTCTCATACATTTCAATTAAATCATTTCCTTTTGATGATCTATAACCATACTTTACTCCATCATACCTAGCCAAATTTGAAGAAGCTTCAGCTGGTGCAACTATATAATACGTTGGCAGTGCATACTTTGTGTGAGGTAGTGAGATGTCAATTATGTCAGCGCCTAAGTCTTTTAAAATTTTTTTACCTTTGTTCCATAATTCATCAATTTCGTTTGGCATATTTTCAACTCTATATTCTTTTGGCACACCAATTTTGAGACCTTTAATATCTGTTTTCAAATTCTTGGAATAATTTTCTTTTTTTTTTTCTATAGATGTAGAATCTTTTTTATCAAAACCTGCCATAGCTTCTAACATAATCGAACAATCTTTAACAGATTTAGTCATAGGACCAGCTTGATCAAGCGATGAGGCAAAGGCAACAATTCCCCATCGTGAACATAATCCATAAGTAGGTTTTAATCCGACAGTTCCAGTGAAGGAGGCAGGTTGTCTTATTGATCCACCTGTATCAGTGCCTATTGTTGCAGGAGTTAAATCGGCTGCAAGTGCAGATGCAGAACCACCAGATGATCCTCCAGGAACAGTATCCTTAGCTATTGGATTTATTACATTTCCAAAATAACTTGTTTCATTAGACGATCCCATAGCATATTCATCACAATTTAATTTACCGAGTAAGATTGCTCCCTCTTTCCATAAATTTTCTGTAACAGTGGATTCATATTGTGGTATAAAATTTTCAAGCATTTTACTACCAGCAGTGGTTTTAAATCCATTAGTACAAAAAAGATCTTTTACAGCTAATGGGACTCCCGGAAGCAAAGAGTTTAAATTTGGTTTTTTATCGAATTCTTTTGATTTTTGAATAGTATGTTCAAAACAGGTTGTTATATAAGAATTAAGTTTTTTGCTTTTATTTACTTTATCTATGTAAAGATTGGCAAGCTCTTCAGATTTAATCTCCTTTTTTTTTATTAAATCTATTATTTCAGATAAGTTTTTTTTTATAATTTCTGACATCATTCAATCACCTTTGGAACAACAAAAAATTCCTCATTTTTTTTTGGCGAATTTTTAAGAATTTTATCTCTTATTTTTCCATCATTTATCTGATCTTCTCTTGATCTGAGCGGTGTATTTAAAATTGAAGATAGTGGCTCTACTTTATCAGTATTTAACTCATTTAATTGCTCTATAAATTTGAATATAGATGTCAAATCTTTAGCTAATGAGTCAGATTTTTTTGAATTTATAGAAATTCTAGCTAACTTACTAATATGTTTAATTTTTTTTTTATCTATGGACATCTGTGATTTATGTTATTTATATAGGAAATTAATATCATAAAATATAATAAATAAATGTTGGATATTGAGGAATTTAAGAAAAAACTAGACAAAAAATCAAGGCTTATAGGCATTGATCCTGGAAAAAAGAGGATAGGGATAGCTATTTCAGATGAAAATAAAAAAGTTGCTACTCCATACACAACTATAATTAAAAAAGATTATTTTAGTTTTTTGGCTGAAATAAAGAAAATAATCCATGAAAATACTATTAAAGGTATTGTAATTGGAAATCCTATAAATATGGATGGTTCATCTGGTTCCTCCTCTCAATCTGCAAAAGATTTGGCTTTAAATTTATCAAAAGATGTTACACAAAATATCACAATGTGGGATGAGAGATTATCAAGTGAGGGGGCTTTCAATTTATCTAGCAATTTAGATATAAATGTAAGTAAAAAGGTCGAAAAATTAGATGAAAATGCGGCTCAATTCATATTACAAGGAGCTTTAGATTATTTAAATAAAAATAATACTTGATAAGATAGTGCAAAAGGCCTATAGAGTTGATTTTAATGGCAGTAGTAAAAAAGATTTCAGCTATTAAAAACTCACCCAAACATCTTTTAGGTATTCAAAACTTATCAATTTTAGAGGCTAAAAAAATTTTAAACGAAGCAAAGACCTTCATAAAATTAAACAGAAGTAATACCAAAAAACTTGACTCATTAAGAGGCAAAACTCAAATTAATTTATTTTTTGAACCATCAACTAGAACACAAAGTTCTTTTGACTTAGCAGGTAAAAGATTAGGTGCCGATGTTATGACTATGAATATGAGCAACTCCGCTTTAAAAAAAGGTGAAACTCTTATTGATACTGCGATGACATTAAATGCGATGCATCCAGATTTAATTGTAATTAGACACCAGGATTCAGGGGCTCCAAATTTACTTTCCCAAAAAGTTAATTGTGCAGTAATTAATGCAGGTGATGGTAGGAGAGAACACCCTACTCAAGCTTTGCTTGATGCTTTAACAATAATCAGTCGTAAAGGTAATATTGAAGGACTCAAAATAGCAATTTGTGGAGATATACTCCATTCTAGAGTTGCAAGATCAAATATTTATTTAATGAATATGCTTGGAGCGGAAGTAAACGTTATTGCGCCTAAAACATTAATGCCAAAATCAATTGAACGACTAGGTGTAAAAGCTTTCACAAATATGAAAAAAGGTTTAGATGGTTGTGACATTGTTATGATGTTGAGGTTACAAAATGAAAGAATGCAAGGATCATTTCTTCCCTCAAAAAGAGAATACTATGAATATTTTGGTTTAACTCCAGAAAAATTAAAGTTTGCAAAAAAAAATGCTTTGATTATGCATCCGGGTCCAATGAATAGAGGTGTAGAAATAGATACTAAATTGGCAGATGATATCAATGTAAGTCTAGTAAAAGAACAGGTTGAACTTGGAGTAGCTGTGAGAATGGCATGTCTTAAATTGTATTGTAAATGAATGAAAAAATTATAATAAATGCAAGAGTTGTCGACCCATCTCAAAAACTAGATGAAATGGGTGCGGTAATTATTGATAAAAATGGAAAAGTAAAAGCTATTGGAAAAAAAGTAACTAAAAAAGACTGTCCAAATGCTGAAGTAATTGATGTTAAAAAGAATATTTTAATTCCTGGTATTGTTGATATGAAGGCTTTTGTTGGAGAGCCAGGATTTGAGTATAAAGAGAATTTTAGAACTTTAAGTCAAGCAGCTCTTGCAGGCGGTGTAACTTCAATTGTTACAATGCCTAACACGAAGCCTATTATAGATAATGTCTCTATGGTTGACTTTATAATGAGACGTGGACGAGATAAATCAAAAATTAATCTTTTTCCATGTGCCTCTCTCACAAAACAAATGGAAGGTAAGCTGATGACAGAATTTGGCCTGTTATCAGCGAAAGGAATTATTGGGTTTAGCGATGTAAATAAAACAGTTCAAAATACAGAGACTATGGCTAGAATAATGGACTATGCATCTGATATCGGTGTTTTAATTATGCAACATGCTGAAGATTATGAATTATCAAAAAATAGATGTATAAATGAAGGTGAGGTTTCTAATAGACTTGGTCTAAGTGGAATATCATCAATTGCAGAAAAAATTATTATAGAGAGAGATCTATCTTTATTAAGTGAATTCCCATGTAGATACCATATCAACCAAATTTCGTCTAAAAATTCTTTAGAAGTTATTAAAAAGAATAAATTAAATGGTAAAAAATTTAGTGTTGGAGTTTCAATCAATAATATTTCCTTAAATGAAAATGATATTGGGGACTTTAAAACATTTTTAAAGCTATCTCCTCCTCTTCGATTAGAAGATGATAGAAAAGCTCTAGTACAAGGAATAAAAAATGGACTAATTGATGTTATAGTTTCAGATCACACTCCAGAAGATGAAGAAAGTAAAAGACTTCCTTTTGCTCAAGCAGCTACTGGTGCAATAGGTGTAGAAACTCTTCTACCTCTAGCTTTAGAACTATATCACAATGAATCTTTGCCACTTAATAAGATAATTGAGTGTTTAACAATTAATCCATCAAATATTCTTAAAATCAATAAAGGCACTTTAAAAAAGGGATATGATGCAGATATTTGTGTAATTGATTTAAATAAACCGTGGGTAGTCAAAGCAGGAGATTTAAAATCTAAATCTAAAAATACTGCTATTGAAGACAAAAGATTACAGGGAAAAGTTTTGATGACCTTTTTACAAGGTGAAGCTGTATTTAAAAATTAAAATGGAAGTTATAATTTTATCTTTCTGTTCATACTTATTAGGTTCTATACCTTTTGGTTTAATTTTTACTAAATTTTTTTTAAAAAAAGATGTAAGAAAAATTGGATCAGGGAACATAGGTGCAACTAATGTGCTTCGGACTGGCAATAAGATTCTTGCTTTATTAACATTAATTTTTGATATTGGTAAGGGATATTTTGTAGTTAAGATTTCATTTATTTATTTTCCTGATTTAGTTTACTTAATTGGATTAATTTGCCTCATTGGTCATATTTTTCCTATCTGGCTTAAATTTAAAGGTGGCAAAGGAGTAGCAGTTTATGTCGGTATAATTTTAGCTTTATCACTAAAGTTGGCTTTAATTTTTGGAGCTACTTGGTTAATTGTTTTATTTACTTTTAGATACTCTTCTCTTTCATCTATCTTAGCGTCATTATCATTAATAATTTATAATTTAATTTTTGATGATAATTTTCAGAATATTTTTTTAATTCTATTTTTTTTAATTATTATATACAGGCATAAGCAAAATATTTTAAAGATTAAGGACAGAAAAGAAACTAAAATTAAGTTTTAATTTATTAGCCTTTTTAAGTTTAATTTTATTAAATTTGACATTTATACCAAATTTTGAAATTAAGTCATTAATATGAATTTGGTAATAGTTGAAAGTCCTGCAAAAGCTAAAACGATAAATAAATACTTAGGCACAGGTTACAAAGTTTTAGCCAGTTATGGACATATTAGAGATTTACCTTCCAAAAATGGGTCTGTCGATCCTGATAAAAATTTTGAAATGCAGTGGGAATTAGACTCTTTCTCAAAAAAATATTTAAAGGAAATTACTGATGCAGCCAAAGAAAGTGACAAAATAATTTTGGCCACTGACCCAGATAGAGAAGGAGAAGCCATTGCCTGGCATGTTAAACAGGTTTTAGATGATAAAAAACTTTTAAAAGGAAAAAAACTTGAAAGAGTTGTATTTAATGAAATTACAAAAAATGCTGTGCTTAAAGGAATCAATAATCCAAGAGAAATCGAAGATACTTTAGTAAAAGCATATCTTGCTAGAAGAGCATTAGATTATCTTGTTGGATTTAACATATCACCAATTTTATGGACTAAACTACCTGGCTCAAAATCTGCTGGAAGAGTTCAATCGGTTGCTCTAAAACTAATAACTCAAAGGGAGCATGAAATAGAATCTTTTAAACCTAACGAATACTGGACTTTAAGTGCTAATTTTAAAAATACAAAAGAAAAAAATATATTTTCCAAATTGAATATTTTAAATGAGAAAAAAATTGAAAAATTTAGTTTTAAAAATAAAAAAGAAATAAATGAGGCAATTGAAAAAATTAATAAACACGAATATTTTATTAAAGATGTAAATTCAAAAATTTTTAAACGAAATCCATCAGCTCCATTCACAACTTCAACACTACAACAAACTTCATCTGGAAAATATGGTTTCGGTGCATCTAGAACCATGCAAATAGCACAAAGACTTTATCAAGGAATAGAAATTGATGGGGAGACAGTTGGACTTATCACATACATGAGAACTGATGGAACAAACATTTCAAATGAAGCTGTTAAAGAATTTAGAGCTTTTGTTGAACAAGATCTTGGAAAAAATTATTTACCTGAAACCCCAAATAATTATAAAGGCAAAAAGGCTAAAAATGCACAGGAAGCCCATGAGGCTATAAGACCAACTGATGTAAAAAAAAAACCTGAAGAAATGAAAAAATATCTAAGCACTGATCAATTTAAATTATATGATTTAATTTGGTCAAGGGCTCTTGCATCGCAAATGAAAGCTGCAGAATTTGATAGAAATACAATTCAAATTAATTCAAAAGATAATGTCGTTCAGTTTACCTCAAGTGGATCGGTGATTAAATTTGACGGTTTTTTAAAAGTTTATTCTTTTCAGAACGAGGATGAAGAAAAAAATTTGCTACCAGAGGTTAAAATAGGAGAAAAAATAAATATAGGAGAATTAATAGATGAACAACATTTTACATCACCGCCTCCAAGATATTCTGAAGCTAGCTTAGTTAAAAAAATGGAAGAACTAGGAATTGGAAGGCCTTCAACGTATGCAAGCATTATATCAGTTCTGTCTACTAGAAATTACACTGAATTGCTTAATAAAAGATTTCATCCTACTGATAGAGGTAAATTATTATCTGCATTTCTAGAAAAATTATTTTCTAAATATGTTGATTATAATTTTACAGCAGATTTAGAAAATCAACTCGATGAAATTACAAGCGGTAAAACAAATTATATTAATGTTTTGGAAAAATTTTGGAAAGATTTTTATAGTGATGTAGGGTCTGTAAAAGATATAAGAACTAGAGAAGTTCTAGACTTGCTTAATGAAAGTTTAGGCGACTTAATATTCGAAAAAAATAAAGATGACCAAATTGATAGAAAATGCAAGATTTGTGATAACGGTATATTAAGTCTCAAAAACAGCTTTAGAGGTGGAGCTTTTATTGGTTGTTCTAATTATCCAGAATGTAAGTTCACAAGACCTCTATCAAAAGCTAAAGCCTCCCAACAATCTTTCTTGGCTGAACCTAAATTAATTGGAAAAAATGATGATGGTAAAGAAATATTTTTAAAAAATGGAAGATTTGGTCCTTATTTACAATATAAACTAGATGAAGAAGAAGTAGAAAAACCAAAGAAAAAAAGAAAAATTAAAAATCAAAAAGATAATAATTTTAAGAATGTTTCTATTCCAAAAGGTTTGGCGTTGGAAGAAGTGGATTTAGATAAAGCTAAATATTTATGCTCCTTACCAAAAAGTATTGGTAAACATCCTGACCTAAATGATGACATAACTATTAATGTAGGAAGGTTTGGTCCATATTTAAAATGTTCAAATAAATCTGCAAGACTGGAAACAATCGAAGATCTCTTTTCGATTGGACTAAATAGAGCTATTACTTTAATTTCTGAAGCAAAACCTGGAAGAGTTTCTTCATCTGAAATTAAAAACATTGGTGAACATCCAGAAGATAAAAAACCAGTAAGAGTAATGAAAGGTCAATATGGACCTTATATAAAGTATAAATCATTAAATGCAACTATACCAGAAGATAAAGACCCTACTGAAATTACTATGGAAGAAGCATTGATATTAATAGAAAAAAGAAGAGAATACGATAAATCAAAAAAAAGGAGAAAAAAATGAATAAAATATTATTGATTGTTGTTCTGATATTTGGCCTTAATAGCTTTGTATTTGCTGAAGAAAAAAAATGCAGAACATTTGATATAGCTTGTAAAACTAAAAATTTTGTTAATGAAACAAAAGAATTTCAAAAAAAAAAAGTGGGTGATGGAGTTTCTCAATTAAAAAAGATTCCTGAAAATTTAAAAAAAAAGAATAATCAATTAAAACAAAGGAAATAATGTTTGTTGAAAATAAATTAAAAGAGTTAAAGATTAGTTTACCGGAACCAAAAGCACCAGTAGGAGCATATGTTGCTACTAAGATTGTTGGAAAACTATTATATATTTCTGGTCAAATATCTATTGATGAAAATGCAAAACTTATAATAGGTAAGATTGGAAAAGATTTAGATTTAGAGAAAGGTTATAAAGCTGCCGAGAGATGTGGTTTAAGTATTGTTGCTCATGTTAAAAATGCTTGTGGAGGAGATTTAGATAAAGTTAAATCTTGTATCAAATTAACAGGTTATGTTAATTCAACGGATAATTTTAAAGATCAGCCAAAAATTATAAACGGTGCTTCAGATATTATAGCTAAGATTTTTGATAAAAAAGGTGAACACACTCGCGCCGCAGTGAGTGTAAATAGTTTACCTTTAGGAGTTGCAGTAGAAGTTGATGCTATCTTTGAACTTAATTAATATTTGGCCTACCAACTGAAAAGTACTTAATTTTATTTTTTTTCATCTCTTCAGCGGAATAGAGATTTCTTAGGTCGTATACTTTAAATTTACTATTTTTAACAATTTTTTTTAAATCTATTGATTTAAATTCGTCCCACTCAGTAAGTAAAATTACTAAATCTGCTCCATTACAATTTGATTTTATATTATTTCTGTAGTTACAGTTTTTAATTTTTCTAAATTCATTTTTTTCTCCAGAGGGATCATAGTAGTTAACTTTTGCTCCTTTTTTGCACAGATAAGGTATCATTTTGAGGCTAGTAGAATCTCTCATATCATCAGTGTTGGGTTTAAATGTAACGCCTAAGAAAGAAATCTTTTTATTTTTAATATTTGAACCCAAAATTT
Source organism: uncultured Pelagibacteraceae bacterium (assembly GCA_902524105.1). Lineage (GTDB taxonomy): Bacteria > Pseudomonadota > Alphaproteobacteria > Pelagibacterales > Pelagibacteraceae > Pelagilacustribacter. The sequence continues at coordinate 2,345 of CABZCD010000018.1, read as the reverse complement.
TATGAATTCTCTGAGTGAGCAGATTTATTCTTACTTGATTAGATTTAATAACTGATTTGATAACTGATAGATTTATTTTATATCTATCTGCAGCTGATACGAGTCCTTTAGTATCTTTGGGAAAACATGAGCCCCCATAAGCTGGGCCAGCTCTTAAAAACCTGCTGCCTATTCTGCTATCAGAACCCATACCTAATGAAATATCTTCTATATTTACTCCAGATTTTTCACACAAGTTGGCAAGTTCATTAATAAAAGTAATTTTAGTTGCGAGAAAAGCATTTGATGCATACTTTATTAGCTCAGCTCCTCTTCTTGAAGTAGTAAAAAATTTTGAACCCTTATTAATTAATGGTGCATAAAGTTTTTTCATAACATTAAAGGATTTTTTATCGTCAGATCCTATTACAATTCTATCAGGATATCTAAAATCACGTATAGCTTCACCCTCTCGTAAGAATTCAGGATTTGAGATTATTGTAAAAAGTTTTTTCTTTTTTTTTAACATTTTTTCAATCTCATCACCCGTTCCTACTGGTACAGTAGACTTAGTAACAATAATTTTTTTTTTTTGGGAATATTTTAATATTTCTTTTGTACATTTATAAACAAAAGATAAATCAACTTTTATTGATCTTTTTCTTGTAGGAGTTCCCACGCATATGAAGATTATGTCTGAAGTGCGGATAGCTTTATCAATATTTGTAGTGAATGAGAGACGTTTAGCTATAAAATTTTTTTTAATTAATTCATCTAATCCTGGTTCGAAAATTGGAGAAATTCCTGAGTTAAGTTTATCTATTTTATTTTTATCTTTATCAACACAAACAACCTGGTTTCCTATATCAGCAAAGCAGACCCCACTAACTAGCCCAACGTAACCAGTTCCTATCATGCATAGTTTCATTTATTTTCCCTTAAATATTTGAATTCCTGAATTAATATATCCACTTAAAGTTCCACAATCTAAATATTTTCCTGTAAAAATATTTCCATAAAATTTATTTTTTTTTCTAATTAAACTTCTAATTGCGTCAGTAATATGTATCTCTCCTCCTTGACCTGGTTTTAATTTTTTAATTTCACCAAATATTTTTGTAGGTAATATATACCTTCCAATAATAGCAAAATTTGATGGCGCCTTTTTAATGCTAGGTTTTTCAATAACATCGTTAATTTGAAAATAATTTTTTTTTTTATTTTTAATTGATAAAATTCCCCATCTTGATACTGATTTTCTTTCTACTCTTTTTGTAGCAATTATAGATCCATTAGTTATTTTATGTAAACGTATCATTTCTTTTGAACAATTATTTCTTATTATTAAGTCATCAGGCAAAAGCATTAAAAAGTATTTATTCTTTATAAATTTTTGGCATTTTAAAACCGCATCACCAGTGCCTTTTGGCTTGTTTTGATAAACAAATTTTATCATTTTTTTATATTTTTTTATTTTTTTATACTCCTCAAATAGTCTTTTATCTTTTTTCTTTTTTATTATTTTTTTATACAAATTATCATTAAAAAAATATTTTTTAATTGATAGTTTTTTTTTGGAAATTATAAATATGAATTCTTTTACACCTGCATTAATACATTCATCTAGTATATATTGTATATTTGGTTTGCCGTTAATTGGTAATAATTCTTTAGGGATAACACTTGTTAAAGGTAGTAATCTTGTACCTAAACCAGCTAGTGGAATAATGGCTTGTTTTATCATATGATTCTTTTATTAATTAATATCATTACGATTTATAAATGAAAATAATTAGGCAAAAAAAAGACCTTTACAAGCTGATAAACAAGATAAATTCCTTTTCTTTTATACCAACAATGGGTGGTTTACATAAAGGACACGAAATATTAATAAAAAGAGCAAAAAGAAAAAGTAAGAATACCTTAGTTAGTATATTTGTTAATCCAAGGCAGTTTAACTCCAAAAATGATTTTCTTTCTTATCCCAGAAATTTTGAAAAAGATGTTAGAATTCTTAAAAAATTAAAAGTAAAATATTTATATTATCCGACATACAAAGATATATTCTCTTTTAATGCTAAGAATAAGATTTATTTACATTCGTTTTCAAAAAAACTATGTGGTAAATTCAGGCCTGGACACTTTAGGGGAGTTTTAGATGTTGTTAATAGATTTATAGAAATACTAAAACCAAAGTATATTGCTCTTGGAAAAAAAGATTTTCAACAACTTATTTTAATAAAAAAACATATAAAAAAAAACAAGATTAAATCAATAGTGGTTTCTTGTGACACTATAAGAGATCAAAATTTACTACCTTATTCCTCGAGAAATTTTAATTTAAAAAAAAATGATAAATTTTTAGC
>CABZCD010000017.1 GCA_902524105.1 uncultured Pelagibacteraceae bacterium | reverse complement strand
GATTGTTGAAAAATCAATTAACAAATATGGATCCCCAGTATATGTAAGACATGAAATAGTACATAACAAACAAGTCGTTGAAGAACTTAAACAAAAGGGAGCGATTTTTGTAGATGAGTTATCTGATGTTAAAGATGGAAATAGACCAGTAATTTTTTCAGCCCATGGGGTTCCAAAATCAGTTCCAAAGGAAGCTAAGTTGAAAAACTTATCTTACGTTGATGCCACGTGTCCTTTAGTATCAAAAGTTCATAGAGAGTCGGAACAGTTAAATAAAAATGGTTTTGAAATTTTGCTTATTGGACACAAAAACCATCCAGAGGTAATAGGCACTATGGGTCAACTTCCTAATGGATCTATAAAACTAATTGAAACTATAAAAGATGCCGAAGCTTTAAAATCTTCAGATTTTAAAAAACCTTTGGCATATATAACTCAAACAACACTTTCAGTGGACGATACTGCTGAAATAATTGATTGTCTTAAAAAGAAATTTCCAAAAATTAAAGGTCCAATTAAGGAAGATATTTGTTACGCAACAACAAATAGACAGTCAGCTGTAAAAAAAATAGCTTCTAAATGCGATATGTTTTTTGTTGTTGGAAGTCGCAATTCCTCTAACTCGGTAAGGTTAGTTGAGGTTGCAAAAAAAGCTGGATGTAAAAATTCACAGCTGATGCATTCTGAAAAGGAGATACCTTTCAGTGAGATTGACAATTCAAATACTATCGGAATTTCTTCCGGTGCTTCTGCTCCAGAAAAATTAGTGCAAACATTACTAGAAAATATTAAAAAAGATAGGAAAGTTTCTATAGAGGAAGTGATAGTAGCTGAAGAAAAAGTTGTCTTTAAATTACCAAAAGAACTTAATTAATGGCTGTCTATACAAAATTTAATCAAAATAAAATTAATGAAATTTTATCTCATTACAATTTAGGTAAACTAGATCAATTTAGAGGCATTGAGGAAGGAATAGAAAATACTAATTATTTTTTATCTATTGAAAAGAAAAAGTACATTTTAACAATTTATGAAAAAAGAGTAAAATCTGAAGATCTTCCTTTTTTTTCAAATCTTATGTCCTCATTAAATAATTTAAATTTTAAATGCCCTGCACCCATTATTAATAAACAAAATAAGACAATAACAGATTTTGAAGGTAAAAAATTAATGATAGTTTCTTTTCTTGAAGGTAAAGCAAAAAAAAATTTGTCTCCTCTTGACTGTAAATCAATCGGCATTGAAGTTGCAAAAATGCATGAAATAACGAAAAATTTTGAATTTAAAAGAGAAAATGATCTATCTATAAAATCGTGGAGAGGTTTGTTTGACTCTGTTAAAGATAAATGCTCAAAAATTCATAAGGATATTCCAAAATTAATAGAGGAAAATCTTAGTGACGTTGAAAAAAACTGGCCAAAAAATTTACCCCGAGGAATTATACATGCTGATCTTTTTCACGATAATATTTTTTTTATTAAGGATAAATTTAGTGGAATAATAGATTTCTATTTTTCTTGCGAAGACTTTTATGCATTTGAAATAGCCATTTGTTTTAACGCGCTTTGTTTTGATGGCTCTAGAGAAAATTTGAGTTTTAATGTTACAAAAGCAAAAAGTTTTATTGATGGGTACACATCAATGAGGAAGCTTTCTGAGGAAGAAAAAAATAATATTAAAGTTCTGTCTCAAGGAGCTGCATTAAGATTTTTACTTACAAGAGTGTTTGATGCTCTTAATACGGTCGAGGGAGCTATTGTCAAAATTAAAGATCCAGTTGAGTATTTAAAAAGGTTGGAGTTTCATAAAAATTCAAAAAATTTTGAGGATTATTTCTTTTAATGAAGTTTAAAATTTATACTGATGGCGCCTGTTCAGGAAATCCTGGAAAAGGGGGTTGGGCTGCAATTATTTTAGACGGGAAAAGTCAATATAATATTTTTGGAAGTGAAAATAACACAACAAACAATAGAATGGAATTGATGGCTCCTATTAAGGCCTTAAAAAAAATCAAAAGCAAGTCAGAAGTTATAATTTATACTGACTCTCGTTATGTTAAAGACGGGATTACTGAATGGATTAAAAAATGGAAATTAAATAATTGGAAAAGTTCAAATAAAAAACCAGTAAAAAATAAAGATCTCTGGGTTAAATTAGATAATTGTTGCCAAATACATAACGTTAGTTGGAAATGGGTAAAAGCTCATGCGGGAAATAAATTTAATGACTTAGTGGACAAGCTGGCAGTTTCAAAAACTAAATAGATTTCAAGAAACTTTCAGCACCAGAAAGTTCACAAGTGGCGGTTTCTCTTTCTTCTTCAACCTTCTTTAAAACCTCATTCTCTACTAGCATTGTATAACGATTAGATCTCATTCCTAGACCTTTGGCAGATTTATCTACCTCAGATCCTATAGACTTAGTAAATTTCAAAAAAGGATCACCCACCATAAGAATTTTTGTTCCCACGTTTTGATTTTCTCCCCAAGCCTTCATTACATTTGGGTCATTTACCGCTATACAAACAATTTTAGTAACTCCCTTTTTAAGAACTAACTCATAATTTTTTAGAAATCCAGGTAAGTGAAGCGTGGAACATGTTTTAGTAAATGCGCCAGGCATTCCTAAAATAATAGTCTTATTATTTCTACATAAATCTAGTATATCAATTTTTTTTACATCATTGTTTTGATCCAGATAAAAAAGATCTGAACTAGGTAACCTATCTCCAACTTTAATTTTCATTTAATTTTTTCAATTATATATTTTTTAATATCATTTAATTTGTTATCAATTATTTCAAATTTTTCAACTTTCTTTGATAAATTTGAAAACTGTTTTGGTGGTTCTACGTTTTTTCCAATTGCCAATTTAATCGTTTCTAAAAATTTATAAGGATGTGCAGTTCCTAAGACAACAGTTTTTGAATTATTTTTAATCTTATACGAAGCTCCTACTGCAGTAGCAGTATGTGGATCTAGAATAAATCCATAGTTAATAAAAAAATCCTTGATAATTCTTAAAGTATCTGCGTCATTTATCTTTTCAGCAACAAAATTTTTTTTTATTTTTTTTATTTCCTCTTCATTAATTTTGAAAAAACCATTTTCATTCAAACTTTTCATTGATTTTATTACTTTTTGATCATCGCCATTTAATATATCAAATAACAACCTTTCAAAATTACTGGCAACTTGAATATCCATGCTTGGAGAAAGAGAAGGTTTAACGTGAGATGGCTTATATTCTCCAGAATTTATAACTCTGCATAAAATATCATTTTCGTTTGTTGCTACTATTAACTTGTCTATGGGTAATCCCATTTTTTTTGCAATATAGCCAGCATATACATCTCCAAAATTTCCAGTTGGAACTGAAAAGTTTACTTTTGAGGACATCTGAAAATACGCATAAAAATAATAAACAATCTGACAAATAATTCTCGCCCAATTAATTGAATTTACACCTGACATATTAATCTTTTCTCTAAATTCGTCTTCGTTAAACATTTGTTTTACAATTTTCTGGCAATCATCAAAATTTCCTTTAACAGCAATATTGTAGATATTGCTAGAGTCACATGTTGTCATTATTTTTCTTTGAATATTAGAAATCTTTTCATGCGGGTGCAAAACAAAAAGATTTATATTTTTTTTTTCTTTTAAAGCAGCGATTGCTGCTGAACCAGTATCACCAGATGTTGCAACAATTATATTTATCTTTTTTTTATTTAAATTTAGTGCTTCATACATTAACCCTATCACTTGCATAGCAATATCTTTAAATGCTAGAGTTGGACCATGATAAAGCTCAAGTAAATTAATGTTATCTATTTTTTTTATTTTAACAATGTTTTTTGTGTCAAAACTTGAATAGGCTTTTTCAAGTATTAGTTTAATTTTGTTTTTATCTAAAGGTGGGGAACAAAATTTAGATATAATCTCAACTCCCAAATCTATGTAATTTAGTGAACTTAATTCTTTTAATTCTTTCTCATTAAATGTTTTAATATCAGCTGGTAAAAAAAGACCCCCGTCTGGAGCAAGTCCTCTTAAAAAAATATTACTAAAATCATAATTTAAAGATTTATTTCTAGTGCTTATATAATTCATTGTTTTTTTCTAAAGTATAAAAAGTATAATAATATTGAAAGCGCTACAGAGTACCAAGTTATAGCATATTTGAGGTGATTATTGGGCAAATCGGGGGTTACATTTTTATTCTGAACTAAATTATTTTTACCATTCTGTAAAAAAAGCACAAAGTTATTTAATTTATATCCTGTAAAATTTTCCAGATCCTTTAACTTTAAAGAGTACCATATATTATTTTTTATATCATTTTCAGGTTTGAATAAATTAGGTTTAGTTATTTTCTTAACAATACCCTCAAAAGATTTTGATTTAATTTTGTCAATGTTTTTATTTCCTTTTAAATCCATTTTAATCCAGCCTCTATTAACAAGGAGAATTTCGTTAGAATTAGTTTTAACTGGAGTAATTATATCGAAACCAGGAACTCCTTTGTTATTCAAGCTATATAAAAATATTTGTTTTTTAAAATCAAAGACTCCATTAAATTTTACTTTCTGATAATTAATCACGTTAGCGTTCGAGTAAATTACAGGTTGTGAATTAAGACCATTATTAATTTCATTTATAAGGTCAAGTTTCCATTGTAATCTATAAATTTGCCAAGTACCGAGTGAACAGAAAAGTATTATGGAAAAAAAAACAAAAAAACTAAATGATATCTTTCTCAAGTATTTTTAACTTCCCCAAATATAGATAGCGGCAAAAAGAAATAACCAAACGACATCTACAAAGTGCCAGTACCATGCTGCAGCCTCAAATCCAAAGTGGTGATCAGGTTTGAAATGCCCTTTAATTGATCTATATAAACAAACTGCTAAAAATATTGTTCCTATAATGACGTGAAAACCATGAAAACCTGTTGCCATATAGAAGGTTGATCCGTAAATATTTCCATCTATGGTAAATGAAGCATGATGATATTCATAAGCTTGGAAACATGAAAAAACAAAACCTAAAAAAACAGTTAGGATTAAACCGTTAACTAGAGCTTTTCTATCATTTTCAAGCATCGCGTGATGTGCCCAGGTAACAGTAGTGCCTGACAACAATAAGATTAAAGTGTTAATTAATGGTATATCCCACGGGTCAAAAGTTTTAACATCTGCGGGAGGCCAAATTTTTCCAATAGCCTCTGTTGGAAACAAGCTAGCATTAAAAAACGCCCAAAACCAAGCTACGAAAAACATAACTTCAGAGGCAATAAAGAGTGTCATCCCGTATCTATGGGTTATTTGAACTACCATAGTGTGATGCCCTTGTTTTTCTGCTTCATCTACAACGTCTCTGAACCACATGAAAGATCCGTATATTAATAATGCTGTTCCAACTAATAATAACCACAAAGCTTTAGTGTGAAAATAATATACTGCTCCTACTGCTAAAACTAAGCAAGCAAAAGAGGTAAATATTGGCCATGGACTAGGGTCAACTAAATGGTAATCGTGCTTTTTTTCTCCTGATGACATTTAGGCGCTTTCCTTTTTGTAATAATCTGATGAAAAAAAAGTAAATGATAATGTAACATCAGAAATATTATTTGTTTTATTATCATCTACAACTTTTGGATCCAAGAAAAACGTTAATACAAAATTCCTTTTTTGGCCTGGATTAAGCGTTTGTTTCTCAAAACAGAAGCAACCAATTTTATTAAGATATATCCCAAAAGGTGAAGGAGAAACATTAAAAGTAGCAGATCCAGAGGTAGGTTCGTTAGACTCATTTTCTACAAAAAATTTTACGGTATGTACCTCTCCTGGTTTTAAACTTATAGTATTTTTCTCTGGGTAAAATTTCCAATCTAGGGCTCCATTGGAATTTGTATCAAAACGTATTTTGTAATCTTTATTAATAATGATCTTAGGGATTTCTTTATTTTCAGCATTTTGTGTAGTGCCCCCAAATCCCGTTACTCTACAGAATAAATCATATAAAGGAACTGCAGCAAAAGACAGCCCTAACATTAGGAAAAAAATACCAGCAAGAACTATTGGTGTTAGTGTTTTTTTTGTCATTTAAATTACTCTATTGTAAATGCCTATATTATAAAAAGTCAAAAAAAATAGAAAGAGCATAAATATAATTAATAAGATAGCCGTAATTATATTTCTTTTTCTTTTATCCATAAAAATTTGTAATAAAATGGTCAAGCAATATTAATAAAAAAATGAAAAACAAATAAAAAATTGAATATAAAAATATTTTTCTAGCTATTAGATTGTTACTAGTTTTATTTTTAGATCTTAAAAGAGTTCCACATAAATATATATAATAAATTGTTAGGGCTAATGTTGGTAAAAAATAGAATACAGAAAGAAAATTTATTATATATGGAAGCGATATCACGGGCAACATTAGTAAAGAATAAACAAAAATATTTTTCTTTGTTGTATTGACTCCGTATATATTAGGTAACATTGGAATATTTGCCTTTTTATAATCGTCAGACTTATATAAACTCAATGCCCAAAAGTGTGAGGGTGTCCACAAGAAAATAATAAAAAATAAAATAATAGGTTCAATAGTCAATGTGCCTGTTGCAATAGTCCAGCCTATAACCGGAGGTAACGCGCCCGCGGCACCTCCGATGACGATATTTTGAGGTGTTCTTCTTTTTAACCAAACTGTGTAAACAAAAAAGTAAAAAAATATTGTAAACAATAGAAGTATTGCAGACATCAAATTGGATGAAAAGTATAATAATGTTACAGAAACCACTGAAAGTAATATTCCAAACAAAAAAGCTTGGTTTTTAGTTACCTGACCTGTGGGTATCGGTCTCAAGCACGTTCTAGACATTAATGCGTCCAAGTCAGACTCGTACCACATATTTAGTGTTCCAGCTGCTCCAGCACCAAGAGCTACAGCTATTAGTGAAAAAATTGAATTCAAAATACTCACTTCTTTTGGAGCTATGACCAATCCAACCATGCAAGTAAATAAAACTAAAGACATTACTCTAGGTTTCATTAAATTAAAAAATGAATCTATGTAAAAACTATATCCTTTTAAATTTTTTTCTCTTATTTCTGCTTGTATCAATTTATTTTACCTTCGGTAGTTCTTCAAATGTATGGAAAGGTGGGGGTGAAGAAACTGTCCACTCTAATGTTGTAGCGCCTTCTCCCCATGGATTTTGAACAGCTGCTCTTTTTTTAATAAAGGAGTAAAGTAAATTTATTAAAAAAACTCCTACTCCAATTAAGGAAATATAAGATCCTATTGATGACACATAATTCCATCCTGCAAAAGCATCTGGATAATCTGCATATCGTCTTGGCATACCTGCTAATCCTAAAAAATGTTGTGGAAAAAAAAGTAAATTAACGCCAATGAAAGTTAACCAAAAATGTAGTTTTCCTAAAAACTCTGAATACTCATATCCTGACATTTTACTAAACCAATAGTAAAAGCCAGCAAAAATAGCAAATAGTGCACCCATTGATAAAACATAATGAAAGTGAGCTACTACGTAGTAAGTATCGTGTAGAGCAGTGTCTACTCCTGCATTTGCTAGAACTACACCAGTTACTCCACCTAAAGTAAATAAAACAATAAATCCTATTGCCCAAAGCATTGGAGTTTTAAAACTTATAGATCCACCCCACATTGTTGCCACCCATGAAAAAACTTTTATTCCAGTTGGCACTGCAATAATCATTGTAGCTGCTAAGAAATATGCTTTAGTGTCTGTATCTAATCCGACTGTGTACATATGGTGAGCCCAAACAACAAAACCTACGACTCCTATGGCTACCATAGCATAGGCCATCCCTAAATATCCAAAAACTGGTTTCTTAGAAAAAGTTGAAACTATATGACTAATCATTCCAAAACCAGGCAATATTAATATGTAAACCTCTGGATGGCCAAAGAACCAAAATAAATGTTGAAATAATACTGGGTCTCCTCCGGTCTGAGCTTCAAAAAAAGCAGTGCCGAAATTTCTATCCGTCAATAGCATAGTTATTGCTCCAGCTAGTACTGGAAGAGATAGTAAAAGAAGGAATGCAGTAACTAAAATTGACCAAGCAAATAAAGGCATTTTATGCAATGTCATGCCTGGTGTTCTCATGTTTAAAATTGTTGTAATAAAGTTTATTGCTCCTAAGATTGAGGAAGCCCCTGCTATGTGTAGACTTAGTATTGCTAAGTCCATAGCTGGTCCAGGTTGTCCTGTTTTTGATGATAGCGGTGGGTAAATAGTCCATCCTCCGCCTACTCCAGTTTGACCTGGAGGCCCATCAACAAATATTGATGCTAATAACAAAATTAAAGATACTGGTAGAAGCCAAAAAGAAATATTATTCATTCTTGGAAACGCCATATCAGGAGCGCCTATCATTATTGGTACAAACCAATTACCAAATCCACCTATCATTGCTGGCATGACCATAAAAAAAATCATGATTAAACCATGACCAGTTACTAAGACATTGTATAAATGATGATCTCCTCCAAGTATCCCATCTCCAGGATACATCAATTCAATTCTCATCAATATAGAAAAAGCAGACCCTATTAAACCGGCTATGATTGCGAATATAAGATACATTGTACCTATATCTTTATGATTAGTAGAATAAGCCCATCTTTTCCAACCTGTAGGAGTGTGAGAATGAGTGTTTGCAGTTATAGATGACATTAATTAATTTCCCTTTTTGTAATTTTACTTACCACTTTTTTATTCAAATTTAATTCCTCTTTGGCGAACTTTTGTTTTGCTTCAACCAACCATGTATCATACTCATCTTGAGAAACTACATTTACAGTTATAGGCATGAATGCATGTTTTACACCGCATAATTCTGAGCACTGGCCGTAAAATGTTCCAGTGCGATCTGCTTTAAACCAGGTTTCATTAATTCTTCCTGGCACAGCATCTCTTTTAACACCAAAAGATGGTAATGCCCAAGCATGAAGTACATCATTAGCGGTAATTAAGACTTTCACAACTTTATTTACTGGAACAAATATTTCATTATCAACTGTTAAAAGTCTTGGTTGTCCAGGTTGCAAGTCTTTATCTTCTATCATGTAAGAATCAAAAATTATATTTTCATCAGGATACTCATAACCCCAGTACCATTGATATCCCACTGCTTTTATAGTTACATCAGCAGGTGGAATTTCATCTTGCTCATACAAAACTTTAAAGGATGGCACTGCAATAACGATTAAAATTAAACAAGGTATAAGGGTCCAAATGACTTCTATAAATGTATTGTGTGTAGTTTTTGAAGCAACGGGATTTCTTGAAGCCCTAAATCTTACACAAGCATAAATGACTAAAAATAAAACAAAAACTGTAATGCCTGTGATTATAGGAAGTAACATATAGTCATGGAACCAAACTATATCCTCCATATGTCCGGAGCCTGCTTTCTGAAAACCTAGTTGCCAGTCTCTGGGCTGATTTGCAAAAAGTGCGGTCGGAGTAAATAATAAAATTATAAATTGTGTAAGTTTAAACATTTTAATTTTTATACAACTTTTTAATACTTTAACAAATTCAATAAATGCGACAATTAAGGATAATTATTGATAAAATTAACCAAAGAAATAGCGCTTATAACTGCAGTATCTGATCTCAGTATATTTTTTGACATTGTAAATGGTACAACTCTAGGAAATGATAAAATAGACTGTCTTTCCGATGAAGAAAAGTCGCCCTCTGGACCAATTAAAATACATAAAGATTTAAAATTTTTAAGTTTCTCGACACTTAAATAATCTTTTGAGTTGATGTCAGCAAATAAAAGTTTAGTACTTTCATCTAAATTCTTTAGAAAGTCTTTTAGCTTTGTGATTTCTAAAATTTCTGGAGGTAACATTTGATTTGATTGTTCTGTAGCTTCTATAACTATTTTTTTTGCCCTATCATGATTTAATTCTTTTATTTCTGTTCTTTCTGAAATTATCGGAATTATCTTACTTACACCAAGTTCCGTTGCTTTTTGTAAAATTGTTTCCATAGGATTTTTTTTCACTAAACAGATGGCAAGTTCAATTTTATTTTTTTTTTGGTATTCTTTTACTTTTTTCAAGTATTTAACTTCTACTCTATCTTTATCTAAAAAAACTATTTCGCTTTCCCACTCACCTTCATTATTAAATACATTTACAATGGATCCTCGTTTTAATCTCATAACATTAATAATATAGTGTGTGTGCTCTTTTGATAATAAATTTGTAGAGTTTGCAACTATACTATCGGGGTGATATAATCTAATATTCATAAATAATTTATATACTAAAAATAAAATTAAATTAATTATTTAAACGATAAATTTATTACAATGGAACGAAGAGTAGGAAATAGTCCAATAGGAGTTGATGTATTAGAGGGCAAATCCTATTTCTGGTGTACTTGCGGAAAAAGTTGTAAACAACCATTTTGCGATGGATCTCATAAAGGAACAGAATTTTCTCCTTTAGTTTACAAAGCTGAGCAGTCAAAAAAAGTTTTTTTCTGTACTTGTAAAAAAACAAAAGATCAACCGCTATGCGATGGATCTCACAACTTAAAATAATTTATGAAGTCAAAAGCTATTATATTTGATGCTTACGGCACTCTGTTTGATGTCAATTCAGCAGCTGAGAAATGTAAGAATAAAATAGGAAATAAATGGGAAAATTTTGCAAACTTTTGGAGAACAACTCAACTTGAATATACTTGGCTAAGAAGTTTAATGAAAAAACATAAAGATTTTTGGCAAGTAACTGAGGATAGTTTAGATAAGTCAATGAAAGTTTTTAATATTGACAATAGTTTGAAAAAAGAATTGTTAAATCTTTATAAAATTTTATCGCCATATCCAGAAGTGAAAAAGGTTTTAACAAATTTAAAAGAAAAAAAATTCAAATTAGCAATTCTTTCAAATGGAACACCAGAACTTCTCGAAGAGCTTGTAAAAGAAAATAATTTAGATAGTTTATTTGATGATCTTTTTTCTATAGAACAAGTAAAAATTTATAAACCTGACTCTAAAGTTTATGATCTTCCAATTAAAAAGTATAAAATAAAACCCGAAGAAATAGTTTTTTTAAGTGCTAATACATGGGATGTTTCAGGGGGTGGAAACTACGGATATAATTCAGTTTGGGTAAACAGAAATAAATCCTATTTCGATAACCTTGATTATCATCCAAAAAACGAAATTGGCAACTTAACGCAGCTACTTGATATCATTTAAACTTAAGATATATTTTACTCATGTCACAAATTGAAATAAAAAAAATTGTTAAAGCTGTTAATGCTTCAGACGGAGCTGGGGTAAAGTTAAAAAGAAGCATTGGAACTCCAGAAGCCGATTATATTGATCCTTTTTTAATGCTAGATGAATTTGGATCCGAAAATAAAGATGATTATATTGCTGGATTCCCTCCTCACCCTCATAGAGGAATTGAAACAGTTACCTATATGTTGAATGGTGAATTTGAACATCAAGATAGTACTGGCGCAAAAGGAACAATGGCTCCAGGAGATGTTCAGTGGATGAAGACTGGAAGAGGAATTATCCACTCAGAGATGCCGGCAATGTCTGGAGGAAAATTATTAGGTTTTCAACTTTGGATTAATATGCCAGCTAAATTAAAAAAAAATAAACCTGAATACATTTATATTAAAGGTAATGAAATTGGCGTTCATTCAGATAATGAAAAAACTGTAAAAGTAATTGCAGGAAAATATGCAAATGTAGAGGGGTCGGAAAAAAAACACAATGTTGAGCCAATTTATTTTCATGTAATATTGAAAGAGGGAAAAGAATTTAAATGTGAGGTTCCATCTGGTCATAATTCTTTTGTTTATATTCTTAAAGGGGATTTAAAAATAGGAAAAAAAAATCACGAAAAGGCCAGTGATTCAAATTTAATTTTATTAGAACGGGGAAGTGAACTTAAAATTAAAGCAGAAAAAAACACAGAGTTTTTATTTATAGCAGGGAAGCCTATTGGAGAGCCTATTGCACGTGGTGGTCCATTTGTAATGAACACAAAAGCAGAGATACTTGAAGCTATTCAAGATTATAATAACGGAACATTTGCTAAATATTAAAAGTTCAAGTACCTTCCTCTTCACATGCCTAAATCAATTATTATAACAAAGAATGGTGGCCCTGAAGTTTTAGAGCTGCAGGATGTTAATGTAAGGACTCCTGGCCCAGATGAAATTAAAGTGACTAATCATGCCATCGGCTTAAATTACATTGATACTTATCATAGATCGGGTTTGTATCCTGTAAAACTACCAAGTGGTATTGGTTTAGAAGCTGCAGGAAAAATTGATGAAGTTGGAAGTAATGTGACTGAATTTAATAAAGGGGATAACATTGCATATGCCTCTATTCCGCTTGGAGCCTACGCTCAACAAAGAATAATTCCTGCAAAAATTGCTATAAAAGTTCCAGATGGTATTTCTCATGAAATTGCTGCTACTTTGATAACAAAAGGTCTAACAACAAATTACTTATTAACAAAAACTTATCAATTGAAAGCTGGTGAATTAGTTTTATTTCATGCAGCAGCTGGCGGTGTAGGCCAAATCTTTGCTCAGTGGGCTAATAGCATTGGGGCAAAAGTAATTGGAACAGTAGGATCAGATGATAAGATAAAGGTTGCTGAGGAAAATGGTTATTCACACGTTATAAATTATACTAAAGACGATTTTGCAAAAGAAGTTTTAAAAATTACAAATAATGAGGGTGTAACTGCGGTATTCGATGGTGTGGGGAAAAAAACATTTTATGGGTCTTTAAACTGTCTTAAAACCAGGGGTATGATGATAAGTTTTGGTAATGCATCTGGTCCGTTAGATCCTGTAAATGTGCCAAAAGATATTCAGCCAAAAGGTTTATATTTAACAAGGCCTTCAATTGCACAATATTTTACAAATAGAAAAGAACTTCAGGAAGGTGCGGACACAATATTCGAAAAAATAAAATTTGGGAAAATAAAAATTAAGATATCAAAAAAATATAAGTTAGCAGAAGCTAAACAAGCACATGCCGACTTGGAAGCTCGAAAATTATTAGGTCCAGCAATTTTAATTCCTTAATGAGTGAAAAAATAATTTCTCCATGTATAAGTATATGTAAAACTGATCCAGTGACAGGATATTGTTATGGTTGTGCAAGAACCGATGAAGAAAAAATTTTATGGAAAGATGAGAAAACAACCAGTGAATGGAAATCAAAAAACTTAGAAAATATTATTTCTAGAATGAAAGGCTGGCAACTGAATACCTTCAAGGAGTCTTACAATCATAAAATTAAAAATGGCATTTCTTTATTTAAAAAGAATTTATTAAATAAAAAATTATAAATCTTTTTTCATTGAGGCCATATCACTTAAATGGTACTTTAATGCCTCGTTAGATAGTCTTACTTCTTGTAAAAATAAAAATATCGAAAATATCATACAAAGACAACAAAAAGCAAAACTTAATCTAGCTTGAAAAACAAGATCTAGATAAAGCAGTAAAACTGTTAGCATGTTAAAAAGAAAACCAAAAGATGCAAAGCCCATAACATATTTCAAATAGTTTGTTCTTTTGTTTAAAACATGAAGTTGATTCTCCCACTCTGGAGGAACTTTTTTTTCAAAAGTATATTGATCGTGTATTTTCCTTATTAGAGCGCTTAATGTATGAAATCGATTACTGTACATAGTCATCATTAAAGGAATTGCTGGAAACATAAGAGCTGCAACTGTGTAATCTATATCCATAACGAATCAAATTGATTATGTATATTACGTTTGGTATTTACAAGTCATATTTAAATGAAAGATTTTAAAATATTTATTAATCTAACAAGATTAAATAGGCCGATAGGGTATTTATTATTATTTTGGCCCTGTAGTTGGGGATTAGCATATGCTTATTCACTTGATAAAAATCAAGATACTTTTCTATATTACATTGTTCTGTTTTTTTTTGGTGCTGTGCTGATGAGAAGTGCAGGATGTATTGTAAATGACATTATTGACAAAGAATTAGATAAAAAAGTTAAACGTACTAAAAATAGGCCTTTAGCAGCTAATTTAATTTCAGTCAAAAAAGCTCTTTTTTATGTAATTGGGCTTTGTGGATTAGCATTTTTAATTTTAATTCAATTTAATTTTATAACAATTTTACTTGGTTTAGCATCAATGACTTTTGCTTTTTCTTATCCTTTTATGAAAAGAATTACATACTGGCCTCAACTTTTTTTAGGATTAACCTTTAATTGGGGAATTATAATGGCTTGGGTATCTATAAGTAATAATTTAACTTTAGAAATATTTGTAATTTATTTATCGGCCATATTTTGGACATTGGGTTATGACACTATTTATGGAGCTCAAGACATTGTAGATGATGAAATCATAGGAGTAAAATCGACATCAATTAAATTTAAATCCATGTTAAAAAAATTTGTAATTATCTGTTATTCATTAAATTTTACAATATTGCTATTTTTCTTTTTAAATAAAACAGATACTTTATATTTTTTAGTTCCTTTATTTGCTTTTCTACTAACCTTAATTTATCAAATATTTATTTTCAAAAAAGAAAAGCCAAAAACATGCTTGCAAGCTTTCAAAATAAATAATTTTTCAGGATTTTACTTGTTTTTAAGCTTTTTAACATTCTCTTTATAAAATGAAATTTCAAGAAATTAAAATAATATTAAAAAGATTGTATAAAGATCATGTCAATAGATATTTAAACAGAATTCTTATATCTTTATTTTTGTCTTTGGTGGTTTCTATAAGCACTTCGGCGATAGCTTGGTTATTAGATCCAGCTGTAAAAAAAATATTTATTGAAAATAATCAAACTTATGCTTGGTCAATCCCTTTGGCCATAATAGTTGCTTTTTCGTCGAAAGGAATTTGTTTATATGTAGCTAGAATACTTCTTATCAGAACGGGGCAAGAGATTTCAGGAGAACTTCAATCTAAGGTAGCTCGTTATATTTTGAATACCGACATCGCTTCTATAGAAAAAAAACACTCTGGTAAGTTTATTTCAAATATAAATTTTGATGCAGGGCAAGTAAATTCTTTGTGTAGTACAGGTATTCTAAATTCTATGAAAGACTCATTAACATTAATTGCTCTAGTAGGAGTAATGGTTTATCAAAATTGGAAGTTAACTTTATTTGCTTTAATTATGATGCCTTTAGCTGCTGGACTTGCAAAATCTCTTGGTAAAAGAATAGGTAAAGCGGTTTCTCAGGCAGGTGAAATCTCTGGTCGTCTAACAGCACATTTATCTGAAATTTTAAAAGCATCAAAAATGATAAGGATTTACCAAAAAGAAGAAATCGAATACCAAAAATCTAAAGATATAATTACACAAATGGTTAACAAATCTGCAAAAATTTCTTCGATTATTGTCAGAGCAACACCTTTAATGGAAATATTAACTGGTTTTATGATTGCTGGTTTCATATTTTTTTCTGGTTCTTTAATTTCTTCAGGAGAATTACAGGTCAATCAATTTTTTTCATTTTTAGCTGCAATGATGCTAGCCTACCAACCTATTAGATCATTAGCTACAATCAATATGGTGGTATTCTCCGGTGCAGCAGGAGCTAAGAGAATTTATAATGTTATAGATCAACCAATAAAAATCAATAATGATGAAAAACTTCCAGATCTAAAAACTTCAGAGTGCAATATCAAATTTTCAAATGTAAGTTTTAAATATGAGAATTCTAATGATAAGGCAATAAATGGAATTAATTTTAGCATTAAGGGTGGAAGCATGGCTGCATTTGTAGGTCATAGTGGTGCAGGGAAAAGTACTATTATTAATTTGTTGCCTAGATTTTATGATCCTCAAAACGGTGATATTTATATTGATAGTCAAAATACTAAGTCGGTAAACTTAAATTCACTTAGAAAATCAATCTCTTTAGTAAGTCAAGATGTAATTCTTTTTGATAGCTCGGTGAAGGAAAATATTCTTTACGCTAACGCTGACGCTTCTGAGGAAGAATTTATAAACTCTTGTAAGTTTGCAGCTGCTGAAGAATTTATTCGTGAATTACCTCAAAAACATGAAACAATAATTGGTGAGAACGGAGTAAGGCTTTCTGGAGGGCAAAAACAAAGGTTATCAATAGCTCGAGCAATACTAAAAAAATCCCCAATAATTCTTTTAGACGAAGCAACATCATCTCTCGATGCAGAGTCAGAAGAAATAGTACAGAGTGCAATTAAGAACTTAACAAAAAATAAAACAACACTAGTTATAGCTCACAGATTATCAACCATACATAACGCTGACAAAATTTTCGTAATTAAAAAAGGAAAATTAATTGACTCAGGAAATCATGCAGAGCTTATTGAAAATTGTGAATATTATAAATTATTGTATGAAAAGCAATTGAAATAAAAATTATGATCTTCTTTTACAGAATTTTGACTTATTTTTTATTTCCATTTTTCATTATAGTTATTTATCTTAGAACGTTTATTAAAAAAGAAGATAAAAAAAGATTTAAAGAAAAAATATCTATTAATGAAAGTTATTTTCCAGGAGAAAGAAGGGTTTTTTGGATACATGCAGCCAGTATAGGTGAAACAAATAGTGTTTTACCACTTATTCGGGAGATAATAAAAAATGATAAAAAAATATTTATTTTGCTTACAACGACAACTCTCACCTCAAGTCAAATTGTAAAGAAACAAGAATTAGATCAAAATAATTTTCAACATCGTTTTTTTCCTTTAGATGTTCGATACTTAGTTAAAAACTTTTTGGATCATTGGAGTCCAGAAAAAATTATATTCGTTGACTCGGAAATTTGGCCGAATTATCTAATAGAGATATCCGAAAGAAAAATACCCGTGGTGTTGCTTAATGGAAGAATCACTATGAAAACTTTTAAACGTTGGAAAAAGCTTTCTAAATTATCAAAAAAGTTGTTTGGTTTGTACAATTTATGTTTAGCATCTAGTAATGAGTCTGAGAAAAACTTAAAATTTTTAGGAGCTAGTAAGGTAAAATTTATTGGTAATTTAAAATTTTGCAGTTCTGTAACTGACAAGGACAATAAATATGAATTAAAATCTCTTTTTAATAATCACCATATTTGGTGTGCAGCTAGCACTCATCAGGGAGAAGAAGAAATAATTTTAAAAACTCATACATTATTAAAAAAAAAAACTAACAATTTATTAACGATAATAATCCCTCGACATATAATAAGGTCAAAAGAAATATATAAAATTTGTAATAATTTTAAATTAAATAGTCAGATAATTAAAAATTACAACGAAATATCAGAAAAATCCGAAATTTTAATAATTAATTCTATAGGTGAAATGACTAAGTATTTTTATAATTGTAAAAGTATTTTAATGGGAAAATCTTTTTCAAAAAAATTAATAAAAGTAGGTGGTCAAAATCCGATTGAACCTGCTAAATGTGGATGTAAAATATATCATGGTCCATATGTTTCAAATTTTAGAGAAATATATGATTATTTAAATAAAAAAGATATTGCTTACGAAGTAAAAAATGAGATCGAATTATCAGAAAATTTACTACATGATTTTTTAAATAAAAATAATTCTAACAAAAAAAATATTGAAGAATTAAATAACTATGGTGAAAGGATATTAGATCTAACAACTAAAGAAATTTTAGGATTGAGTAAATGAAATTTAAAAAGCCAAAATTTTGGAATAAAACTAATTTCTTATCAATTTGTTTATTTCCATTTTCTTTAATTACATTAGCATTTAATATTTTAAAATCACATTTTGTAACTGAAAACAGATTTAATATTCCAATTATCTGTGTAGGAAATATCTTTGTAGGTGGAACTGGAAAAACTCCTTTAAGTATTTATATTTATAACTTATTAAAAAACAAAAAATTTAAGCCAGCAATTGTAAGAAAATATTATAATTCTCATTTAGATGAGATCAATTTCACAAAAAGTAAAGTGAAGCAGTTTTTTTTCGACAAAAAAAGAATCCTATCTATTTTTGAAGCACAAAAAAAAAAGACTAATGTCATTATAATGGATGATGGTCTACAAGATGTCTCTATAATTAAAGATTTAAATATAGTTTGTTTTAATAGTTCCGATCTTATTGGCAATGGTTTTTTATTGCCTGCGGGACCACTGAGGGAACAATTGGGAAAAATTAATGATTGTAGAATTGCAGTAATTAATGGAAAACGCAATTTAGCTTTTGAAAAAAAATTAAAATCGGTTTCTAACAATATAGAAATTTATCAATCAAAGTATGAAATTAAAAATCGAAAAAAATTAAGAGGTAAAAAATTCCTAGCGTTTGCTGGTATAGGAAACCCAGAAAATTTTTTTAAACTATTATAAGAAAAATGAAATTGAAAGTTTAATATCACGAGCTAAAGAAAATGATTTAAAGTTAATTACTACAGAAAAGGATTTTTTTAGATTAAAAACATTGGGTTTTA
>CABZCD010000016.1 GCA_902524105.1 uncultured Pelagibacteraceae bacterium | reverse complement strand
TATTATTATGAGTTCACAAAGAACAAACATACCAAATTCTTTGAATGAGCATTGGATGCCATTTTCAGATAACAAATCGTTCAAAAAAAATCCTAGATTAATTACGGATGCTAAAGGGGTATATTTAACAAATCATTTAGGAAAAAAAATGATTGATGCTAGCTCAGGACTGTTTTGTAATCCTTTGGGACACGGAAGAAAAGAAATAACTGAAGCTGTTTCAAAACAATTAGACAAATTAGATTACTGTCAACCTTTTAACCAAGGATTTGGAGGTTCTTTTGAATTAGCAACAAGAATTGCAAAAAAAACTCCAGAGGGAATTAACAGAATTTTTTACACTATTTGTGGATCTACTGCGGTTGAAACGGCGATTAAAATTGCAATTGCTTATCATAGAGCAAAGGGGGATTCAAAAAGATTTAGATTCGTTGGAAGAGAAAGAGGGTATCATGGCATGAACATTGGAGCTACCACAGTTGGTGGAATGATTAACAATGTAAAAACTTTTGCAAGTGTATTAATGCCAGGTGTACAACACATGAGACATACTCATTTACCAGAACATAAATTTGTTAAAGGACAGCCAGAAACTGGGGTAGAGCTAGCAGAAGATTTAGAGAGAATAGCGATGAATTTTGGAGGCGAAAACATCGCAGCATGTATTGTTGAACCTATAGCTGGATCGACAGGTACTCTTGTTCCACCAAAAGGTTATCTTAAAAGGTTGAGAGAAATATGTGATAAACATGGAATACTTTTAATATTTGATGAAGTAATTACAGGTTGGGGAAGAACTGGCTCTGCATTTGCAGCTCAAGAGTGGGGAGTTACACCTGATATTATGACAATGGCTAAAGCAACTACGAATGGAGTTGTCCCTATGGGAGTCGTTGCTGTAAAAGAAGAAATGTACGACACAGTATTAGATGCTTCAAAAGCACCTGAAGGAACTCCAGAATTATTTCACGGATATACTTATTCTGGCATACCAGTAGCTGTAGCAGCTGCATTAGCCGTACAAGATATTTTTGATAAAGAGGATATTTTTAAAAGAGCAAAAGAAATGTCACCTTATTTTCAAGATGGTTTACATTCTTTAAAAGATTTAAAAGAAGTTGTTAGCATAAGAGGATATGGAATGATGGGCGGTATAGAGATGAAAATGGTCGAAAAACCAGGAAAAGCTGGATTTCAAACTTTTAAACACTGCTATGATGCTGGAGTAAATTTTAAAAACACTGGAGACTCATTAATTATCGCCCCACAATTTATATGTGAAAAAAAACATATCGATGAGATAATTGACAAGTTAAGAACTGGTATTTCAAATTACACTAAATCATAAATGATCATCGGAGTTCCTAAAGAAATAAAGCTTCAAGAGCATAGAATTGGCTTAACTCCTGATAGCGTAAAAGCTCTAGCAAAAAAAGGGCACAAGGTTTTAGTACAAAGTGATGGAGGATTTGAGGCGGGCTTTACAAATGAAGATTACAAAAACGCAGGAGCTCAAATAATTGATACTGCTGAAGAAATATTTAAAAAATCAGAGATAATTGTCAAAGTAAAAGAACCTCAGATGAACGAGGTAAAAATGATAAGAGAAAATCAAATCATTTACACTTACTTACATTTAGCCGCTGCTAAAGAGCTAACGCATGGACTAATAAAATCAAAATCAATATGTATCGCATATGAAACTGTTACAGATAACAATGGTCGACTTCCTTTACTAGCGCCTATGAGTGCTGTTGCAGGAAGAATGTCAGTACAAGCTGGAGCCCACTCACTTGAAAAAAATCAAAAAGGAAGGGGTTTGTTATTGGGAGGAGCGCCTGGGGTCGAGCCAGCAAACGTAGTTATTTTAGGCGGAGGTGTTGTTGGGGAGAACGCTGCGATAATAGCTACTGGAATGAGAAGTAAAGTTTATGTTGTAGATAAATCAAAAGACAGACTAAAACAACTACACGAGTTGTTTGGAGATAAGATAATAGCTGCAGAAAGTAGTAAAACAGATCTCAAAAAACTAGTTTCAGAGTGCGATTTATTAATTGGTGGTGTTTTAAATCCAGGAGCAGAGGCGCCAAAATTAGTTTCAAAAGAGATGATTAAGTCTATGAAAAGAGGCTCTGTAGTTGTTGACGTTGCAATTGATCAAGGAGGATGTATAGAAACCAGTAAACCTACAACACACGCAAATCCAACTTACATTGTTGATGATGTGGTACATTATTGTGTTGCTAATATGCCTGGTGGAGTTCCAAGAACTTCCACAATGGCATTAAATAAAGCAACGTTACCTTTATTAATTAAAATTGCCGATCAAGGTTATAAAAAAGCACTTTTGACGGACAAAAATTTTTTAGCTGGTTTAAATGTATTTAAAGGAAAGATAACCTGCAAAGGAGTTGCAGAGGCCTTAAATGTAAAATACTTCTCTCCAGAAGAGGCAATTTCAACTTAAACCCAAACCGGACTAAATTTTTCTTTAAAAGTCTTACACTAAAAGAGATTTTTTTTAAATCAGCCCAGTATGAACTAAAAATATATTAAAATATTAAGCGATTTATGCTTTAATAGTATTATGTATGAGTGCAAAACCTGAAGAAAAAGACATTAATCACTATTCTTGGCTTGATAATCCAAACAATGCCAAAAAGAGAGTTGACGTAAACGATCTGGTCTCAAAAATGAACGAAGACAAAAAAAGAGACAGAAAAAACAGTATGATTTTGGGCGCAGCTGCTATATCGGCTGTTACCGTTTTCGGAATAATTCTTACTCTTTAAATAAATTTTAGCACTGGTATAACGATGCAATGCGAATTAAACAGTGCCGTATTTGTAAATCAAAAAAACTAAGTTTAAAGGCCTTAAGGTAGTCATCAATAAAATCTACAAGGATTCAAGAGGTTATTTTAAAGAAGATTTTAAACAAACACTATTTAAAGGTTCTAAATTTATTTTTTCATGCACATCTAAGTCAAAGAAGAATGTTTTAAGAGGCCTACATATGCAAACCAAAAAAAAACAAGGAAAGTTTGTTTCTGTTCTAAAAGGTTCAATTTTAGATGTAGTGGTTGATCTAAGAAAAAATTCAAAAACATTTGGAAAACATTTTAAAATAGAACTTACTGATAAAAATGGAAAATCAATTTTTATTCCACCTGGATTTGCGCATGGTTTTTTAACTAAAGAAAAGGAAAATATAGTTCATTATTATAATACCAATTATAGATCTTCTGGGAATGAAATTGGAATAATGTGGAATGATGCTACATTAAAAATTAAATGGCCAATTAAAAAGCCAATACTCTCAAAAAAAGATAAAAGAAATTTAACTTTTAAACAATTTCAAAAAAAATAAAATGAAATGCAAAATTACTAGTGAGAAACTTAGTCCTTTTATGTCTTTTGGTAAAATGCCATCCGCCAATGGTTTTTTAGATAAAAAAGATTTTGATAAAGAATTTTTTTACGAAATGGAAGTGGGATTTTCTGAAAAAGTTTCTCTTTTGCAGCTAAATGAATTTTCAAATCCCGTAAAAGTGCATAATGAAAGGTATCCTTTTTATACTGGTAGTTCACAGAATATGAAAAAACATTTTAATCAATTTGCACATTGGTTAAAAGAAAAATACTTACAAAATGGATCTAAACTAATTGAAGTTGGATCTAACGATGGAACTTTATTAGAAAATTTTAAAAACTCTAATATAAACGTAATTGGTTTTGAACCATCTAAAACAATAGCTGAGCTAGCAAAAAAAAAAGGTGTCGAAACTTTAAATAATTTTTTTAATTCAAAGAATTTAGAAGAAATAAAAAGTTTTCACTCCTCTGTTGATGTTATATGTTCAGCAAATGTGATAGCACATATTCCTGATCTCATTGATGTAATTAAAAGTGTTGACAAATTATTATCTTCAAGAGGTTTGCTAATATTTGAAGAACCTTATCTTGGATCAATGTTTTCAAAGGTTTCTTATGATCAAATTTACGATGAACACATTTTTATGTTTTCTGTAAGTTCAATAAATAAAATTTTTGATTTATTTGATTTTGAATTAGTAGATGTCCTGCCACAGATTACTCATGGAGGATCAATGAGATATGTGATTGGACGAAAAAATAGACATAAAAAAAGTGAAATCATTTCAAAATTTCTTGATGATGAGCAAAAAAAGAAATTAGACACAATTGAGTCATGTTTAGATTTTAAAAAGGCATGTGAATTATCAAAAAAAATGACTTTGGAAAAATTAAATAAATTTAAAGCTAATAATAAAAAAATTTGTGGTTATGCTGCTACAGCTAAAAGCACTACAGTTTTAAACTATTGCAATATAGGAAATGATATAATTGATTATATCTGTGATACCACAAATGAAAAAATTGGAAAATTTTCACCTGGCATGCATATACCTATTGTCTCTATGAATTATTTTAAAAAAAATATTCCAGATATCGCTTTTTTATTTGCTTGGAATCACAAAGAAGAAATTTTTTTAAAAGAAAAAAAATTTAAAGAAAATGGAGGTGATTGGTTTTCCCATGTTGCTTTATAATAATCGAATAGTAGTTACAGGTGGTACTGGTAGATTCGCTTTGTCCCTCAGAAAAGTAAAATCTAAATATGCAGTATTCTACCCATCTAAATCAAATTTAAATATACTTAAAGAAAACTCAGTTCTTAAATATTTAAAAAAGAAAAAACCAAAATATTTAATTCACTTAGCTGGTTTGTCTAGACCTATGTCAATACACAACAAGAATATAAGAAAGAGTATTGATTTAAATATTATCGGTACTGCAAACGTTGTTAAAATTTGTGAAAAATTGAATATCAAACTTATTTATTTTTCATCAAGTTACGTATATCCAGGGAAAAAAGGTGGCTATAAAGAAAATGATCCTGTTTTACCGATAAATAATTATGCTTGGTCTAAATTAGGAGGTGAATGTTCCGTAATGTTGTATAGAAATTCTTTAATTGTTAGAGCCTCTATGACAGAAAAACCATTTGTACATAAAGCGGCTTTTGGTGATTTTTTTACAAATTTTGTTTTCCATGAGGATATTGCTCCTAAAGTTTTTAAAATTTTAAAACTTAAAGGGATAATAAATTTTGGTGGCAAAACTCAAAGTGTTTTTAAATTTGCTAAAAAATATAATCCTAAAATTAAAAAGATTTCTTATAAAAAAGTTTTTGGCAAAACTTATCCGTCGAACACTTCTATGAATTTAAAAAAATTCAAAAGAATTTAAAAAATTAGTATTAATTTCAATTGCAACCTATAATTGATTATTTATCTAAACATCGCCTATTATTGAACACTCTAGGTATTTACTTACGATTAAAATTCATTTTAAATCTTCATTAATTAACAAACTATATATAGGAGAACTATGAAAAAAATAATAAGCACAGTTCTTGGAATGGTTTTGGCTTTTTCTCTTTATTCTTCAGTTGCAAATTCTGCTGCTAAAGAAGTTAGAGTTGCGTACTTTTTAGAGTGGCCATCTCCTAATCTAGAGGACATGAATAAAAAAGCGTATTCAAAAGCACTAGGTGTGCCGGTGAAGTGGACTAATTTTACGAATGGTGTAGCGATGACAGATGCTATGTTAGCAGGAGATATTGATATCTCTTACTCACAAGGTTTAATGCCTTACATTAACGCTGTTAAAGCAAAAGCACCTATCAGTTTAGTTGACGTTGCTATGGAATACGGTATGGGAGGAACAACTTGTGTTACTTCTAATAAATCTGGTATTACAAAAGCAAATGCTTCAGAGCTTGAAGGTAAAAAAGTTGCAGTTCCACTAGGAACTATGGCTGAATATGTTTTTACTGAAAGTATGAAAATAGTTGGAGCTGATAGAAAAAAAATGAACATAATTGCTATGGACCCTGAAGAAGGTGCGGCTGCACTAGTAAGTGGCGATGTAGTGATGGCATGTTTATTTGGTGGTAATTCTATTAAGTCTGCAACATCAGTTGGAAAAAGACTTCTAACAGTTGATGAAGCACGTGCAGGTGGAATTATGGGTATTGATATCGTTTCTGTTACTAACAAGTTCATGAAAGAAAACCCAGGAATGTTAAAATCATTCGTTGAGTTAACTCATGAAGCTAATGAGAGATACAGAAAAGGTGGAAGTGATATGAGTGCTATGTCTAAAGAGTCAGAAATGAAAGTTGCTGATATGAAAGATACTTTAAGTGGCTTCAAATTCTTAACACCAAAAGAGACAAAAAAATCTATGAAGAGTGGAAACCTTGCTAAATTTTTAAAAGGGTTTGACACTCCTAAAGGTACGGTAAGTACTAAGTTTTTACCGTAGTTTAAGAAATCAAATTAATAGGCGCCAATTCATATAATTGGTGCCTATTTTTTTAACTAAATATCTAATATAATTATCTTATGAGTGACTTGATTTCACAAAACTTAAATATGATTTTTAAAACTCCAAAGGGAGAGACCGTCCATGCGCTTAAAGATTTAAATTTTAAGATAAAAAAAGGAGAGTTGCTTACTGTCCTTGGGCCCTCAGGATGTGGGAAGACCACTTTATTAAATATTACAGCAGGATTTATAAGACCAACATCGGGAAAAATTACACTTAATAATAGAGAAATTAATGGACCAGGAGTTGATAGAGGAATGGTTTTCCAGCAAGGTGCTTTGTTCGAATGGTTAACTGTTGCTGAGAATGTAAATTTTGGTTTGAGAATGAAGGAAGAAGACGCTGTTCAAACACAAAAGAAAGTTGATGAGTGGTTAGATATAGTTGGTTTAAAAGGTTTTGGTAATACTCCTACTTACCAATTATCAGGGGGTATGCAGCAAAGGGTAGCTTTAGCTAGATGTTTAATAAATAATCCTGATTTAATTTTAATGGATGAACCTCTAGGAGCTTTAGATGCATTAACGAGGGAAAAAATGCAGTCTTTAGTTCTTAAAATTTGGAAAGAGACAGGAAAAACAATTATTTTAATAACCCACTCAGTTGAAGAGGCGCTATTGCTTGGAGAAAAAGTTTACGTTATGGCTCCAAGACCTGGAAGAATTCATAAAGAATACAAGTTACCATTTGCATCAATGGGCCTTAAAGGAGACTTGAGGGAAATTAAAAATAATAAAGAATTCGTTTCAAAAAGAGAGGAAATACTCTCTATGATTTGGGATATGGAAGAAGAAATAATGGGTAAAGATAATTAATGATCACAGCTTTTTTAACTTTTGTATTTTTCTTTGCTATCGTTGGATGTGTTTTATACGGTAGAAAATTAATAAAAACAGAAAAAGTAGACGCTGTTTTTGGAAATCCAGAAAGAGCACAAGGTGGAATTCATTGGGTAATTGTTGGAAGTAGTTTCTTACTATTAGTTTGGCTTTACTATTCTTGGGATATTGCAAAATCTTTCTTTCCAAGATCGGCTAATGAACTTTGTCAAGTTGGAAAGGTAAATGAGTCCCTTCTTTCTCTCAAGTATCTTTTTCCAATTGAAGAGCGTCAACTTAAAAGTACTTCTGTAATTGAAACAGAGACGGAAAATTTAAATAAAATAATTATCGAAATTGAAAATTCAGAAGAGGTAAAAAGTCAAGATAAAAACAAATTATTAAATTTCGTTTCGCAAACTAAAAATACAATTCCTCTACTGACTAATGAAAAACTTTTAAATAATAAGACAAAAGAGCAAATAAAAATAATTAATAATAAAATTATAAATTTAACTGAAAATTTCAGAAAAAAAGATTATCCGAATGAGAGTTCTGAACAACAAATAAAAAGAATTGAAGCTGCTAAAGAGGAGGGCAATTGGAAAGCTTCAAGTACATCGATTGAAAATACTATTGAAATACCTTCAATACCAAAAACAAAACGAGGTTTAAAATTTCAAGCAGCTGCTGAGGAGCTTAATTTGATTAGTGACGAGTTCTTTGAGCTCCGAAACCATAATAGTCAATATACTTCAGCGTTAGTAAAACTAAAAAAAGAGATTAAGGATTTCAGAACTAATCTTGGCTCTTCAGAAGAGATTTCTTCTTCGTTTGCAAAAGATATTTTAAAAATTGCACGAAGAATTGAATACGCAAGTATTTTTCCGCCAAATACTTTGAAAGACATGCAGCTTTCAATAATTAATTTTGATAAAGCACAGAAAAAAGAACAAGGCACTTTAAGATGGGTCGATATATTTTTGTTTCCGTCTGGTACCATTATTTCTAGTGGGCCAAGTTGTTCAGAGCAAGGATCAGGTAGATGGCTACCAAAACCTTCAGATACAATTAATAAATTTACATTAATGCTAAACCCTAATGTTGGTTACAAACAAATTCCGTTAATTTGGTATGAAATGATGGACGTGAGTAAGATTATTGGTTTCTTAATTCCTGATTGGTTTGCGGATGTTTTACCTGGTGAATACCCAATTCATAACGAAAAGGGAGAAGTTAAACCCAACTTTAAAAGTAAAGTGTTAAGTTTTGTTACAGGAGATTTTAAATTATTTAAAATTCCAATACCAACAGGTCATATATGGGACTCTTTTTTAAGAGTGTTCCTTGGTCTTGTAGCAGGAATTATTGTGGGAGTGCCGTTGGGGCTATTTATGGGCTTAAATAGATTTGCAAAAGGATTTTTTGATCCTTTAATTGAACTTTACAGACCTGTGCCGCCATTAGCTTGGGCGCCTTTAGTTATTTCTGTTTTAGGTATAGATAATCTTGGAAAAGTATTTTTATTATTTATGGTATCACTATCAATAATGATAATTTCAGCCAGGGCTGGCGCTTCAGGAACCCAATTGTCTAAAATTCACGCCGCACATTCTCTTGGTGCATCTAAGTGGCAAATATTAAGACATGTTATTTTTCCAAATTCTTTACCAGAAATTCTTACTGGCATAAGAGTAGCAACAGGAATGTGCTGGGGAACTTTAGTAGCTGCAGAATTTTTAGCTGGAACTACTGGAGTTGGATTCGTAGAAAACGTCGCTAAAAAATATTTTCAATATGAAGTAATATGGATAACTATATTCATTATGGGAATGTTAGGATTGTTATTTGATATTACAATAAGAAAAATTATTGATAAAACGATTCCTTGGCGAGGAAAAGGTTAGTCATTAATGAAAAGACTTTTGATCATAATATTTATTTTTCTTCTTCCAGCAACTCTCTTCGCTGACGAAAAAGTAAAAGAAAAAAAAGTAGCTAAATATATAATGGAAAATATTCAAAAAGATTATTTAGATTGTTATAGTTTCTATAAGGTTGCAGCAGAGAGCTTTAAAAAGGCTGGGAAAGATCAGGGGATTATAAAAAATTTAGAAAATAGTGCAGATGTTTCATTGAAGTATAACTATGATTTAGGGGAAATTATGGGATTAAATCCTGAAGTTATGGCTGAGATGACTAAGACAAAAATAGATACGTTTGTGAAAATGGCAAATAAAGATTTTTCATCTTTAGCTAAAAAATATGGTCTCATGTGTAAGGGTTTGGTGGAAAATCCAGAGCAAAGAACAAATTACTGGGAACAAAAAGGTTCGAAATTAATTAAGTGAAAAAAAAAGTAATAGCTTCAAAACTTAATAGAATTTTTAAAAAACATAATCTTACAAATAGTCACTCCAGGATTTGCACCGATTATTTACTTAAAGCTGAACTTATAAATGCACAGTCCCATGGTTTAGCAAGATTAAAGATGTATTGTGATAGACTGAAAAAAGGTCTTATAAATTCAAAACCAAAAATAAAAATAAAAAAAATCAGTTCATCTATCTCGCAAATTAATGCAGACAACAGTATTGGTTTTGTTGCTGCAGACATAGGTATTAAGGTGGCTATTAACAATGCAAAAAAAACTGGAATTGGTCTAGTAGCTATTAAAAAAAGTGGTCATTACGGATTATCAAGTTTTTATGCCGAGCAAGCTGTAAAGAAAAAGTTAATAGTATTTTGTTTTACTAATGCTCCTCCCGCATTAGCACCACATGGAGCAAAAAAATCTTTGTTCGGAACTAATCCTATTTGCTTTGGAGCGCCAACAGGTAACACTCCTTTTATATTCGACTCTTCAGCTTCAATGATTAATCGAGGTAAAATACGAAGAGCAGAAAAGTTGGGTTTAAAAATTCCTTTCGGCGTTGCTCTTAATAAAAAAGGAAAAATAACGACAGATGCTAAACAAGCCTTGCAAGGTACGCAACTACCTATAGCAGGATTTAAAGGTTCAGGTTTAGCTTGGATGGTTGATATACTAAGTGGTGTTCTGACTGGAAGCAGCCATGGTGGAAAAACAAAAGATCCTTTTAATGACTTTTCAGGACCACAAAACGTAGGTCATCTATTTATTACAATTAATCCTAATGTTTTTTCAGGAAATAGTTTTTTAAAAGAGATGAAAAAAAATATCAAATTAGTTAAAAAACTTCCTAGAGCAAAAGGTTTTAGCTCAATAATGTATCCTGGAGAAAGAAAAAATAAGATATATAAAAAAAATATAAATAAAGATATATCTATACCTTCAAAAATACTGAAAGAAATGGAAGACCTTGATGATAACGAATAAAAACATAGTTTGTCCTGTAAATCTTTTAAACATTGCAAAAGGTAAAGGTCCTGTAAAAGCCGTAATTGTTAATGCCGTTAAAAAAGTTGCAATAGAATCGGCTAAGCAAGCAGTTGAGGCAAATTTAATAACACCATTGTTTGTTGGAGATAAGTCAATAATCGAAAAAATTTCAAAAGAAATTAATTGGGATATTTCAAAATATGAAATTGTTCATGAGCCTGATGAAAATAGTACTGCTCCGATTGCTGCTAAATTAGCTAGTGAAGGAAAAGTAAAAATAATAGTTAAAGGTCATATTCACACAGATGTTTTAATGAAAGCGGTACTAAAAAGAGATTTAAATCTAATAGGTAAAAAAAGATTGAGCCATGTATGGCATATGACACTAGAAAAAAATGATAAGCCATTCATCATTACTGATGGCGCATTAAACGTGTTACCTAAATTAGAAACTAAAATGCATATTCTAAAAAACTCTGTAGATTTCGCAAATAGGATAGGTATTGAAAAACCTAAAGTTTCAATTTTATCTGCTACAGAAGAAGTTTTAGAAAGTATTCCAAGTTCTGTGGAGGCAAAAGAATTAACAAAGAGAGCTAAAGAGGAAGGTATTAAAGCTGATGTTTTTGGTCCTATGGCATTTGATAATTCGGTGTCTGAAAAAGCTGCCCAAATAAAAGGAATAAAAAATGCTGTTGCAGGAAAAACAGATATTCTATTGGTACCTAATGTAGAAGCGGGTAATGGATTAGTTAAAATGATGATATTTTTTATGGGCGCTTGTGCTGCGGGAGTAGTTGTAGGCGGCAAAGTACCAGTTGTTATTACAAGTAGAGCAGATGATACTCAAGCAAGACTTGCCTCGATGGCTGCTGCTGTCGTGGCACTCTAATGAAGCCTTTAAAAAACTGGGATAATAGGACGTGGCTTTCTTCGAAAAGATATATCAGTCAATTTCATAAATTTATAAAAAGAAAAACACAATTAAATAAGAATACCAGAATTTTAGATATAGGTTGCGGTAGAGCTAATATAATTAGCTTTCTTCAAAAAAAATATAAATTTAAAACAAAAGCTATTGGAATAGATATTTTAAAAAATAAAAATACTAAAAAAAATATATTATTTAAGAAATCAGATGCGTTGAAATATCTTAAAAAGGGAAAAAAATTTGATGTTATAATCATAAAACAAACAATTCATTTTTTCTCTCAAACAAAAATTGTTTCTTTATTAAACTTAGTCAAAATGAATTTAAATGAAAAAGGAACACTATTAATTTTTTCTCTTAAAACAAAAAATAATAAAATACCTTGTTTTAAAATAATGAAAAAACGGCTTAATAATAGTCTCGAAAAAGATAAAATATTATTTAAAATCATTAGAAAAAACTTAAGAAGAATAAAAGAAACAAATTTTAATTTTAATGTAAAAATTTCTAAGAGAAAGTATGTGTCGATGATTAAAAATAGATATATGTCTTGTCTTTTAAGTTTATCAAAAAAAGAGATAGAAAAAGGTATCGATGAGATTAATTTAAATTTTAAAAATCAATTAAATTTCACCGATACCCTAAAGTGTATAAGTTTTAGAAAATAATTATTTTCCAGGTTCTTTGTAAGAGCTAGCCATCTTTTGAGCAGTTTTAGCTATTCCGTTTAGATCGACATCTTCTAAAATAGTAAAATCTGATATTGCACCGCTTGATACAGCAACCATTGCAGCAGCAGCTGCTTGTTCAAAAGTTCCTTCGATCTCTGCCATGAAATCATATTTTCCTCTTAGACCGGCATATCGAGTAACCTTTGCTCCTACTGAGGCAGCAAGTGCAGATGTAGCAGCTTTTCTATCTGTTGACGGGTTACTTACAAACCCACCAAGACCTTTTGCTGTATAGCATCCTAATGTATAAAATTTAGCCATTGTTTCTCCTTTCTTATTTTTCCACCACAACTGTTCCAGAATGAGGATCTGTTACACCTAATTCAGGAGACAGTTCATCTAAAGTGTGTCTAAGTATATCCAAAAATTCAATCATCTTTGGTCTTGCCTTAGCTATATCATCTTCAGAATTCCATTCACCAATCATAAAAAATTCATTGGTTTTAGTTTCAACGTACTTTGCAGAAATTTGTCCATCGAATTTTGGCATTTCATTTATTTTTTTTAAATATTCGTCTCTACTAGATGATTTCACCTTACATCTAACAATATTCATAAATTTTGCCATTATTTCCTACGTATTATAGTCCATAACTTGATCAGTGCACTCAACAAATTTATGTGGAGTGAAAAAATCATTCATTTGACCTAATTGATTTATAATTGATTGCTCGTCTTTTCCTTTCCACCAGCAAAACATTTCCATTGTATCGCCTGGTGTATTCCAGGTCATTTGACACGCTGCGTTATCACTTTTCATGCTTTTAATGATATCTTCCGTTTTCATTGAAGCTACTGTTTCTGTAAACTTAGCTTTCATTTCAGCAGATTTAAAAGTGTGAGTTACCATATAATTTTTCATATTTTCTCCTTTTTGTTATCCTTTATATTGTTCCAAAAGGTCTTCACCCATTGGAGTTGTAACTGATTTCTCTAAGACTACTCCAGCTGCTGCTCTTTCTTTATGAAGCTGTTCGTCTGCCTTAAAAGCTTTAAGACCATCCATTGAGTCAAATCTTATAATAGTAGTGATTTTTGAGTCATTATCTTTTTCAGTTCCAGCGTAAAGAAATGTCATGCCGTATTTTTTGATCTTTTCTGAGTTGCTTTGCACCATTGCTTTCCATCTTGCAAAAGTAGCAATTGGTCCTTCTATTTTTACTATCATATTATACTCCTTTTATTATAATTCCATTAGCTACCGAGTTTGCTAATCGAATTGGTTTAACTGGTTTGTATTCATCAGAGTCATACCACTCTAAAGCTTTTTCATAAGTTGGGAATTTAATTACGACTGTACGAGGATATTTCCACTCGCCATCTATAACTTTGTATTCGCCAGCACGAACAAGATATTCACCTCCAAATTTTTGAACTGTAGGAACTACTTTACCTACGTATTCTTTATAAGCCTCAGGATTTTTTACGTCTATATTAGCTATAACGTATCCACTCATGTTTAACCTGCGTAAATCGTTCTAGATAATTTTTCGATTTTTTCTTCTGACCCTTTAATTTGCTTATATATGAATTTATTACACTCACCATTTTTAGCTTTATCAAAAGGCTTTCCATAAACTTTATCTACATAGGCATTCATACCTTTATTCATCTCATTTTCTTTAACACCTTCAGACGCAAGGTATTCTCTTATAACTTTTACTGAAGCCAAAGCTAATTCCATATTTTTGACTTCAATAGTATCAGCAGGTAAAACAGCTGTTGCACTGTAATGACCTAAACACTCTATTGTTTTTTCTTTTTGAGCTTTAGTTATATGTCCTGCCGCAAAAAGTGTGCTAAAGCAAAAAAAACTTATTAATATAAAATAATTTCTCATTTAACCTCTCATTCAAGTATTGCTCGAAACTCATCTTTCATTGTTCCTTCTTTAAAGACGCCTTTCATTTTTTTTGTTAATTCAACAAACTTTGGGTCTGCTGACATTTTATTATCTCTGTCAAACGATGAGTCAGTAAAGTGCTCACCAATTATTGTCTCTCTTATAGATCTAGGATTGCCGCCAATATGAACCGAAAAATTGACGATATGATCTGGATAATATTTTTTTCTTATTTCTTGTAGACCCTTTACAATTTCCACGGCTTCTCCAAACTTATCGTCAAAAATCGTAATTGTCCTAGTATAAATTCCATTCATTTATTATATCCATAAAAGAGTTATCTTAATGAAATTAGATTATTTTAATTATGTTAAAAATTTATTGCAGGTATGCAATTTGTCTACAACCACAAGACGAACTAAGGAATAAGAATGATTTTAGGAGCAATACAGTTACCATTATGTATTTCTTGAAAGGCATCTGAGCCTTTTTTAAGATCTCGATATTCTATCCATCCTAAATCACCTAATTTTTTGTCTTTTAAAATCGCTAAACTATTTTTGAAATCATTATTTGTGTAACAATAAGTTCCAACCAATGTTACTTCTTGGATTGTAAGTTTTTTAAAATTAAAAGTTCCAGAAGGTTGGGTTAAACCTATATGAACTATAGTTCCTCCAGGTGCTATTGAATTTATCGCTTGATGTCTAGTAATCTCTAGTCCCACAGACTCTAATATTAAGTCAAAATGATTTTCTTTTATAGATTTATCATCTGGTGCAACGAAGCTTGCTTTTAAGTATTTTCCGCATTCATCTAATCTTTTTTTATTAGGATCAGACATAATTATATTTTTAGAATTTTTTTCTTTATTTAAAAACAGACCACAAAGCAAACCTATAGCCCCTGCTCCTTGAATTAAAGTTTTACATTCAGATAAAGGTTTTTTTAGATTTTTTTCTGCCAACAAGACTGCATGTAAAGCTACTGCTACTGGTTCAGCTAAAGCTGCTTCTTTAATACTTAGATTTTTAGGAATTTCATAAATATTTTTTTCTGGTACCGATACTAATTCTGCCAATCCACCATTCCTTTTTATAGGTGTGCTCATACCTACCATTGTTCTTTCCGGACACAAGTGCTCACTTTCATTTTGACAGTAATCACAATTCTCACAACTAATTAATGGATTAACTACAACGCTTTTATTTTTAAATTTTCCATCAAGACTAATCCCGCTTATCTCATGTCCTAATATCAAAGGTGGAATTCTTCTCTCATCATTTCCGTGAAATGCGTGCATATCAGATCCACAAATACCTGAAGCCTGAACTTTTATAATACTTTCACCAGGTTTTGGTGTTGGGTCTTTTTCTTTTCTGTAATCTATTTTTTGTGTTCCAGTGTAAACTAATGCATGCATTAATTAGAGAAACCGTATTTCCTTAATCTAATATCCGCTGTTCGCGCGTGAGCTTCCATTCCTTCGGCTCTACCTAATCTTGCTGCGGTAGCCCCAACAACTTTTGTTGCATCTTTAGTCATTCTTTGGAAAGTTAATGTTTTAATAAATTTTCCAACGAATAGTCCGCCAGTATATCTTCCACCACCTTTTGTTGGTAATATATGGTTTGTTCCTGAACATTTGTCACCGTAAGCTACTGTAGTCTCTTCACCTAAAAATAACGAACCATAATTTCTTAATCTCTTTAACCACCAGTCTAATTTTTCTGCATGAACTTCTAAGTGTTCAGAGGCATACTTATCACTCACTTCTGCCATTTCTTCATTAGTATCACAAAGAATTACTTCACCATAATCTTTCCAAGCAGCAGTAGCATTTACTTTTGCAAGTTCAGGTAATTCATTAATCAGCTCTGGTACTCTTTTCATCGTAAAGTCTGCTAACTCTTTATCTGTAGTGAATAACCATGCTGGAGAATTATATCCGTGTTCCATCTGACCAACTAAATCAACTGCAACGATTTCTTTGTCAGCAGTCTTGTCTGCAATTATTGCAATTTCAGTAGGTCCAGCAAATTGATCTATACCTACTTTTCCATAAACTATTCTTTTTGCTTCAGCTACATATTGGTTTCCAGCTCCAACAAGAAAATCAACAGGCGGGTTGTCAAAACAACCATGTGTTAAAGATCCTATTGCAGCTACGCCACCTAAATTCATAATAACGTCGGCGCCACAATGATTGGCAGCAAAAATTATTCCTGGGTTTGCACCCTCTTTATCTTTTGGTGGACTAGCACAAATAATAGTTTTGACACCAGCTACTTTTGCTGGAGTAATTGCCATTACTGCTGAAGATATATGAGCGTATCGACCTCCTGGTATATAACATCCAGCTGTATCGACTGGAATTAATCTTTGACCTGCAAATAAACCATCTGATAACTCAACTTCAAAGCTATTATTCATGCTCTTTAATTGATGCTCTGCAAATTTTTTAATTCTATCGTGAGCGAATTTAACGTCATCTTTAGTTTTTTGATCAACTTTTTTTATAGCTTCTTCAATTTTTTCTTTTGATACAATGACTTCTCCCTCATACTTGTCAAATTTTTTATTTAGTTCTTTAAGAGCAACTTCTTTTCTTTTTGCAATATCGTTTAAAATATCTTGCACTGCTGCTTGTGTTTTATGATCATCCGTCTCCGGAGTTTTAGATGCTTTTTTTATATATTTAACTGCCATAAAGTAATGTTGGTAACCACAAAGCAATTTGTGGAAATAGTACTATTAATACTAATCCAATAATTTGCAATACCATAAATTGCATCATTCCATAATAAATATCTTTTAAATCCCATTCAGGTACAACACCTTTTAAAAAATAGGCTGAAAGTGCGACTGGAGGAGATAACCAGGCGGTTTGTAGATTGACGGCAACCAATATAGCAAACCATGTTAAATTAAATCCAAGTGCTTCTACTAATGGTAAAATTATAGGGATTATAATCATTACTATTGGCACCCATTCTAAAGGCCAACCTAAAAGAAATATCATTACCATTATCATTGCTAATATAAGATATTTATTCATTTCTAAACCTAATAGAAATTCAGTAAGTAAGGTTGGTGTACCTAATCTTGCAAATACTGCTCCAAAAAAGTTTGATGCAGCAACTAAGACCATAATAAGTGCTGTAATTTCTAAAGTTTTAACTAAAGCTTCTTGTAACTTTGGTAATGTTAACTTTTTGTAAGCTAAAGATAAAAGAAGTGCACCCATTGCTCCACATCCAGCTGCTTCTGTTGGAGTAGCAAATCCAAATAAAATACTTCCTAACGCTGCAAAAACTAAAGCCGCTGGTGGTACTAAACCCAAAAAGAATTCAATCCAAACTTTTGTCATGCTTGTAGCTCTCATATCTTCAGGTAGTGGTGGACCTAATTTCGGATCCATCATACATCTTATTGTAGTGTAAGCTGCATATAATGTAGCAAGAAGGATTCCTGGGAAAATTGCAGCTGCAAATAAATCTATTACGGGAATTTCCATAATTGGTCCCATAACAACAAGCATAATGCTAGGTGGAATTAGTATACCTAGCGTGCCTCCAGCAGTAATAGTTCCCGCTGCAAGTCTGACATTATAACTAGACCTGTTCATAGATTTAGCAGCCATAATTCCTAAAATGGTAACAGAAGCGCCCACTATTCCTGTTGCTGCTGCAAATATAACAGAGACAAATAAAACCGCGTAATAAAGTGATCCTCTAACTTTTGCTAACATTAATTGAAAAGCTGAAAATAGTCTTTCCATTAGTCCAGCTTGTTCCATCATAATACCCATAAAGACAAAGAGCGGGACGGCGGCGAGAGTTTGTTCTGTCATCACCATAGAAAACTGCAAGGTCATTAAATAAAATACTAGTTTTCCAAAACCTAAATATCCGAATACGAAGCCTAAAAAAATTAAGGTAAATGAAATTGGAAAACCAACGAATATCGCAAAAAGCATTACTCCGACTAAAATAAATCCTAAGACTGCTGGATCAATTAATTCTGCGATCATTTACTTTCTCCTGGCCACTCACCTTTTTTTGAAGCCCAATAACTTTTCAATAATTCTGAAACTCCTTGGACAAGAAGAAAAATAATACCAATAAGTAAACAAGTTTTAATTGGCCACATGTAAGGCATCCAAGTCGTATCCATTCCTCGTTCACCTCTTCGAATAGACTCTTCTACGTAACCCACTGTCATGTAAAAAAAGACAAATAAACCTGGAAAGTAAAATAATATATATAACCAAAAATCTATCAAACCTTGATTCTTGACTTTAAAATTTCTGTATAAAAAATCTGCTCTAATGTGAACACCTCTGGAGAGAGCATACGCTGCTCCAAGCATAAATAAAGCTCCATATAAAAATCTACTAATATCATAGGCCCAAATTGTAGGAGCCAAGAATAATTTTCTCATGATGACTTCATAAGTCATTGCAAAAATTAAGGGTATCAATATCCAGCAAACTACGTTACCTACCCACTTACTAAACTTATCTATTGATGTGATTGTCTTTGCCATCCACGAAGGCATGTCTGCTGGCATTTTGCCTGAGCCGCCTCGCCTTTCGGCTATCATTTCATCTGAGATATCTAATTTTGATTGTTTATCACTCATAGCTCACCTTAAACAATTAGAGCGGACTTTAAAAGCCCGCTCTAATACTTCTTTAATTATTTTATTACTTTAATGTCGCTGCGTGAGCCATTCCTAGCTTAGCATTTGACATTTGTGCACCACTCCAGAATGGAACAGCAATATCGGCAAATTCTTTCATTGATTTGTAAACTTTAGCGAAAAATTTATTTTCTGCTGCGTTTTTGTTCAATGTTTTCTTTGCTGCTGCCATATATTCTTTAAAGTAGTCTGTAGGAGTGTCTTCTAAAATTACTCCGTGCTTAGTAGTTAATTCTCTTAAAGCTTTTCCATTTTCATAGATTCTGTAGCTTAAAGATTTAGCTAATGAAGCATTTGCAGCTACTTCAAGAGATTTTTTCTCATGAGCAGTCATTTTTTTGTAAGTTTTTCCAGTTATATAAAAGTCAGCATTTACTACTACTTGGTGTAAGCCTTGTAGATAGTAGTGTTTTAAAACCTTTTGGAAACCAAATGTTAAATCTGGTTTAGGGCAACACCACTCTGCCGCATCGATAGTACCTGCTTGTAATGCTGGTAAAATGTCTCCACCACCCATTGCTACAGATGCAATACCGATATCTTTATATGTTTGACCAGGAATTCCTGGAGGAGTTCTGAATTTATATTTTCTAAAGTCAGCCATGTCTTTAATTGGTTTTGGAAACCAACCTAAAGCTTCTGGTCCAACTGGTTGAAGCATAAATCCTTTTATGTCTCTTCCCATTTCCTTCCATAGTTGGTCGTACAATTCTTTTCCACCACCGTACTGAAACCATGATAAAAATGCTAAATTGTCTATACCTACTCCACCACCTGCTACTGGCGAACCAAATAACATAGCTGCTGGATGATCACCTGACCAATAGTGTGTCCAAGCGAAACCACAATCGATTAATCCTTTATCAACTGCGTCTAAAGTTTCTTTTACTCCTACAACAGCGCCTGCTGGTAAAATTTCAAATTTTAATGAACCATCAGTAAGTTCTGTTACAGTGTCAGTAAAGTCCTTTAACATTTTCACTTCATCAGCTTTAGTGTTAAGAACGGTCTGACATTTAAGTGTTTTAGCGTTTGCTGAAGTTATAGAAATACCTATAAATACAGCTAATCCTAAAACAATTGATAATAGTTTTCTCATTTATCCCCCGTTAGGTTTGTTAATTATTTAATAGTATGTTGGATTGGTTTATGAGAGTCAAACATTTGTCATAAAACCCAGGGTTGTGCTAGACTTATTGGTAATTA
The DNA here is from genome assembly GCA_902524105.1 of uncultured Pelagibacteraceae bacterium. GTDB lineage: Bacteria > Pseudomonadota > Alphaproteobacteria > Pelagibacterales > Pelagibacteraceae > Pelagilacustribacter. The sequence continues at coordinate 3,727 of CABZCD010000016.1, read as the reverse complement.
TAAATTATCTAACCTATAAGTAAAATATATGGATGAATTTGATTACATAATAGTCGGAGCAGGCTCAGCAGGGTGCGTTTTGGCTAATAGACTTTCTGCTAAAAAAGAAAATAAAGTTTTACTTTTAGAGGCTGGTGGAAAAGATAATTATCCATGGATACATATTCCAGTTGGCTACTACAAAACCATGCATAATCCAAAAGTGGATTGGTGTTTTCATACAGAAAAAGACGAAAGTATGAATAACAGATCTATTAGGTATCCAAGAGGTAAAACACTTGGAGGTAGTTCATCTATTAATGGTCTTTTATGGATAAGAGGTCAAAGTAATGACTATGATAATTGGAGACAAATGGGAAATAATGGTTGGGGTTGGAATGATGTCCTTCCTTATTTTTTAAAATCTGAAAATAATGAATTAGGTAAGAGCGAATTTCATAATGATAGTGGTCCCATAATGGTATCGAATAAAAAAATAGATTTAAAAATGTTAGATGAATTTCAGAATGCTGCTGAAGAGTGTGGAATACAAAAAACAAAAGATTTTAATACAGGAGATAACTCAGGAATTGGTTTTTTCCAATTTACTACAAATCACAATAAGTCTTTACTTAAACTTAGATGTAGCGCTGCAAAAGGATATTTAAATCCAATAAAAAATAGAAAAAACTTAAAAATCATAACAAAAGCGCACGTTAAAAAAATTAATTTCGACGGGAAAAAAGCAGAAAGTGTTAGTTTTTTCCAGGGCGAAAAAGTTGTTACAATTAAAGCCCTTAGAGAAATTATATTATCAGCAGGCTCAATAGGATCACCACATATACTTCAAGTTTCTGGTATTGGAGACTCAAATAAACTAAAAAAAAACGGTATACAAACTATTTACGAATTAAAAGGTGTTGGTAAAAATCTGCAAGATCACTTAATGTTTAGACCGGTCTATAAGGTAAAAAATTTGAAATCGTTAAATGGTAAAATAAATAGTTTATTTGGTAATTTTTTAATTGGTTTAGAATATATATTTAAACAAAGTGGTCCCATGACAATGGGGGCAAGCCAAGTTTGTGGTTTTGCTAAAAGCGATCCATCAAAAGAAACTCCAAATTTACAATTTCATGTTCAACCAATTAGTACAGATATTTTAGGAGCATCAAAACTTCATGACTTTGACGGTATCACTCCGACTGTTGCAAATATTAGACCTTCAAGTAGGGGAGAAATTTCAATAGTAAGTAATGACAGCAGAGTTAATCCTAAGATTAAAATGAATTATTTATCAACACAAGATGATCGAATAGTTGCAGCTCAAGGACTTAAACTTGTAAGAAAAATTATGTTAGAGACTGAAACATTTAAAAAATACGAACCGGAAGAGTATAGACCTGGTGTTCATATTACTGATGATGAAGAATTGGTAAAAGCTGGTAGCGAGTTTACCCAAACTATTTTTCACCCCGTGGGCACGTGTAAAATGGGTAAAGATGATAATGCAGTTGTTAATGATAAATTATATATGCATGGACTTATGAATTTGAGAGTGATAGATGCTTCAATAATGCCAAATATTACTTCAGGAAATACCAACGCTCCAACAATAATGATTGCAGAAAAAGGTTCGGAATTTATCTTGAATAATCAAACTCAATGACAGAAGAATTAATAATTTTAATACAGATAATATTTATCGATCTTGTCTTAGCTGGTGATAACGCAATTATTATTGGTATGGTTGCTTCAAAATTTGATACTGAAAAAAGAAAAAAAATAATTTTTTGGGGTATAAGCGCTGCAGTTATTTTAAGAATATTATTCACATTAATTACAACTTATTTATTAATGATCACTGGCCTTAGATTAATTGGAGGTATTTTACTTCTTTATATTTGTTACAAATTATACGTTGATGTAATTAAAGGTCAAATTGAAAAGAAAGATATTAAAGTTGATAATAGTTCGTTTAGTAAAGCAATTTTTACAATTATTATGGCTGACGTTACGATGAGTCTTGATAATGTTTTGAGTGTTGCTGGGGCAGCAAAAGGTCATTTTATGTTATTGATATTTGGTTTGGCTTTATCTATTGCGTTAATGGCATTTGCAGCTAATCTGATAGCTAGATGGATTGAAAAGTATAAGTGGATTGGATGGTTGGGTTTATTAGCTATACTAGTTGTAGCGATAGATTTAATATACACTGATTTAAAATTGATTTTATAAAAATGTATCTAAAAAAATATAATTTAAAGGGAAAATATTCATTAGTGACTGGAGCAGGTAAAGGTCTAGGAAGAGCTTGCGCCATAGCGTTAGCTGAAGCTGGTTCGAATTTGATTTTGATAAGTAGAACACAAAAAGACTTAGACTCAGTTTCAAAAATAGCGAAAAAATACAAAGTAAAAAGTAAAACCTTTGTTTGTGATTTAACAAATTACATCAAGCTAAAAAAAATTATTGAGGAGCAAAAAAAAATTGATGTTTTAATAAATAACGCAGGAACAAATATTCCTGAACATTTTCTAAAAATTCGCAAACAAGATATGGAAAAGGTTGTAAAAATAAACACAATTGCAGCATTCAATGTTGCAAACCTAGTTGCATTGAAAATGGTACAAACAAAAAACAGAAAAAAAATTGGTGGAGCGATAGTTAATATGTCTTCTCAGATGGGTCATGTTGGGGGTCCTATAAGAAGTGTTTATAATATGACAAAATTTGGAATTGAGGGATTAACAAAAGGGATGGCAATAGATTTAGCTAAATATAATATAAGAGTTAATAGCATTGCTCCTACTTTCGTAGTTACTCCTATGACAAAAAAATTCTTTAAAAATAAAAATTTTAAAAAAGAAGTTTTGGGCAATATTCCTCTTGGAAGATATGCAGAATTATCCGAAATATCATCTGCAGCAGTTTTTTTAGCCTCAGATGCGGCTTCTATGGTAACTGGAACTTCATTACTGGTAGATGGTGGATGGACCGCAAGATAATAAAGTTAATATTTTTTTTTCTTTTAATTAATATTAATGCAAATGCTACGGAATTTAAGGGAATTTTTAAACAAGGTTCTTTTATTCTTGGAAAGACAAAACCAAATTCTACAGTTTTAATTGATAAAAAAAAAGTAAGAGTAAGCAAAGATGGTTATTTTGCTTTTGGAATAGGAAGAGATAGAAAAAATAATATTATAATTAAAGTAATAAATAATAAAAAATCTGAAATCTTTGAGAAAAAAATACTAAAAAAGAAATATAATATTCAAAGAATCGACGGTTTGCCACCTAAACAAGTCACACCACCACCGGAAGTATATGAGAGAATTAAAAAGGATAATAAGCTTATTGGTGACGCTAGGTCTATTAATACACCATTAATATTTTTTAAAGACAAATTTATTTATCCATTAGATAAATATATTGTTACTGGTGTATATGGAAGTCAGAGAATTTTAAACGGTAAACCTAGAAGACCTCATTATGGAATAGATTTTCATGCTCCAGAGGGAACTCCAGTAAAAGCTATGATGGATGGGGTGATTACTTTAGTTGAAAAAGATATGTACTTCACTGGCGGAACGATAATCTTTGATCATGGGCATGGAATAAGTACATTATTTATGCATATGAAAGATATAAAAGTTAGTGTTGGTCAAAAAGTAAAAAAGGGTGAAATTGTTGGAACTTTGGGTCAAAGTGGTAGAGCAACTGGTCCTCACTTGGACATAAGATTG
>CABZCD010000015.1 GCA_902524105.1 uncultured Pelagibacteraceae bacterium | reverse complement strand
ATCGTCAAAATATTTAGCATTTTTTAACTGATGATTTTCTGCAGAAGAAGCTAATGGTATTGAAATTATAGGAATTTCACAGTTTAAAAGTTCGGCAAGAGCTGAAGATCCCGCTCTCGTAATTACTAAATTTGATAAATTGTAATATTTGAAAATATTAAAGAGGAGATAACTAAATTATTCTATGAAAATTAATATTGGTCAAAAAGAAACTATACATTTTATTGGTCTGGGAGGAATAGGTATGAGTGGACTTGCTCAAATTATGAAAATCATGGGTTTTAAGGTTCAGGGAAGTGACATTAGCATGAATAAAAATATCGAAAATTGTAAAAAATTGGGAGTAAAATTTTTTTTAGGACAGAGAAAAAAAAATTTAAAAGATGCAACAATACTTGTCAAATCTTCAGCGATTAAAATTAACAACCCAGAAGTTCAAGAGGCAAAAAAAAGAAAATTACCCGTCTATGAAAGAGTAGAAATGCTCTCAAATATTGTATCATTAAAAAAAAACATAATTATTTCTGGTTCACATGGAAAAACAACAACAACATCACTAGTTTCAAAAATTCTTTTAGAGTCTAGACTTGATCCAACAATAATAAATGGAGGTGTCATTAATTCACTTAAAAATAATGCAAAACTTGGCAAAGGAGAATGGGCTGTTTTAGAAGCAGACGAGTCTGATGGTAGTTTTTTAAAGCTTCCTATTAATTATTCTATCGTAACAAATATTGATAAGGAACATTTTGATTTTTATAAAAATTATAAAAATTTAGAAAATAGTTTCATAAAATTTATTAATAAAACGCCGCCGATTGGAAAATGTATAATTTGTATAGATGACAGAAATATTAAAAAAATCAAAAAGAAAATAAAAACAAAAAATATATTAACATACGGTTTTAATTTAATTGCAGATTACCAAATAATTAACCCTCAATATAACAATAAAAATTGTAAATTTGATCTTGTTGTTAAGAATTTTTTAGGAAAAAAAATGATCATTAAGAATATAATTCTTAATCTCATTGGTAAACACAACATACTAAATTCTGTTGCTGCAATAAGTGTATGTTTAAATTTAGGAATTAGTATTAAAGTAATCAAAAAAGCGTTATTAAAGTTTACAGGCGTGCAAAGAAGAATGACTAAAATATTCGAAAAAAATCAAAATGAATTTTACGATGATTATGCTCATCATCCAACTGAAATTTATTCTGTGCTTGAAGGTATTAAAAAAGTTGCTGATAAAAAAAAAATAACTTCAGTCTTTCAACCACATAGGTTCAGTAGAGTAAATTTATTAAAAAAGGAATTTTCAAAGTCATTCAAGTATTCAGACAGAGTAGTATTATGTCCTATCTACGCTGCAGGAGAAAAAATTAATAAAAATTTTGATTTAATTAAATTCGGAAAAATGATTTCTTTTAATTCAAAAGTTGATGTAATTCTTGTAAAAGATGAAGAAAATTTTAGAAATTTTTTTAAAAAAAACTTGATTAAAAATGAAATAATAATTGGCATGGGAGCAGGATCAATATCAAATTGGATGAGAAATTTAAAAAAATCTATATGAACTTAGAAAAAAGTGAACTAAAAAAAAAATTTGGAAAAAACATAATTTTTGACGAAAATTTATCAAAATATAGTTGGTTTAATCTTGGAGGCCCAGCAAAAATTTTATTTAAACCAGAAAGCATTAATCAACTTGTCGATTTTTTAAAGCTTATAAATAATACTTTTAAAATAATATGCATAGGAGCAGGATCCAATACATTGATAAGAGATGGAGGATTTAGCGGAGTAGTAATTAAATTAAGTCCAAAATTTTCTTTTATAAAACAGGAGGGGGATAAAGTTTTAGAAGTTGGAGCAGGAACTTTAGATAAAACTTTGTCAAGTTATGCAGCAGAAAATTCAATTGCAAACTTTGAATTTTTATCTTGTATTCCCGGTTCTATCGGAGGGGCAATTAGAATGAATAGCGGTTGTTATGGAAATGAAATTTCAGATATTTTGATTTCAGTTAAAGGAATAGATTTTAAGGGAAAAATTATTGAAATAAAAAGGGAAGATATAAAATTCATTTATCGTGGCACTAATTTACCGGCAGATCTAATAATTTTATCTGCTAATCTTCGCGCTGATCCCGGGGATAAAAATTTGATACAAGAAAAAATTAAAAATTTTTCTCAAAAAAAAAAAGAAACCCAACCAAGTCAAATTAAAACTTGTGGAAGTACCTTTAAAAATCCAAAAGATAAAAAAGCCTGGAAATTAATTCAAAACTCCAATTGTAATCTAGTATCATTTGGTAAGGCTAGTATATCAAAAAAACATTCTAACTTTTTTGTAAATGAAGGAGGAGCATCTTCAGAAGATATTGAAAAATTAATTAACTTTGTAAAACAAAAAGTATTTGAAAAACACAGAGTAAAACTGGATTTAGAATTAAAAATAATTGGTGAAACAGTTAAAAATGGCTAAAAAAAAAATCTTAGTAGTTTTAGGTGGAAATTCAAGAGAGAGAGAAATTAGTATCAAAACAGGTAAAGCATGTATATCCGCTATTAAAAGACTGGGTTTTAAAATAGAAATATTTGATCCAAAGAAAAATTCATTTTTTGATATTAAAAAAAGTAATTCAGATATAATTTTTAATGCTCTTCACGGTGAGGAGGGAGAAGATGGCTTTGCCCAGAGTTTTTTTGAATACTCCAAAATTCCTTATACTCACTCCGGTGTTTTACCATCAATGAATGCGATGAATAAAATAATTTCAAAAAAAATATTTATAAAAAATAAGATAAAAACACCATTATATGCAGTAATAAAAAAAAAAAATTTCAATTTTTTAAAATTTGAAAAGATCACAAAAATTAAAAAACTTGTATATCCATTAGTGGTAAAACCTAATAACGAAGGATCAAGTATTGGTGTTAAAATATGTAATGATAAAATTAGCTTAAAAAAAAATATTAAAGTTTTGTTAAAAACCTACGATACTTTAATAGTGGAAAATTTTATTGATGGTCAAGAAATTCAAGTTGCTGTTTTAAATGGCAAGGCATTGGGTGCTATAGAATTAAAACCCAAAAGAAAATTTTATGATTATAAAGCAAAATATCTTAAATCAGCAAAAACTGATCATATAATGCCTGCAAATATTTCTAAGAAAAAATATAGTGAGGTTCTCAGAATTGCTGAGCAAACACATAAAATTTTAGGATGTAGAGGTGTTACTAGATCTGATTTTAAATTTATAAATAATAAGTTTTATCTTTTAGAAACTAATACACAGCCTGGAATGACAGATTTGTCTTTAGTACCTGAGATTGCTAGTTTTAAAAAAATTTCTTTTGATAAACTTGTGTTAAAGCTTATTTTGGATGCAAGCTTAAATAAATGAAAAAATTTTCAATTATTTTATCCTCAATACTTTTAATAGTAACACTAACAACATTTAACCCTAATTATTTTAATTTAAGTTTAAAATTTTTTAATATTAAAAAAATTGAAGTGAAAAACCTCAAAGTTTTAAATAACAAAAAAATAAAAAATTTATTTCTTAATGAATTATATGGATCAAGTTTATTTGTTCTGGATGAAGAGAAAATTGATAAAATTTTAAAAGATAATAAGTTAATTGATTTTATTGAATTTAGAAAAATTTACCCTTCAAAACTTCAAGTAATAGTTTATGAAAAAGAAACGATAGCAATTATTAATTATAAGCAGAAAGTATTTTTTTTAACAAAAAATGGAGAGGAAATTGAATTTTTCAAAAATCCTGTACTAGAAAAATTACCAAATATATTTGGAAAACAAAAAAACTTCTTAGAGATTTACTCAGTTTTACAAAGACTTGATTTCCCAATTTCGGAAATTAAGTCATTTTATCATTTTGATATTGGCAGATGGGATATTATACTAAAAAACAATAAAGTTATAAAACTACCTGTAAAAAATTTCACTTACAGTTTAAAAAATTATTTAGAACTTAACAAAGAAATTAATTTTGAAAAATATTCTATTTTTGATTATAGAATTGAAAATCAATTGATATTAAATTAAATGATTAAATTAAAAAAAAATAATCTTTTTTTAGAAATCAACGACGAAAATTTATTTGTCGTAGTTGGGGAATATGACGATGAACTTAATTTTAAAATAATAGAAAAAGAAATTTTTTCCCCGTCTGGATTTAAAAATGGAAAAATAGTCAATTTAGACTCTAGTGTAGAAAATCTAAAAAAAATATTAAGTAAAATTGAGGATAGATCACATCTTTTTTTTTCAGATATTAATGTAATCATTAATCAAACTGACTTTGATTGTCTAAATGTGAGTGGCTTTAAAAAGTTGAATGGAAATCAAATTTTATCAGATGATATTTCTTATATTTTGAATAATATAAAATCTAAAATAGAAGAGACTGAAAAAAATAAAAAAATAATTCACCTTTTTAACACAAAATATCTTTTAGACAACAAAACAGTAAAAAATTTGCCAATTGGCTTACATGGAGATTTCTATTCTCATCAATTAACTTTTTTCATGATAAATAATAATGATCTAAAAAATATTGAATCTTTCTTTAATAGATGCAATTTAAGTGTAAATAAGGTAATTTTAAAGAGTTTTACTGACGGTATTAAAATTATAAATAAAGAAAAAAAGGATACGTTTGTAAAAATTAATCTCGGTAAGAACGAGACTCAAGTATTATTTTTTTATGAATCTGCATTTTGTTTTTCCCAAAGATTCAATTTTGGATCAGATATAATCTTAAAAGATATTTCAAAGGTTTGTTCACTTGAAATACAAAATGTTCACAAAATAATTTCGGAGTCTAGTTTTGAAATTTCAGATCAAAATATGTATATTAATAAAAAATATTTAGGTGAAAAGAATTTCAGAAAAATAAGTTTAAAAAATATAATTGAAATTTCATCCGCAAGAATAGAAGAGATTGTAAATATTATATTTAATAAAAATAAAAATCTTAAAAGTTTAAAAAATAAAGAAATTCCTTTGTATTTTGATTTTATTGACAAGAATGTCGTTCATAAATTTAAAAATATATTTGAAAAACAATTTGTTGATTGTCAGTTGAATTTCGATAAGTCAAAAGACGAAGATCCCTTCGCATCTTTAAGAATATATGGTGATTTGCTTAGTAAAGGATGGGCGAAGGAAGCAATACCCTTTATAAATAAAAAAAAATCCTGGATTTCAAGGATTTTTTCGGGGTTCTTTGAGTAAAATTGTTTTTTTTTGAAACATTTTTTGTTTTAAGAACATCTTTCTAATTTTATATATATCTACAATGTCATTAAATAATCAAAATACAATTAATAGTACGATAAAATTAAACGGTATAGGTTTGCACAACGGAGTAAACGTAGAGCTAGTAATCAAGCCTGCAAACGAAAATTTCGGAATACAATTTTCAAGAGTTGATATTGATAAAAACCAATTGATATCTGCAAATTTTAAAAACGTAGTTGAACCTATATTGTGCACAAAGATTGCAAATGAAAACGGTATAACAGTTTCAACGGTAGAACATTTAATGGCCGCTTTTTTTGGTGAAGGTATAGATAATGCTTTAGTTGAAGTAAATGCATCAGAAATTCCAATTTTAGATGGTTCTGCTAGCGATTTTGTAGAGGCAATTAGAACTGTAGGAATAAAAAAACAAAAAGCTTTAAGAAAATTTATAAAAGTTCAAAAAAAGGTAGAGGTTAAAGAAGGTAAAAAGTTTATATCTATAGAACCTTCAAATGATTTAATAATAGATTTTGAAATAGTTTACGAGAATCCTTTAATTAGAACTAGAAGAAAAGAGTTCAAATTAAATAAAGATAAACTAAATGAAATATACAACTCAAGAACTTTTTGTCTTTATGAGGATATTGATTTTATTAAAAGCCAAGGTTTAGCTAAAGGTGGATCGTTAGAAAATGCGATAGTGGTAAAAGACAACGAAATATTAAATGAAGATGGTTTAAGAAATAGGCATGAATTTGTAAATCATAAAATATTAGATTGTATCGGTGATTTAATGTTATCTGGAAATAGAATTATTGGACATGTTATTACTTCTCAGGGAGGTCATGCATTAACAAACAAACTACTTTTAAAATTTTTTTCTGATAAATCTAATTGGACAATAAATAGTATCAATTCAATTAATAAAAATGCTCAAATAAAAGAAAAATTAAAAAAACCAATAGCAGTAAGCATATAAAATTAAACAAAATTTTACCTAATTTAATTTATTTGATATGAATAAAAAATGTATCAAAAAATATTTTTAATTTTTTTTCTTTTTTTATTTACTACTGAGTGCTCCAAAAAAAAGGATGACTTATCTATAAAACCTCCTGATGAAAAAGAGTCTTATAGAATATATAAAGAAGGCCTTGATGCATTGAATAATGGGGAGTTCTTTTTTGCTGCTCAAAAATTCTCGGAAGCAGAAAAAATTTTACCTGTTATAGAACATTCAGCAAAATCATTATTGATGTCAAGTTATTGCTATTACGTTATTAATTTTCATGACGAGGCAATTGCATCTCTGGAAAACTATTTAAGAAAATATCCCGCTGATGAAAACGTTCAATATGCTTCGTATTTAATCGCTCTATCTAATTATGAACAAATACTTGATGAAAAAAAAGATTTAAGACCACTTTTAGAAACAAAAACAATTATACAAGAATATATAAAAAAATATCCTAACAATGATTATACTATGGATTTAAAATTTAAATTAGGTTTAATTCAAAATCAATTAGCGGCAAAAGAAATTTATGTTGCCAAATATTATATTCAAACTCAAAAATGGATACCTGCTATAAATAGATTGAAAGTTGTAATTAACGATTATGAAGAAACTATATTCATAGAGGAAGCTTTACACAGATTAGTAGAAATTTATTATAATCTAGGTTTAATTGCAGAAGCTGAAAAAACAGCACAAATTCTCGGTTACAATTATAATTCTAGTAAATGGTATGAAAATTCTTATGCATTATTAAATAAGGATTATCGTAAAGAACAAAAAATTTTGGAGAAAAATTCCAAAAAAAAGGAGCGAGGTTTAGTAAGAAAAACAATAGATAAGATACTAAATAAATGAAAAAACAAGATATACAAAAAAAATACGACAATAAAAAAAAGCTATTGTTAAAATATAACCATCACTATTTTAACTTGGACTCCCCTTTAGTAACAGACTCTAAATATGATCAAATCAAAAATGAAATTATAAAGCTAGAGAATGATTTTCCTTATCTAGCAAGAAAAAACTCCATTCAAGATCAAGTAGGTGCTCCAGTAACAAAAAAATTTAAAAAGATAAAACATTCAATACCAATGCTCTCTCTCTCAAATACTTTTGATGTAAAAGGTATGGAAGATTTCATAAGTAAAATTTCAAATTATTTAAATACCAAAAATAAAAATTTAAGTTTTTCATCTGAATTGAAAATAGATGGAATTTCTGCATCTCTTACTTATGAAAATGGGATTTTAGTGAAAGGATTGTCTAGAGGTGATGGTATTACAGGAGAAGATATTTTAGAAAATTTAAAAACAATAAAAAATATACCAAAAAAAATAATCGATAAAAATCTACCTAATGTATTAGAGGTAAGGTGCGAGGTCTATATTGGCAAAAAGGATTTTAAAAAATTAAAAAAAAGTTTTGCAAATCCTAGAAATGCAGCAGGAGGATCTTTAAGACAAAAAGATTCTAGAGAGACAAAAAAAATACCTTTAAATTATTTTGCTTATGGATTTGGTGTGATTAAACCTATGTTTTATAAAACACAATCTGAATTTATTTCAAAGTTAAAAAATTGGGGTTTTAATGTGAATCCATATAATAAATTAGTAAGCGGGATTGAGGAAATTGAAAAACATCATAAAAATGTTGAGTCAATAAGATCTTCACTTGATTACGATATAGACGGGATAGTATATAAAATCGATGATTTAAATTTACAAAGAAGACTTGGTAGCACCTCAAATTCACCAAGGTGGGCCACAGCTTACAAATTTTCTTCTGAAAAGGCGATATCAACAATAAAGAATATATTAATTCAAGTTGGAAGGACAGGAGCTATTACGCCTGTTGCAAAAATTGAACCTGTTACCGTTGGAGGAGTCGTTGTTTCTAATGCCACTTTACATAATAAAGATGAGATAGATAGAAAAGACATTAGAGTTGGTGACACTATAGTTATCCAAAGGGCAGGCGATGTAATTCCCCAGGTTGTTTCAGTTGACTTAAATAAAAGAGGAAAAAATTCAAAAAAATATATCTTTCCAAGCAAATGTTTATGTGGAGGGAAAATTCATACAGAAATAAATTTATCAACGAATAAGGAAGACGCTGTAAGAAGATGTATTAAAGGTTACGATTGTTCCTTTATTGCTAAGGAAAAGTTAAAACATATTGTCTCAAAAGAAGCTTTTAATATTGATGGTTTAGGAAAAAAGGTTGTTGAACAATTTTGGGAATTAAATTTAATAAAAAGCCCATCAGACATATTTGAACTAAATTTTGATAAAATATCACAATTAGAAGGGTGGGGCGACCTTTCGGTTAAAAACCTGAAAAATGCAATTAATCAAGCAAAAAATATTTCTCTGAATAGGTTTATATTCTCGATAGGAATAAGACACATTGGTCAAGAAAATGCGAAAATTTTAGGAAGTTTTTTTAAGTCAATAGAGCAATTTTCTAATATGTTTAAATCTAACAGAGATGAGGTGCTTAGGAATTTGAGTGATTTAGATGGGATAGGTGAAACTCAAATTGTATCTTTAAAAAATTTTTTTAAGAATAAAAGGAATATTGAAATTGTAAAAAATTTAATAGCAAAGTTAAATATAAAAGATTTTAAAGATACAAATAAAAAAGGGAAATTGAGCAATACAAACGTTATGTTTACTGGAAGTTTTAAAAAAATTAGTAGATCAGAGGCTAAAACTCTGACTGAAAATTTAGGAGGAAAAGTACTTGGATCAGTTTCTAAAAAATTAAATATTTTGGTAGTAGGTGACTCAAAACCTACAAAAAAAAAAATTGATAAAGCGAAAGAACTTAATGTCAAAATTTATTCTGAGACCGAATGGTATAATTTATTAAATATTTGAACAGGATTTTTGTAATAAAATTAATTCTCTTCCATTCATATATTTTTTAAGTTTTTTATAAACATTTTTATGATACTGATTAAGCCAAGTTATTTCCTTTTTATTCAATAATTTCTTTACTATTAAACTTTTATCAATTGGAACATAAGTAAGATTATCAAATTTCATTCCTTTTTTATATTTTTTTGTATAAATAAGATTTTCAATGCGTAACCCAAAATTGGATTTTTCATAATATCCTGGCTCATTGGAAAGCACCATTCCAGGTTCAAATTTTGTTTTATTAAATTTAGATATTGATGGTGGTCCCTCATGAACATTTAAAAAATAACCAACACCATGCCCCGTCCCGTGAGCATAATCTAAATTTATTTGTCTTAAATCTTTTCTAGCAATTTTATCTAGGGTTGATCCAGTTGTATTTTTATTTAATATAAAATTAGATAAATTTAAATGACCTTTTAGTACTCTGGTAAAAATTTCTTTAACTTTTTTACTTTCAGTGCCCAAGGAAATTGTTCTTGTTACATCGGTAGTACCGAAATGATATTGTCCACCTGAGTCAACTAAATAAATATTCCCTTTTTCAAGAACTCTATTAGTTTTTTTTGAGGCATTATAATGCACAATAGCACCATTAGGACCTGTGCTAGAGATAGTAGGAAAGCTAGGAAATTTAAATTTTTTAAATTTTTTTTTAAAATTTAATAATTTTTTTTGAGCTGATAATTCAGTAATCCTTTTCTTTTTAAAATTATTTTGTATCCAAAATAAAAATTTTGTTAAAGCAGCACCATCATATTCATGAATTTTTTTTGTATTACTAATCTCAACATTATTTTTTTGGGATTTAAGTAGATATATAGGATCAGTAATTTTTGGAATTTTATTATTCTCCTTTATAATATTCTTATAAAAAACTGAACAAGTTAAATTATCTATTAAAAAGTTTTTATATTTTATTTTTCTTAAAAATTCATCTAATTTCTCTATTTCGAGAATATTAATAAAATTAAGCTTTTTTTTAAATTTTGTATCTATTTTTTTTAAATCGCAAAATAAAAAAATTTTCATTTGATTATTGATTATCAAGTAACAATTGGGAATTGGTGAAAAATTTGAGTCATGCCCTCTAATATTCAATAGCCATGCCACATTTTCTGAGGATGTTACAAACATTAAGTCAATTTTATTTTTGAAAAAAAACTCTTTTAAATGATTAATTTTACTTGAACAATTTTTTCCAGCTATCGATTTGTCTAAAATATAAAATTTTTTTTTAGATATTTTAGTCTGCTTCTTTTTAATTAGAGTAATTAAATTATTATTTACAGCTATACATTTTATTTTAAGTTGTTGTGATAACTGATCTATTGATCTTTCATTAAATAACCTTGGATCAAATCCTATTTTTTTATTTTTTAAATTAAGATTAATTTTTTTTTTCGAAAAAGGCAGAGTAATAACTTTAAAAGCCTTTCCACTTTGTATACCAGCCTGCACCGTGTATCTTCCGTCAACAAAAAGAAAATTTTTTTTTTTTAAAATTAAAGCTAATCCGTATGAGCCTGAAAAATTGGAAATGTATCTTAAGTTGTCTTTATAATACGGTACATATTCACCAAAAAATTCATCGTTTTTTGGTACTAAATATCCATCTAATTTGTATTCTTTAAATTTATTCTTTAATTTATTTATTTTTTCCATTTAATTAATTTTTTTTTTAGCCTATCCCATCCTGGACTTCTATATTCATCACCAAGTTCAATTGAGTTATCTTGATTAAAATCAAATTCATCATCTTTTTCTTTTTCAAAAATTTCATTTTTTTCAATATTATCATTCGGTAATTCATTAATGAATCTTGATGGAATAGCATCCATCCAATCTCCCTGATAGGCTCTTCTCATAGCAAAAGATAAAAAAGCTTCTTTTTTTGCTCTTGTAATACCAACATAAGCCAACCTTCTTTCCTCTTCTAAAGCAAAATCACCTTTTTCCTGTAAAGATTTTTGGTGAGGAAATAAACCCTCTTCCCAACCTGGCAAAAAAACTACATCAAACTCTAGTCCTTTTGCAGCGTGCATCGTCATTAAATTTACTTTTTCACCTTCCCACTCTTGATCAGCAGAAGTTGCTAAAGACACATGTTCTAAAAAATTTTGTAAATTGTCATAATCTTGCATTGCCCTTAGCAACTCTTTTAAATTTTCTAGCCTATTTTCATTTTCAAAATCTTTTTTATTTTTTAAAGTAGATGAATATCCAGACTCATCTAAAATTAGTTTTAATAAATCGTGATGTTTTATTATTTTTGCTTCATTTCTCCATTTTTCTATCATTTTAATCAAAATAGAGAACGTTTTTTTAATTTTTGGTTTTAATTGATCTAATTCAATTAAATTAATTATTGCGTCTTCCAAACATAACTTTTTTTTTGATGCAAATTCGTATATCTTTTTTAATGTAGCATCCCCTATACCTCTTTTGGGTGCCCCAATAACCCTCTCCAATGCTAAATCATCAAACTTTTGATTTATAATTCTTAAATAACTTATGGCATCTTTGATTTCAGCTCTTTCATAAAATCTTATCCCACCTAGAACCCTATAACCTAAGCCAATTTTTAAAAATCTTTCTTCAAACTCTCTAGTTTGATAAATTGCTCTCACAAGTATGCTTACGTTGTTTAATGAATATTTTTCTTTGATTTTCTTCTCCAAAATGTCACTGACTCCTTCAGCCTCGTCTTTTCCACTATTATAACAATTTAGTTTTACAAGTTCACCATTAGAGCCATCAGACCAAAGTTTTTTTCCTAATCTACTACTATTATTCGAAATTAAACTAGATGCTGTTTCTAATATATTTTTTGAGGAACGATAATTTTGCTCTAATTTATAAATCTTACAATTAGGATAAATTTTATCGAACGTTAAAAAATTTTTAATTTCAGCACCTCTCCAGCTATAAATTGACTGATCGTCATCTCCTACACAGCATATGTTTTGATTTGAGTTGACTAGTAAATTTAACCATTTATTCTGAATAAAGTTAGTATCTTGAAACTCATCTACCAAAATATACTTAAAATTTTTACGATATATTTCTGCAATATCACTATTATTTTGAAACAATTTTACTGTAAATAAAATTAGATCACCAAAATCCATTGCATTCAAATCTTGAGTTTTTTTTTGATAAATAGAATAAACTTTCAATATTTGAGACTCAAGAGAGTTACTCTGTTTTACTTTAATTTCATTATACATTA
Organism: uncultured Pelagibacteraceae bacterium; assembly: GCA_902524105.1. Classification (GTDB taxonomy): domain Bacteria; phylum Pseudomonadota; class Alphaproteobacteria; order Pelagibacterales; family Pelagibacteraceae; genus Pelagilacustribacter. Next base: position 11,438 of record CABZCD010000015.1, on the reverse strand, counting down.
AGCCTTTGTTTTTCCAGTTATCTATAAATGAAATTATAAATTGGGGTGAAATTTTTTTTGCGTCAATATTTTCAGCCTCACAAATTTTTCTAACCAATTTTTTTTGGTCATCTGTATCAAGAATTGTAAAATTACTTTTGAAACCAATTGCTTCTGCGTGTCTTCTTAAAAATTTTACACTTATAGAATGAAAAGTTCCCAACCAAGGCACTGCGTTATTTTCCCCTTTAATTAGATCAAGAACTCTATTTTGCATTTCTTTCGCAGCTTTATTAGTAAAAGTTACGCACAAGATTTGATTAGGCCAAGCTTTTTTTTTACTAATTATATAAGCCAACTTTGTAGTGAGTACTCTTGTTTTTCCTGATCCAGCGCCAGCAACAATCAGATTCGGTCCCTCAGTGTCTAATACAGCTTTTTTTTGTACACTATTTAAGTTATCTAATAATTTATTTTCAGATGACATGACTTTAAGATAACTTTTATACACTACTTGATATAATAAAAAAGATGATAATTAATACCTTTGTTTAATGGTGTAATAGAACTTATTTAGGCTTTGTCATTTGAATTGGATCCATAATCTTATCATACTCTTTTTCCGAAATAAGATTTGTTTTTAAAACTTCCTCTTTTAATGTGGTTCCGTTTTTATATGCAGCTTTAGCAATTTTAGCAGCATTGTCATAACCTATTTTGGGAGCTAGTGCTGTAACAATCATTAATGAATTATCAAGTAAGCTTTTTATTCTTTTTTTATCAGCTTTAATTCCTTTAACACAATAAAGAGCAAAAGTTTTAGATGAATCCGCCATTATCTCAATAGATTGAAGAATGTTGTGAATAATTAAAGGTTTAAAAACATTTAATTCAAAGTGACCATGAGAACCCGCCATAGTTATTCCATTGTGATTGCCAATTACTTTCACACAGACCATGGTTACCGCTTCAGACTGCGTTGGGTTCACTTTTCCTGGCATTATTGAAGAACCAGGTTCATTAGATGGTAATATTAACTCTCCATATCCTGCGCGTGGCCCAGAACCGAGAAATCTAATATCATTAGCGATCTTCATTAAACAAACTGCTGTAGTATTCATAGTACCTGAAAAATTTACAATCGCGTCATGAGCTGCGAGCGCTGCAAATTTATTCTTTGCTGATTTAAAGGGTAATTTTGTAATTTTTGAAATTTCTTTAATTATTTTAGTATCAAAATTTTTTTTTGTATTTAATCCAGTTCCAACCGCAGTACCGCCCTGAGCGAGGAAATAAATTTCTTCTAAAGCATACTCAATTCTATTTATACACTTTTTAAGTTGTGCATGATATCCTGAGAATTCCTGTCCTAAAGTTATTGGTGTTGCATCTTGTAAATGCGTTCTTCCAACTTTTACAATTTTTTTAAACTCCTTTACCTTCTTAAGAAGCTCTTTTTCTAGTATTTTTAATGAGGGTAAAAGTTTTTGTTTAGTTTTTATTGCAATGGAAATGTGCATTGCAGAGGGAAAAACATCATTAGTTGATTGTGATTTATTTACATGGTCATTAGGGTGTACAGGTTTTTTTGTTCCAAGTTTTCCTCCAAGCATTTCTATAGCCCTATTTGAAATAACTTCATTTACATTCATATTAGTTTGTGTACCAGATCCTGTTTGCCAAACTTTCAGAGGAAAATGATTGTTTAATTTTCCTTTTATCACTTCTTCTGATGCTTTAACTATATATTTTGAAATTTTAGCATCTAAATCACCGTTATTTTTATTAACTATAGCTGCAGCTTTTTTTATTATCGCGATAGATTGTATAACTATTGGTCTTACTAAAAAATCACCAATGTTAAAGTATTTATTAGATCTTTCAGTTGAAGCACCCCAATACTTATCACCAGGTACTTTGATTTTTCCTATACTATCAAACTCGTTTCTATACTTCATTTATGATTCTCTGATATATTATTTTTATATTTAAATTAAAAAAATATAAAGGCGGAAATATGAGTAATTTTGAAAAAGTGGGAAAATTCATGAAAACTTTTGGTCAAGAAGTTAATAATAAAGCCAAATTTCCAGAGGAAAAAATCGTTAAGCTTAGATATGATTTAATTGCTGAGGAACTTGAAGAGTTTAAGGTTGCAATTAATGAAAAAAATATTAAAGAAGTTGCAGATGCTTTAACAGATATACTTTACGTAACCTATGGAGCAGGACATGCGTTTGGTATAGATTTAGATAAGTGTTTTCAAGAAGTGCAGAATTCCAACATGAGCAAACTTGGAGCAGACGGAAAGCCCATTTACAATGAGTTTGGTAAAGTGATGAAGGGACCAAAATATTTTAAGCCTAATTTAGAGAAACTGATAAATGAAAGATAAAATTTTTTGGATTTTAACTGGAATTGCTTTGGGATTGTTATTTTATTTAGGGGACAAATATATTTTTTAAAAACCCATATTTGACCAATTATCTTTATCTTTAAATCTCTTTAACTCTTCTTTTGAGGTTGGCCTCAAAAGATAATAAATTAAGAACAATACTACAATTACAAATATTATTTCCATAGTTAAAAATTAAATAATTATTCCCCTAAATCAATGCGACTAATTTCAACAGTTTTTTTTTTCTTTAATATTATTCAAATGTTCTGCTCTTTTCGCTGCTGCAGTAATTGCTTGATCTATATTTTTCATTGATACTCCATATCCTGGTATAAAAAATAATATTGCCCCAATATTGTGAGGTTTATCCATTTTCTTTGCCTCTTTGGCTTCATCGGCATATTTATTTGCCAATGCAATTTCATAGCTTAACTCTTCACAACTTAAATCATTATCATTTGGCCCAATAACATTGACTATTGTTGGGTTAGCGCAAGAAACGCAATAAAAAAATAAAATCAAAATTAAAAAATTTTTTTTCATTATCAGGGGCGTTCTGTTGCCAGGTGCCCCAAACCCCGTTCACTTAATTAACAAGTTAATTAAGCAGCAAGTGCAAATTTATTATTTGCATTTATAATTAGCCCGTTACGTCGGAACTATCTCGAACGAAAGAAAAACTTTTAGACACCCGTCGAGCCTAATTCACCCCCTCAAGTTGTAAATGGTGGAGGTGGTGGGTACTGCCCCCACGTCCGCAATGTTTATTACGAGATTCGTTTATCGTCATAGTTGGAAAACCAACATTTATAATATAAAACTCTTTTTTAGAGATTCAATAACTTTATTCAAAATGAAACTAACAAATGAACAAAAGCAAGAAATAGCTGATCAACAGTCCCAAAAAAATCAGACGAAAAGAGTTACTTCACCGGAATTAGAAAAAATACTTTATGAGGCATTACCTGTTTTAGACCATGGATTTGTAAGAGTGATTGATTATATGGGTGATGATACATCAATAGTGCAATCAGCTAGAGTTTCATATGGCAAAGGAACTAAAAAAGTTTCAACTGATGAAGGTTTAATAAAATATTTAATGAGACATTGGCATTCAACTCCGTTCGAAATGTGTGAAATAAAATATCATGTAAAACTTCCAATCTTTATTGCAAGACAATGGATACGACACAGAACTGCTAACGTAAATGAGTATTCAGCAAGATATTCTATTTTAGACAAAGAATTTTATATTCCTACTAAAGAACAATTATCAGCCCAATCTATTTCAAATAGACAAGGCAGAGGAGACTTAATTACGGGTGAGCAAGCAGATGAAGTGTTAAAAATTTTAAAAGATGATGCGACAAGAACTTACGACAATTATGAAAAAATGCTTAATGAAAGATTTGACGGAACTACAATTGATGAGGGCAAAGTAGGTTTGGCAAGAGAACTTGCAAGAATGAACTTAACTTTAAATTCATATACTCAATGGTATTGGAAAACAGATTTATTAAATTTGTTAAACTTTTTATTTCTTAGGGCTGATAGTCACGCTCAGTATGAAATTAGAGTTTATGCAAAAACTATGTTAGACACTGTAAAAAAATGGGTTCCTATAACTCATTCAGCTTTCTTAGATTATAGAGTTGGAGCAGTACATGTCTCTGCTAAAGGTAAAAAAATAATTCAACAAATGGCAAAAGGAAAAAAAGTTTCTTATGAAGACTCAGGTCTGTCTAAGAGAGAGTGGAATGAGTTAATGAGTTCATTTGAATTTAAAGAAAAGCTTGTTTAATTTTTTCAGCAATATTCTTAAATATTTTTGAAACTTCATGATCAGGATGAGAATGAGTAAGAGGATCTCCAATATCAGCTGAATTTCTCAAATCTTGATTTAATGGAAGATGACCTAAAAATTCTTTATTAAATTCTTTTGCTGTTTTCACTACTCCACCTTCCCCAAATATTTTATATTCTTTTCCATCATCTCCCTTAAAAAAACTCATATTATCTATTAAGCCTAAAATTTTAACGCCAGTCTTTTCAAACATTTGTATCCCTCTTTTTACGTCAAGAAGGGCTAAATCTTGTGGAGTAGAGACAATTATAGCACCATCAACTTTTACTTCTTGAGCAAATGTTAACTGAGTATCACCCGTGCCTGGCGGCATATCTATGATGATAACATCTCTGTCTTTCCATAACACTTTTTGTGTCATTGTTTTTATAGCACTGATCACCATTGGTCCTCGCCATATCATTGGTGTTTGTTCGTCAACTAAAAAACCCATTGACATACATTGAGCATTGTATTTTTCAATTGGAATAATTTTATTACCATCTTCAGTTTTTGGCTTTTCATTAATATTAATTAATTTTGGCAAAGAAGGTCCGTAAACGTCAGCGTCGAGAATGCCAATTTTAAATCCTAATTTTTGTAAAGCAAAAGCCAAGTTGACTGCAACTGTGGACTTACCAACCCCACCTTTTGCGCTTGAAATTAACAATGTGTATTTTGTTCCATTGATTGGAGTTTTAACAAATTGCTTAGGAGGTGGTTTTTTACTCATAATATATTAATATTTCGGTCATAATATCGCTATTACTTAACTTGTTTTTACAATAAAAGTCACTATATAAAGTGTCATGAGTTTAATAGGAAGTATATTTAAGAGTCAATCACCATGGGGATCATCGGGTCCCACAGGTGGGAGTGGGAACGGTTCGGGATCAAGAAGAGAACCTCCAAATATTGACGAGCTTATAAGAAATATTCAAAACAAAATAAATAGATTTATGCCAGGTGGAAAATCTGGTGGAAGTAAACCTATAATTTTAGGATTATTAATTTTATTAGTCATCTGGGTTTTAAGTGGTTTGTATAGAGTTCTTCCAGATGAGCAAGGCGTTGTATTAAGATTTGGAAAATACGTTAATACAACTCAACCAGGATTAAATTACCACTTTCCATTTCCAATAGAAAGAGTTCTTAAACCAAAAGTAACAAAAGTTAATAGAATAGATGTTGGTTTTAGAGGAGCTAGTGATAGTGGAAGATCATCAGGCGTTGGTGAAGTTCCAGAAGAAAGTTTAATGTTAACAGGGGATGAAAACATTGTAGATATTAATTACTCGGTATTTTGGGTTATTAAAGATGCTGGAAAATTTTTATTTAATATTCAAAGTCCAGTTGAAACTGTTAAGGCGACTTCAGAAACAGCTATGAGAGAAGTTATTGCTAAGAGTGAAATTCAATCAATATTAACTGAAGGAAGATCAAATATTGAAATTGAAGTTGCAGAAATTACTCAAGATATTTTAGACGAGTATGGATCTGGTATTCAAGTTACTCAAGTTCAAACTCAAAAAGCAGACCCACCAAGTCAGGTGATAGATGCATTTAGAGATGTTCAAGCGGCAAGAGCTGATAAAGAAAGATCTAAAAACGAAGCAGAGGCTTATGCCAATGATGTTATTCCGAGAGCTCGGGGTGATGCAGAAAAAATCTTACAAGAAGCTGAAGCCTATAAAAAGGAAGTCGTAGCAACTGCTGAAGGTGAAGCTTCAAGATTTTTATCAATTTATGGAGAATACAAAAATGCTAAACAAGTTACTCAAGAAAGGATGTTTCTTGAGACAATGGAAAAAGTTTTAGCAGACATAGATAAAGTTATAATTGATAAAGAATCAGGTTCAGGAGTAGTACCTTATTTACCTTTACCAGAAATTAAAAAGAAGAGTGGTAGTTAATGAAAGTATCTAAATTTTTTATTCCAATTATTGTTGTTTTAGGCATAACTGCCTTTCAATCAATTTTTATTGTTCAAGAAATCAACCAAGCTATAGTATTACAGTTTGGTGATCCTAAAAAAATTGTAAATAAATCAGGTTTAAATTTTAAATTGCCCTTTATTCAAAACGTTGCGTATTTGGACAAAAGAGTATTAAACTTAGACAATCCTCCAGAAGAGGTAATTGCAGCAGACCAAAAAAGATTGATCGTAGATGCTATCGCTAGATTTAAAATAGTTGATCCGTTAAAATTTTATATATCAGTAGGAAATGAAAGGGTTGCAAGACAAAGACTTGCGACAATTATCAATTCAAGAATAAGAGGAGTTCTAGGTAAACAAGAACTTGCCACTCTGTTATCAAAAGATAGAGCAAAACAAATGTCAATAATCCAAAATGATGTAAACACTGAAGCTCAAAACTTTGGAATAGAGATTGTTGATGTTCGAATTAAAAGAGCAGACTTACCACAAGCAAACAGTGAAGCGATTTATGCACGTATGCAAACTGAACGACAAAGAGAAGCAAAAGAATTTAGGGCCCAAGGTGCAGAGATAGCAACACGAATTAAGTCTACCGCAGACAAAGAGGTTACAGTAATTCTAGCAAACGCTAAGAAAAAATCTGAAATTATGAAAGGTGAAGGCGACGGCCAAAGAAATAAAATATTTGCTGATGCTTTTGGGCAAGATCCACAATTTTTCAGCTTTTACAGAGCAATGCAATCTTATGAGAAATCACTCATAGGCGGAGACACATCTTTAATACTTTCACCAGACAGTGATTTCTTTAAATTTTTTGGAAAATCAGGTCTAGTTAAAAAAAACTAATTTAAAATATGAGTGATCTTATAACGGCTATAGGATTACTTTTTTTCCTAGAGGGACTTCTACTTGCCATGTTTCCGTCAAGAATAAAAAATATGTTAAAGCTAATAGAAACTATGCCCGAAAATAAGTTAAGATATTCTGGAATTTTTTTCTTATTTATAGGATTTGTTATAATTTGGTATATGAGAAGCTAAATGAAAATACTTAAAAAATTAATAATAGTTTTTTTAATTACATCTTATTCTAGCAGTATAAATGCTAATTCCAGACCCGACTCTTTTGCTGATTTAGCTGACAAACTTATGCCATCAGTCGTTAACATTTCAACTACTCAAACTATTCGCACAACAAATAATAATCAATTTCCTTTCCAATTTCCTCCGGGATCGCCCTTTGAAGATATGTTTAAAGAATTTCAAAGACCAACTGAGCGAAAAGCCTCATCTTTGGGATCAGGTTTTATAATAAAAAAAGAAGGCGTTGTAGTAACAAATAATCACGTTATCGCTAATGCCGAGGATATAATCGTAAGAATTGGTGATAAGGAATATAAAGCAGAAGTTTTAGGCTCAGATCCTTACGCAGATGTTGCAGTTTTAAAAATTAAAGATAGCAAAAATGATTTTAAAGTTGTGGAGTTTGGTGACTCGGATAAAGCAAGAGTTGGAGACTGGGTTGTGGCAATTGGAAATCCTTTTGGATTAGGTGGCACTGTAACTTCAGGAATTATTTCAGCAAGAAATAGAGATATTAATTTAACACGTTACGATGATTTTATTCAAACTGATGCATCTATAAATCAGGGAAACTCTGGCGGTCCTCTTTTTAATTTAAAGGGTGAAGTAATTGGAATAAACACGGCTATAATTGCTCCTGGTCAAGCTGGATCAATTGGAATTGGTTTTGCAATTCCAGCAAATGCTGCCTCAAACATTATTGATCAATTAATAAAATATGGTGAAACAAGAAGAGGTTGGCTTGGAGTTAGAATTCAAGAAGTTACCAAAGAAATAGCAGAAGTAGAAAATTTAAAAAAACCATCTGGAGCATTAGTTGCAAGTGTTGGAGAAAAAAGTCCCGCAGACAAAGCTGGTATAAAAGCTGGAGATATCATTCTTGAGTTTGATGGAAAAAAAATTGATACAATGAGAAAACTTCCTAAGGTAGTTGCAAGTACTGATGTTGGAAAAAGTGTTACGCTTAAAATTTGGAGAAATAAAAAGATGATCGATAAAAGACTTACTCTAGGTAGACTTGAGTCTTCGAGTGAGTTTAAAGAAAAGAAAGCTGAGTTACCCAAAAAAACAAAAGAATTAGACGTAGACACATTAAAAATAACTGTAAGAGATTTAAATTCAGATGATATTAAATTAAGAAACTTAGATAAAAGTTTAAAGGGAGCAGTCATTGTAGAGATATCAAAGAGAAGTCCCGTAGCAGGTTTATTAAATATAAATGATGTGATAATTGAAATACAGAAGAAAAAAATTCAAAAAATTGATAATTTAGATAATTTAATAAAAAAAGTTAAAGATAAAGGACAACCTTTATATCTAACAATTATCAATAATAATAATCAACGTAGATACCTTGGTGTAAAACTCAAATAGTTTTGAAAAGAAAAATCATTTTGTTAGCCGGTCCAACTGCATCAGGTAAAACAAAATTAGCAATTCATTTAGCAAAAAAAATTGATGGGGAAATAATTAATGCGGATAGCATGCAAGTATACAAAGATTTTCAAATTTTATCCTCTAGACCAAGTAAAAATGAATTAAGATTAGCAAAACATCATTTATATGGATTTCAATCTTCTGGATCTGTTTTTTCTACTGGAAAATGGCTTAAACTTGCTGCAGATAAAATCAATAAAATAGTCAAAAAAGATAAAGTTCCAATATTAGTAGGGGGAACTGGTCTATATTTTAAGGCAATAACTGATGGTATAAGTAAAATACCAAAGATTAAATTTTCTGATAGAAATAGCATAAGAAATCTTCATAAAAAATTAGGTCAGAAAGAATTTTATAAGAAATTAATTAAACTAGACCCTATTTCAAAAAAAAAAATCTCCCCATCTGACACTCAAAGAACACTTAGAGCATATGAGGTTAAAAAATTTACAAAAAAATCAATTTACCAGTGGGCAAAAAAAACAAAACCGTTATTTAAAAATTATGTATTTAATAAATTTTTTATTAATACACCAAAAAACCAACTACTAAAAAATATTGAGTTGAGGACTAAATCTATGATTGAAAAAAAGTGTATTAATGAAGTCATAAAGTTTAAAAAAAAAAGGCTAAAAAAAACATTATCATCCAATAAGATAATTGGAGTCCAAGAAATTCAAAGGTTTTTGAGTGGAGATTTAGATCAAAAAAATCTCATAGAATTAATGAACATTAAAACCAGACAATATGCTAAAAGACAAAAAACTTGGTCTAGAGCTCATATGAGTGATTGGCACATGATATATTCAAGTAATTCTTCTATTCTCTTAAAAAAAATTTTAAATCTTGTTAGCTAAAACTTGACCAAAAGAGATTCTCCGGTAGATTGTATAAATGCCTAAATTATTTACTGGTGCAGAAATTGTTTTTAAAGCCTTAGAGGATCAAAAAGTTGATTATATTTTTGGTTATCCTGGCGGGGCTGTTCTTCCAATTTATGATGAACTGAAAAATCACAAATCAATTAAACATATTTTAGCGAGACATGAACAAGGTGCAGGACATGCTGCTGAAGGCTACGCTAGGTCAAGTGGTAAACCTGGCATCTTGTTAGTTACCTCTGGTCCTGGCGCAACTAATGCTGTTACAGCTTTAACAGATGCTTATATGGACTCAGTCCCTTTAGTTTGTATCTCTGGTCAAGTACCAACACATTTAATTGGCACTGATGCTTTTCAAGAATGTGACACGACCGGCATCACTCGACCCTGCACAAAACATAATTGGTTGGTTAAAGATGTAAATGATCTTGCAAGAGTTTTACATTTAGCTTTTGAAGTAGCCACAACAGGAAGACCTGGTCCCGTATTGGTTGATATTCCAAAAGACATTCAATTTAAAAAAGGGAAATATAGCTTTTCTAAAAGCACTCTTAAGAAAAAACTGAATGGCAGAGCTACACATAAAACTTCAAATAAAGAATTAGATAAATTTATTGATTTACTAAAAAAATCTTCGAAACCAATTTTTTACACTGGAGGAGGAGTAATTAATTCTGGGCCTCAAGCCAGCGAATACTTGAGAGAGTTAGTTTCTTTAACTGGATTCCCAATCACTTCAACATTGCAAGGATTAGGTGCTTACCCTGGAGACGACCCGCAATTTTTAGGAATGTTAGGTATGCACGGAACATTTGAAGCTAATAACGCAATGCACGATTGTGATTTAATGATTAACATTGGTGCAAGATTTGATGACAGAATAACCGGAAAAGTTGATGAGTTTTCCCCTGGATCAAAAAAAATACATGTTGATATTGATCCATCCTCAATTGGCAAAAATATAAAAGTTGATTTAGCAATAGTAAGCGATGTTTCAAAATTCTTAAAATCTTTAATAAAGAGATTTAAAGAAAAAAATAAAAATTTTTTAAACTCTAACAAACAGAAAACATCAAAATGGTGGAGCACTATTGAAAAGTGGAGAGAAAAAAAGTCTCTTAACTTTATTAATAGTAACAAAATAATCAAACCTCAACATGCAGTTCAAAGACTATATGAGTTAACGAAAGACAAAGACACATTTGTGACAACTGAAGTTGGCCAACATCAGATGTGGGCCGCACAACATTACAAGTTCAATAAGCCTAACAGATGGATGACCTCTGGAGGATTAGGTACTATGGGGTATGGTTTACCAGCCGCAATCGGTGTTCAAATAGCCAATCCTGGCAAATTAGTAGTAGATATAGCTGGAGAAGCTTCAGTTTTAATGACGATGCAAGAGATGTCTACAGCAGTGCAATATAAGTTGCCAATTAAAATTTTCATTTTAAACAATGAATACATGGGTATGGTTAGACAATGGCAAGAGCTGTTACATGAAAAAAATTATTCTGAAAGTTATACCGCTGCATTACCTGACTTTGTAAAACTTGCTGAATCATATGGATGCGTTGGTATAAGAGCAAAAACTCCCGATGAACTTGATGAGAAAATTAAAGAAATGGTTAACATCGATAGACCTGTAATTTTCGATTGTTTAGTTGATAAAGCCGAAAATTGTTTTCCAATGATACCTTCAGGCAAACCTCATAATCAGATGATTTTAGGACCTGAAGAAGAGGAAGAAATTTCTGACGAAGGAAAGATTTTAGTTTAATGGCAAAATCAAAATCAGCGTATAGCGTACCTGGTAAAATTGGAAAAATAGAGCGTCACATTATTGTCATTTGGGTAGATAATGAGGCAGGTGTTTTAG
>CABZCD010000014.1 GCA_902524105.1 uncultured Pelagibacteraceae bacterium | reverse complement strand
TTTCTTTTTTTAAATTTTCTTTTAAAACACCTCCATGCATTTTTAGCGCCCTAATTGTTGCAACGAGGACAACGCATTTCGGTTGAAGACTTGCTTTACGACATTTAATATCTAAAAACTTTTCTGCCCCTAAATCCGCACCAAATCCTGCTTCAGTAATTACGTAATCTGACAATCTTAATGCAGTTTTAGTAGCTAAGATTGAATTACATCCATGAGCGATATTTGCAAAAGGACCACCATGGATAATTGCAAGATTATTTTCTAAAGTTTGAACTGCATTTGGTCTAAACGCCTCTTTTAATAATACTGTCATGGGTCCTTGAGCTTTCAAATCTTTTGCAAAAATAGGTTTTTTGTTTTTTGTATATGCAATTGTAATATTCCCAATTTTTCTCTCTAATTCACCAATGTCATTTGATAAACAAAAAATAGCCATGACCTCAGAGGCTACAGTAATATCAAAACTATCATTTCTGGGATGGTTAGCTTTAAGCTGCTCTAAATTAATTTTTATTTTTCTTAAACTTCTATCATTTAAATCTACAACTCTTTTCCAAACAATATTTTCTATGTCTATATTCAATTTATTCCCCCAATAAATATGATTATCAATTAACGCTGATAATAAATTATGAGCAGTTGTAATAGCGTGAAAATCCCCTGTAAAATGCAAATTAATTCTTTCCATTGGTACTACTTGAGCATAACCACCTCCAGCAGCCCCACCTTTCATACCAAATGACGGACCTAAACTTGGTTCTCTTAAACAAACAATTGATTTCATTCCAATCTTATTCAAACCATCATTTAATCCAACTGAGGTAGTCGTTTTACCTTCTCCAGCAGGAGTTGGTGTAATTGCAGTTACCAGCACTAGATTTTTTTCTTTTTCTTTAAGTGTTTTAATATATCTTAAATTTATTTTTGCTACATGGCGGCCCATTGGGCTAAAAGCAAAAGGAGTGTCAGGAATTTTAAATTTTTTTAAAATATTGCTGATCGGCTGCATTTTTGCTTTTCTTGCAATTTCAATATCAGACTTAATTTTTACCATTAGAACTCCTATATATAAAAATTAAACCTGTGTATACAAATCATTATTTTTTCAATTTAGCCATTATATGAAATATGTTATGGTTCGAAATGGTCGAGTTTATTAGAAAAAGAAGAAAGATAATTCTTATTGTCCTTATTGTATTGTTTATAGAGTTAAGTGGTTATGGTATTTTGGCATCACTATCGAGACTACTTAGTGCCCTTTAAATTATATTTTTTCATTGCTGCTTTTGCTAAAATTAAATTAGGGTCAAAAAAGGTTTTTGAAGATTTTACTTTTTTAAAAGACTTATAAGCAAATATTGCTACAGGAAGTTCAGTGCAAGCAAGAATAATTTTTTTACATTTCATTTTTAAAAGATATTTTATAACTGGCTTAATTACTTTTTCTGCCTCTTTAACCTTTCCTTTTTTTACGGAGTTAATAGACTTATTTACATTTCTTTTTTGTAAGTTTTTTGTTGGCTCAATTAAATTATATCTTTTTTCAAAAAATTTGTGGTAGATTTTAGTACTTAGTGTACTTTCAGTTGCCAGAATTCCAATTTTAGACCCACGAGCGCAATTTTTTTTAGCAAACGCAAATACTTCTTTAGGCATATTAAGTATTGGAATCTTTACGTTTTTTTTTAAATCATCAAACCAATGATGTGCGGTATTACATGGAATAGTAATGAACTTACAATTATTTTTTTGTAAAAAAACACAACCTTGATATAAACTTCTATAAACCTTCTTATAAACTTTTTTGTCACTCAATCTTTTAGGTACATCAGACTTATTATATAAAACGAAAATTGGGTATTTTTGATCTAGTTTACCTCTATATAATTTTGCCAACTTCGTGGAAAAATCTAAACCAGCTTGAGTACCCATGCCACCTAAAATCCCTATCATAATTAAATTATTTTTGCTTTTTGTTTACCGACTAAAATTTCTTTATTTTTTAATTCCGATAAATTTTTATCGAAAATATTAATTAATCCAAAAGGGTAGGGATTGCCAATTAAAAGTTTACCAACTGAGTCGCCATTTAATGTAATCTCGCTTCCAATTTTTAAATTATCTTCTGATATTAATGGCAAAAGTTTCTTTCTTATTTTATTTTTTAATTTCATTCTTGCTGTATTTTCTTGGCCTATATAACATCCTTTTTTAAAATCTATTGCTGAAAGATCCTCAAAATTAGCCTCAAGTCCAAATAAGTTATTTTGTAATTCCCTCAAATTTTTAATTGGTATCCCGGCCTCATGAGCCATACTAAAATAATTATTATTGTCTTCAATTTTAAGTGCTAATTTTTTTATAGTTAGATATAACTTCTCAAGATTTAATAAAACTCTTGATCCCAATTTTTTTGATCGCGGGTCCTTAAAAACAGGGCTATCTCTATATATTATGGTTTGAGCATTCTTATTCTCTTGTTTTTTTATTTCCTCAAATTTTTCATTTGAAACTACGCCTACAACATAATTATTAGAAACACTATTAATTTTAACATCCGAATTAAGTTTATATTTTTCTAGAAAAATTTTTAATTCGTCTACATATTCTTCTGGACTATCTAAATAATATCCGTCATCTGATTTTATTACAAAAAATTCATAAAGATATTTTCCTTGAGGAGTAAAAATTCCTGAAAAGATACTATTTTCTTTATTAACATTATTTATATTGTTTGTAATAATATTTTGAAGAAATTCTTTAGCATCTTTTCCGACAATAGAGATTATACCTCTATCTTTTAAAATATTTATTTGATCTTTTTTCATTTTAATAATTTTTATTCTATATTATACTTATAACTTATGTCTGATAATAATAGCCTCATCATAAAAAACGGATCTTGTTACATTAACGGTAAGCTAATAAACTCTGATATTACAATATCAGAAGGGAAAATTAGATCAATCGGCAAAGCAGATCTTAATAATCATAAAGTTTATGATGCGAAAAACAAAGTTATTTTACCGGGCATTATAGATACTCAAGTTCATTTTAGAGAGCCAGGTTCAACAGATGCTGAAGACTTAGAGAGTGGCAGTAGAGCTGCAGTTCTTGGAGGAGTGACATCTTTATTTGAAATGCCTAATACAAATCCACCAACAGCTAATCTAGTTGAATTTGAAAAGAAACTTCAAGCAGCTAAAAATAGAATGCATAGTAATTACGCATTTTACTTTGGAGCAACACCTACTAATACTGATCAACTTGCTAAACTTAAAAATGTTGAAGGTTGTTGCGGTGTTAAACTTTTTGCCGGTTCCTCGACAGGAAATTTATTGGTGGACAAAGAAGCTGATATTGAAAAAGTAATATCAAGTAGCGATAGAGTTGTTTCTATTCATTCTGAAGATGAGGAGATTATAAATTTAAGAAAAAAATTTATAAAAAAAGGGGATGTTCATTCTCACCCCGAATGGAGAAACGTTGAATGTGCAATATCATCAACTCGTAGAATGGTAAAAATCGCAGAAAGATTTAATAAAAAAATCCATATATTGCATGTTACCACTAAAGAAGAAGTAGATTTTTTATCAATGCATAAAAAAAATGTTACCTTCGAAACTACTCCTCAACATTTAACAATGTATGCTCCAGATTGTTATGAAAAATTAGGTACTTATGCTCAAATGAATCCTCCATTACGCGGCAAAGAACATTATGATCGCCTTTGGACTGCCATTAAAAATAATATTGTTGATGTATTAGGATCAGATCATGCACCTCATTTAAAGATTAATAAAGATAAAGAATATCCTAATACTCCGTCAGGGATGCCGGGAGTTCAAACTATTTTTCCAGTTATGATTGATCATGTTAATAATGGGAAATTAACTCTTAACCAACTCATAAATTTGATGTGTGAAAATCCTTGCCGAATATTTGGAATTAAAAATAAAGGTTTTATTAAAGAGGGTTATGATGCTGATTTGACTATAGTTGATATGAATAAAGAGGTGACAATTAAGAATGAGATGATTGCTAGCAAATGTGGTTGGACACCATTTCATAACTATAAAGTAAAAGGATTTCCAGTAGGAACAATTATAAATGGAATTTTAGTAATGGCTGATGGAAAAGTAATAGTAGAGTCTAAGGGAAAACCTTTAAGTTTTTAAAATATTATTTTTAATTAAATCCTCTTTAATCTCATCGAGAATTAACGGATCATCTATTGTAGCTGGCATTTTGTAAGGCTCATTATCTGCAATTTTTCTCACAGTCCCTCTTAATATTTTTCCTGATCTTGTTTTTGGTAATCTTTTAACAACAATAGCTATTTTAAAAGCTGCAACTGGGCCAACTTTATCTCTCACCATTGAAACACATTCTTTTATTATTTCCTCGTTTTTTTGTTGTACGCCAGCCTTAAGAGCTAACAGTCCAATTGGTAACTGTCCTTTAAGTTTATCTGCAATACCTAGTACTGCACATTCAGCAACAGACTTATGTTCAGCTAGTACTTCTTCAATTGCTCCTGTTGAAAGTCTATGTCCAGCAACATTTATAATATCGTCAGTTCTAGACATTATCCAAACGTACCCATCTTCATCAATATGTCCCGCATCGTATGTTTGATAATAACCTGGGTAATTAGTCATATAATTTTCTTTATATCTTTTGTCTGCTCCCCATAAAGTTGGAAATGTACCTGGAGGCAAGGGCAGTTTCACAACTATATCTCCCATCTTTCCAGGACCAACTTCTTTTCCCTCAGAATTTAAAACTTTAAGATCGTATCCAGGCACTGGTTTAAATGCAGAACCGTATTTAACTGGAAACTTTTCTATACCAGTACAGCTAGATGTAATTGCCCAACTCGTCTCTGTTTGCCACCAATGATCTATGACTGGTGAATTCGATAAATTTTCAAACCATTTTATTGTATCGGGGTCAGCTCTCTCACCAGCTAAAAACAATGTATCAAAGTTACTTAAATCATATTTTTTGAAAAATTTACCCTCAGGATCTTCTTTTTTAATTGCTCTGATAGCAGTTGGAGCAGTGAATAAAGATTTCACTTTATGTTCAGAAATTACTCTCCAAAAAACTCCTGCATCAGGAGTTCCAACTGGTTTTCCCTCAAAAAGAATTGTAGTACATCCATAAAATAAAGGGGCGTATACGATATAAGAGTGACCAACTATCCATCCAATATCACTTGCTGACCACCAAACATCATCTTGATTAATGTTATAAATATTTTTCATAGTCCATTTAAGCGCTACTATGTGTCCACCAACATCTCTAACTATACCTTTAGGAAGACCTGTTGTTCCTGATGTATAAAGTATATAAGCGTAATCGTTGGCATTCATTTCAACACAATCTTCATTTTTCGCATCCTTAAGAGAATCTTCCCAGCTTATATCTATTTTTGAGTCTAGAACTGCTTTATTTTTCTCTCTTTGAAAAATTATACATTTATTAGGCTTGTGTTTTGATAGTTTTAAAGCTTTATTAAGAAGTGGTTTATATTCAACAACACGTCCAGGTTCATAACCACAAGAGGCAGAAACAATAATTTTTGCTTTAGAATCATCTATTCTGCTAGCTAACTCATTTGCAGCAAAACCACCAAAGACAACCGAATGAACTGCACCTATTCTTCCACACGCCAACATTGCGACTACAGCTTCTGGTATCATCGGCATATAAATAATTACACGATCACCTTTATTTATTCCTTGATTTTTAAGTGCCCCTGCAAATAAAGATACTTTCTCTTTAAGTTGATTGTAAGTAAAAGTTTTTTTTGTGCCTGTAATTGGACTATCATAAATAATTGCTAGCTTTTCTCCTCTGCCATTATCTATATGAAAATCAATTGCGTTATAACAAGTGTTTGTTATGCCATCTTCATACCATTTATAAAAAGGAGGGTTAGAAGAGTTTAAAATTTTATTTGGTTTTTTATACCAAAATATATTTTCAGCTACTTCTTTCCAAAAATTCTCTTTTTGGTTTATCGAAGAATCGTATATTTCCCTATATTTGCCCTGCAAATCAGCTCCTATGAATTTATGTGTTTAATCCATACTAAACAGAAATATCCCCAAAAAAAACCCAAAAATCCAATAAATACGGGGTTTTTTTTTCAAAAAAAGACTTCACTGTAACACTTATTTTTATTATGGTTCTGTCCAGCTAATCTAGTAATGACTGAATTGTCGTTTACTAGATAGTTTATTAATAAACTAAAAATAGAAAACTAACTAACGAGGGAGGTTTTCATGAGAAAATTAAGTCTAATTGCTTTAGCGGCAGTTGCCTTTTTAGGTATTACTGGCTCAGCTAACGCAGCGACGCCTATGCTTGAGACAGGAGATTTCGTAGGAATATCTTTCTGGCTTGTATCAATGGGTATGATCGCAACTACAGTATTCTTTTTCGCAGAAAGAGGTACGGTAGCAGCATCTTGGAGAACATCAATTTCAGTAGCTGGACTAGTTACTGGTGTTGCGTTTATCCATTATATGTATATGCGAGACGTTTGGGTGACAACTGGTGATACACCAACAGTATACAGATATATTGACTGGTTAATTACTGTGCCACTTCAAATGGTAGAATTCTATCTAATCTTGGCAGCTGTAAGAAAGGTGCCAACTTCTATTTTCTGGAAACTATTAATTGGTTCTTTAGTAATGTTAATCGGTGGATATTTAGGTGAAGCTGGTTACATTCAACCATTTGTAGGTTTCGTAATTGGAATGGCTGGATGGATCTACATCTTGTTTGAAATATTTTCAGGTGAAGCTGGAACTGCAGCTGCAAAGTCTGGTAACAAGGCTATGTCAACTGCGTTTAGCGCAATGAGAATTATCGTAACAATCGGTTGGGCTATATATCCTTTAGGATATGTATTCGGTTATTTAACTGGTGGTGTTGATGCTAATGCATTAAACATTATTTACAACCTTGCTGACTTTATCAATAAGATCGCTTTTGGTCTTGTGATTTGGGCAGCAGCGATGCAAAATACAAGATTAGCATCTAGATAATTAGATCATAAACTTTAAAAGGGCGGGTACGTTTTACGTACTTGCCCTTTTTCTTTAGATACTTATATTAAAATTAATGCCGAAAATTACATACATTGAGCAAAATGGTAACTCAAAGACAATTGAAGTTGATAACGGTCTGACCGTAATGGAAGGAGCAGTTCAAAACAACATACCAGGTATTGACGCAGATTGTGGAGGAGGAATGGCCTGTGCAACCTGCCACGTTTATGTCGAAGATTCATGGTTAAATAAACTTCCAAAAACTGAGGAAGCTGAACAAGATATGATTGATATGGCTTATAAACCAAATAAGAATAGTAGGTTAAGTTGTCAGATAATAGTTTCAGATGAGATTGACGGTTTGACAGTAACAACACCAGAAAAACAAACTTAATGATTAAAACAGACGTTGTTATAATAGGAGCTGGGCCAGTAGGACTTTTTGCAGTTCACCAACTTGGTATAAAAGGATTAAAATCAGAGGTAATAGATAATCTTGATAAAGCTGGCGGTCAATGCATAGAGCTTTATCCTGATAAACCAATTTACGATATTCCAGCTGTTCCTGAATGCAGCGGCAAGTCTTTAACAGATAATTTATTAGAACAGATAAAACCTTTTGGTTCTAAGATTCATTTAAATGAAAGAGTCCAGGAAATAAAGGAAGACAAAGGTTTATGGACTTTAAAAACTAGCAACAATAAAACCTTCACCACACCAAACATAATTATTGCTGGCGGTGTAGGATCATTTGAACCAAGAAAACTGCCTTTAAAAGAGCTTACAAAATTTGAAGGTAAATCAGTTTTTTACTCAGTTACTGATAAAACTTTATTTAAAAATAAAAAAATATCTATATTTGGAGGCGGAGACTCCGCATTAGATTGGGCTTTAGAATTTTCAAAATATTCAAAAGTTACATTAATTCATAGAAGAAATGAATTTAGAGGTGCACCTCATACTTTGAAAGAATTAGAAAAATTAAAAGCAGAAGGAAAAATAACAATAAAAACACCGTTTCAAATAGATACTGTTAATGAAGGAAAAGAAATAAAATTCATTAATATAAAAAATGATAATGAAAAAACAGAGAAAATAGAAACAGATATTGTTTTAGGTTTTTTTGGTCTGATTATGCAACTTGGACCAATTGCAGAATGGGGATTAAATATGGATAAAAAAAAAATTAAGGTAAACACTGAAAACTTTCAAACAAAAAAGCCTGGTATATTTGCGATAGGTGATATTTGTACTTATCCAGGAAAACTTAAATTAATTCTTTCTGGTTTTCATGAGGCTGCTTTAGCATCGGTTGAGTGCTTTAAAAGAGCAAGACCGAACGAAACTTACAGATTTCAATTCACAACATCATCCAAAGAAATCCAAGACAGACTTGGCATAAAAAAATGATTGAAGTTTTAACTTCAAACACTCCAAATGGTAAAAAAATAACTATTATGCTAGAAGAGATAGGTTACGAATATAAAATTACTAAAGTAAATATTAATAAAGACGAACAATTCACTCCTGAATTCCAAAAAATAAGTCCCTTTCGAAAAATTCCTGTGATAATTGATCACGATAAAAATGTAAGCTTATTTGAGTCTGGAGCTATATTAATATATTTAGCTGAAAAAAGTAATAAATTTTATGATCAAAATAAAAGGACAATAATTAACCAATGGCTAATAGGGCAAATGGCCTATGTTGGTCCTATGCTAGGTCAACACCATCAATTTCATCATTACAATCCAGGAAAAAGTAAATTTGGTGAAGATAGATATTTTAAAATTTGTGAGAGAATTTATTTAGAGTTGGACATGAGACTAAAAAATTCCAAATTTTTAGCTTATGATGAATATACAATTGCTGACATCGCTACTTTTCCTTGGATAGCTAGGCACGAATGGCATGATATTGGACTTAAAAAATTTAAGAACTTATCTAGATGGTACTCTGAAATTTCATCTCGCGATAAAGTAAAAAAAGGATATGATCTCTTTAATAAAGGTGAGGAAATACCAAAACCTTAATCATCAACAAATATTTTCTCGTCCCTCTCATGTTTTTCTTGTGCTTCAATAGTTAATGTTGCTATAGGTCTAGCCATTAATCTTTTAAGTCCGATAGGCTCACCAGATTCTTCACAATAGCCATAAGTTCCATCTTTTATACGTCTTAATGCCATATCTATTTTAGCTATTAATTTTCTACTTCGATTTAATGCTTTCATTTCTACTGATTTGTCCGTGTAAGAAGAGGCTTGATCAACCATGTCAGCAGATGACATGCTATCATCAGATGAATTTAATAAATTTCCTAAGTTATTTGCATTAATAATATCCTTTTTCCATCTGACTAGTTCCTCAGTAAAAAACTTTTTGTGTTTTGCACACATATATTTTTCTTTTTGACTTGGAGTGTACTTTTTATTACTAGTTTTTTTTACCATTTGTGAATTTTGGGGAGTATAGATTTGAATTTAAGCGTGTCAATAGCCTTAAAATTGTATTAATTTAACAATTATGTTGATTAAAAATTACTATAAAACTTTATTTTATATATTTTTATTATCTCATTTAATAATTTGGACAATTGTTCCATCTTTATCAAATGTAAATTTACCTTTAGACACTATAGAAGCTTTGGCATGGGGAAGTAATTTATCTTGGGGTTATTCAAAACACCCTCCAGTAAGCGCATTCATGGTTGAAGTTGTTTATAATTTTTTTGGAAATCAAGATTGGGCATACTATTTATTAAGCCAAATATTTGTATTAATAGCTTTTATATACGTGTGGAAATTTTCAAATTTAATATTTAAAAATAAATTATTTTCTTTATGTTCTGTGTTACTTTTAGAAGGAATATATTTCTATAATTTTACTTCTCCAGAATTTAATGTGAATGTTTGTCAGCTACCTTTTTGGGCACTAGTAGTTTTTTATGCATGGAAATCAATAAATTATGAAAAAATTTCAGATTTAATACTCTTAGGGATTTTCATGTCCTTAGGCTTTTTAACGAAATATCTTTTTATTTATTTAATTTTAGCAATTAAGATTGTATTTATTGTACGGTTAATAGAAAAAAAAAAAATTAATATAAAGTTACTTATCCCAGGAACTTTATTTATCTTATTATTAACACCACATCTGCTTTGGTTAATTCAAAATAATTTTATTACTTTAACTTATGCTTTCAATAGAACTGGAATAGAAGAAGTTAATTTTACGAATCATCTTTATAATCCTCTAGTATTTTTAGCTAAACAAATAGGTCTTCTAATTCCAGTGATAATTATGGTTTTCGCATTAATTAAAATTAAAAAAATAAATTTTGAATATTTTAGAAAAGATAAATATTTTTTATTATTAATAAATATCATTCCAATTATTTTGATACTTTTAACCTCCATAATAACTGGAGCCAAAATAAGGACAATGTGGATGACACCTTTTTATTTATTTTTAGGTGTTCTTTTAATTCAGTTGTTTCAAAATATATTAAATAAAAATAAATTAAAAAATTTTTATATTGTTTTTATTTTATTTTTTGTTTTATCTCCGGTGAGTTATCTAATTATTTCCCACTTTAATGAATTTAAAAGAACTGATTATCCAGGTAGAGAAATATCTGATCTAGTTCAAAGAAGATGGGACAAAAATTTTTCAAATAATATTTCAATTGTAATAGGTGACGAGTGGTATGCTGGTAATTTATCTTATCACCTTGATTCAAGACCTATTTGGTATAACACTATTGAAAACAATCTATCATCTGTAACTTCTGATACCGGTGTTATTTATATTGGCAATCCAGAAATTTTAAAAAAATTCTGCCCAGGAATATATGGCACTATTAAACCAATAGGAATTTGTATGATTGGAGCCAAGTGAAGAATATTGTTATTATAACACCAGTCTATAATGACTGGGAATCTTTTACAAAATTAATAAAGGAAATAGATAAATCTGTATCTAGTTTTAAAAATATATCTTTTAAACTTATAGCGGTAAATGACGGTTCTCAAGAGAAATTACCCTCTTTAACATTACCATCACGTCTAGAAACTATTGAAATATTAAATATGAGAATAAATCAGGGACATGCTATTTGTTTGGCAAACGGTATTCACTATGCTCTTAAAAATTACGATTTTGATCATTTGATCTTAATGGATGCCGATGGTGAGGACAGGCCCGTAGAAATATTTGATTTAATTAATAAAGCTAAGGAATTAAAAAATATTTCAGTTGTCGCTAAGAGAGTAAAAAGATCTGAAGGTCTAATTTTTACAATGTTTTATACTTTACATAAGATTATAACATTAATATTTACTGGAAAATTAATGAATTTTGGGAACTTTAGCATTATAACAAAAGAAGATGCTAAAATAATAATTAAAGACCCTTCAATTGTTTATAATTATTCTGGAACATTAAAAAACAAAGTAACAAAACTTGGAAATATTAATTGCACAAGAGGAAAAAGATATTTCGGTCCATCTAAGATGCCTTTGTTAAAACTTATTATACATTCTTTTTCTATTATAGCTGTTTTTAAAATGAACGTATTTATAAGGTCGGCTTTATTTTTAGTTTTACTCTCTTATTTACAACCATACTTTGGAATAATTTCGCCAATATTTCAAATTTTAATCGTAATATTTAATATTTTCATTTATATAATTTCAACTAAATCAAATCGGAAACATCTTGATGATATGGATATCGAATTAGAGAGCACAAAAAAAATGACTCACTGAAAAGTTGAATTCTGAGTATAAAATAGAGTCAAAAGAGAATCAAAACGTGAACATTAAAAATCGTAATATTTACAATGTTTATAAGTATTACTTTGCACTCAAAAAATGAGTTATAATTTATTATGAGAAAACTTAAATGCCATTGTGGAGAAGTGGAAGCCGAAATTAACATTCCTGATCAATTTGAAAAAATAATTAGATGTA
Source organism: uncultured Pelagibacteraceae bacterium (assembly GCA_902524105.1). Classification (GTDB taxonomy): domain Bacteria; phylum Pseudomonadota; class Alphaproteobacteria; order Pelagibacterales; family Pelagibacteraceae; genus Pelagilacustribacter. Next base: position 12,016 of record CABZCD010000014.1, on the reverse strand, counting down.
ATTGTTCTATTTGCAAAAGAAAAGGGGCTATTATGTCAATAGTTAAAAATGATGATTTTAAAGTTACTAAAGGCAAAGATAAATTAAAAATTTATCAATTTCATTCAAAGATTGCTAAACATTATTTTTGTTCAATCTGTGGAATTTATACTCACCATAACCCAAGAATAAATCCAAATTTGACAGGATTTAACGTTGGCTGCATAGATGAAATAGATACTTTTAGTTTAAAAAATATAAATATTGCTGATGGTAGTAACCATCCTTTAGATAAAAAGAAATAATATACAAATTAAGACTATGTCGAACTTAAAAAAAACATATCTTAAATTTATTCAAATACAAGAGTCAACTGGTGAGAAATTTCAAGATACGTTAAAACAATTAAAAAATTTTTATTTACCTTTTTGTAATAAATTATATAAATTATATAAATCTCAAAATAGACCTCTGTTAATTAGTTTATCTGGAGGCCAAGGATCTGGAAAATCAACGATTACACAAATATTAAAAATAGTATTTAACTCCATTTTCAAATTAAATGTAGTTTGTTTTTCAATAGATGATTTCTATAAAACGGCATTAGAAAGAAAAAAAATGTCAAAATATTTACATCCTTTGTTTTTAACAAGAGGTGTACCTGGAACTCATAACTGCAACATGCTTTACAAAACTCTAAGAGATCTTACAAAAAAAAGATTTAGACCTATAAAAATACCGAAATTTGATAAATCGAATGACGATAGATTTAAAGTAAAATATTGGCAAAAAATATCAAAAAAACCCAACATCATAATTTTTGAAGGGTGGTGTGTAGGCGCTAAACCTCAGAAACTTAAAGATTTGAAAAAACCAATTAATATCTTAGAAAAAGTGGAGGATACTAAGTTGACTTGGAGGAAAAAAGTAAATAATGAGTTAAAGACTAGCTACAAAAAAATTTATAAATTGATAGATAAAAGAATTTATTTAAAAGTTCCAAATTTTAAATATGTTATAAAATGGAGATTGCTTCAAGAAAAAAAATTGAGATTAAAATCAAAAAAAAAAACTATGAGTCAAAAAGAAATTAAAAGATTTATTATGTTTTATGAAAGAGTAACAAAAAACATGTCAACGGATTATAAAAATAATGATTTCATTATATTTTTAGATAAGAAACATAAAATTAAATCGATAAGATTTTAAATGATTAAATATTTGATAATCTTTTTTCTTTTATTTAAATTAAGTGCACTTTATGCAGAAAACAATGTTTTATTTTTTGTTGAGACTGCTTTACAAAAAAATCCAAAAATTAATGCAGAGCGAGAAAATTTAAAAGCAGTGAAACAAAATGAAAATATATCAAAAAGTGAATTTTTACCTAGCCTTACAATTTCTGGATCTCAAACAAGTACAGAAACTTCAAATATCATAGATCAATCTGGAACACGGTCTGGGAACACGAAGAGAAATACTGAGACTAAAAAAATCTCAGTAGATCAAAAAATCTTTCAAGGTTTTCAAGGATATAATAATTTTAGAAAATCCAGACTCGAATTTGAAAAAGCAAAAAATGAGTATAAACAAGTTGAACAAGACACAATTTTAAATTCAGTGTCAGCTTATTATGATTTAATATTTAAAAATAAAAGTAAAGATTTCAACCTAGCTAATGTTGACTTGTTTGAACGACAAGTAGAATCTGATAGATCAAGGCTCCAAAAGGGAGAAATAAGTTTAACTGATTTAGCTCAATCCGAGTCATCTTTAGCTGGTGCTCAAGCTGCATTTATCAAAGCAGATTCTGAATATATCTCAGCGATAGCCGAATTTGAAAGAATTAATAGAATAAGCGCTCCTAAGGATTTAAACGATAATTTTGAAGTTTCCTTTTCAATGCCAGAAAGCTTAGATAACGCTTTGGAGCTTTCGAACACTAATAATCCGAGCCTTGCTATTGCTAGAATAAATTTAGCTATTTCAGAAAGAGAATTGAATGTTGAAAAAGCCAAACTTTCGCCCTCAGCAACTCTTAATTATTCAAAAACTGAAAATAAAGATCTAAGTGCTACAGTTGATGAAGATGAGAAAGAAACAGTTAAAGCCACAGTTTCTTGGCCTATTATACAGGGAGGTAAGAATTTTTCTTCAATTAAAAAATTTAAACATAAAAAAGAAAAAAATGCACTTTTGTTAGCAGATAAAGAAAATGAGATTAAAACTCAAACTTCCACTTCTTGGTCTTTTTTTCAATCAGCAGAAAGTGTTTTGGTTTCAACAGAAGCCCAACTTAAAGCAGCCGAAATTGCCAATGAAGGCATAACTTTAGAATACGACTCAGGAAATACTAGAACCACTTTAGAAGTTATTCAATCCAGAAGCTTGCTTTTAGAGGCTAGAATATCCAATGCCAGAGCAAAAAAGGATTTTATCGTCTCTAAACTTAAATTGCTTAGCCAAGTTGGAGGATTAGATCTCAAAGCCTTTAAAACCCCTTAATTCTAGAAAAAACTTCAATTTTTATTTACTTGATAAAAAGAACAAAATGTGTACATTTATAATAATGATTCGAACAATAAAAAGGATATAAAATGACAAAAAATAATTTAAAAGTTGTTAAGCCAGATAGCAAAAAAACCCAAGAAATTAAGGAAAAAAACAAGTCTCTGGAAGCCGCAATAAGCCAAATTGATCAAAATTTTGGAAAAGGTTCAGTTATGAGACTTGGTCAGCAAGAAGCTTTAGATGTAGAAGCAATTTCGACGGGATCTTTAAGTTTAGATTTAGCTCTTGGAATTGGTGGTCTACCTAAAGGAAGAATAATAGAAATTTATGGCCCAGAGTCATCAGGAAAAACAACCTTAGCTTTACAAGTGGTAGCTGAAGCTCAAAAAGCTGGAGGTATATGTGCCTTTGTTGACGCCGAGCATGCAATGGATCCTGCTTATGCAAAAAAGCTAGGAGTTAAAACTGACGAATTGCTAATTTCTCAACCTGATACAGGTGAACAAGCTTTAGAAATAACAGATACTCTAATTAAATCAGGTTCTGTTTCAGTGCTTGTAGTGGACTCGGTAGCAGCCTTAACACCGAAAGCAGAATTAGAAGGTGAAATGGGAGATCATCATGTAGGTTTGCAATCAAGATTAATGAGTCAAGCACTAAGAAAAATTACTGGTTCAGTAGCAAAGTCAAATACGATGGTAATTTTCATAAACCAAATTAGAATGAAAATTGGAGTTATGTTTGGAAATCCAGAAACTACATCAGGTGGAAATGCATTAAAATTCTATTCTTCTGTTAGAATGGATATTAGAAGAATTGGTGCCATAAAAGATAAGGATCAAATAATTGGAAACACGACAAGAGTTAAAGTTATCAAAAACAAGGTAGCTCCTCCTTTTAAGGTTGTAGAATTCGATTTGATGTATGGTAAAGGCATTAGTAAAAATGGTGAATTAATCGACCTGGGCGCTAAAGCAGACATCATTGAGAAGTCAGGTGCTTGGTACGCATACAAAGGTGAAAAAATTGGGCAGGGAAAAGAGAATGCCAAATTATATTTGGAAAAAAATCCTAATGTTGCTGAAGAAATCGAAAAAGCCGTAAGAGAAAAGGCTGGAGCAATAACAAAAGAGCTTGAAGGCAATCCTTCACCTAAAGAAAAGATTAGCAAAGACGAGGAAAAATAGTCATCTAAAAATTAAGGGGGTCGTCGACCCCCTAATCTTTGTTTCCCATGAAATTTTTAACAACTTAGAATTGAATCAATTATAAATTGTAGTTAAAAATAATTATCAATTAAGTCTGTACAAATTTGTCAATATTGGGTTTAATTGAGATATTAACAAGGAGGGGAAATGAGCACACAACAAGCTAAAAGCTCAAAAGTGTCTGCAGCTCTAGATACCTCTCATTTAAAGGTTAAATTTCCATTCAAAGCTAAATACGGTAATTACATAAATGGAAAATTCGTTGAACCTAAATCGGGAAAATACTTTGATAATCCTAGCCCGATTTCTAATGAGATAATCTGTTCTGTAGCACGATCAAACGAAAAAGATGTGGAGGCAGCATTAGATGCAGCTCACGCAGCTTTTAAAGAGTGGGGAAAAACAGACATCACAACAAGATCAAACATCTTGTATAAAATAGCTGATGTATTGGAAAAAAATCTAAATTTATTAGCAACGGCTGAATGTTTAGATAATGGCAAACCAATCAGGGAATGTATGGCAGCAGATTTACCTTTAGTGATTGATCACTGGAGATATTTTGCTGGAGTAATCAGAGCAGAAGAAGGTTCTGTAGCAGAAATTAGCAATTCTCAATATTCATATAATATTCCTGAGCCTCTTGGTGTAGTTGGTCAAATAGTTCCGTGGAATTTTCCATTATTAATGGCAACATGGAAATTAGCACCAGCTTTAGCAGCGGGTAATTGTTCGGTTTTAAAACCAGCTGAACAAACACCGGCATCAATTATGGTTATGATGGAACTGATTGGAGATTTATTACCTCCAGGTGTAGTTAACATCGTAAGCGGTTTCGGACTAGAAGCTGGAAAACCTTTAGCGTCCTCTAAAAGAGTAGCTAAAGTAGCTTTTACTGGAGAAACAACAACAGGTAGATTGATCATGCAATATGCTGCACAAAACATAATTCCGATAACTTTGGAATTAGGCGGAAAATCTCCAAATATTTTCTTCGAAGACATTATGGAAAAGGATGATGATTTCTTAGATAAATGTGTTGAAGGTTTTGTAATGTTCAATTTAAACCAGGGTGAGGTTTGTACTTGCCCAAGTAGAGCATTAGTTCAAGAGTCTATTTATGATAAATTCATGGAAAGATGTATTAAAAGAACTAAAGCGGTTGTTCAGGACAATCCTTTAAAAATGGAAACTATGATTGGAGCACAAGCTTCTGTAGAACAAGTGGAGAAGATTAAATCTTACCTTGACCTGGGGAAAAAAGAGGGTGCTAAGGTTCTTACTGGTGGATCTCAGGCTAAATTAAATAGTGGATTGGAAAAAGGAAATTATATTCAACCAACTATTTTTGAAGCTAAAAATAATATGAGAATTTCTCAAGAAGAAATTTTTGGACCAGTTGTTTCTGTTATTAAATTTAAAGATGAAGCAGATGCATTAAAAATCGCAAATGATACTCTTTACGGTTTAGGCGCAGGTGTTTGGACTCGAAATGGTAATATTGCTTATAGAATGGGAAGAGCGATACAAGCAGGTATAGTGTGGACCAATTGTTATCACGCTTATCCAGCACATTCACCATTTGGCGGTTATAAACAGTCAGGCGTAGGTAGGGAGACTCACAAAATGATGCTTAATCATTATAGACAGAATAAGAACTTACACGTTTCTTATGCTGAGAAAAAATTGGGCTTCTTTTAACCAATAATATATACTGGCCCATGATTCTAAATCATGGGCCGGACACAAAAAATGAAAGTATCAGCCACACATGCAGCATTAAGTTTGCTATCAAAACTACAAGAAAAATATGGTGAAAAATTAATGTTTCATCAATCAGGAGGCTGTTGTGATGGCAGTGCTCCGATGTGTTTTAAAGAGGGAGAATTTCCTTTAGGAGATAACGACATTAAATTAGGTGAAATAGGCGGCGTACCTTTTTATATGAATGGCGATCAATATGAAAAATGGAAACATACTGACTTAACGATAGATGCAGTTAAGGGGATAGGTGGAATGTTTTCACTAGATAATGGAACTGGTCAAAGATTTCTTACGAAATCAGAAATTTGCTTAGTTGTCGACAATGGAAAGCAAAAAACAGGCTAATCTCTTTTATAGACAACCTTAAAAATATCTGTATTTAATAAAGTATGAGCCAAATTTTACTTACAGATGTAAGAAAAAAGTTTTTAGAGTATTTTGAGAAAAATAATCATCAAATAGTAGACTCAAGTAATCTTGTGCCTAACAACGATCCGACTTTGATGTTTACCAATTCTGGAATGGTCCAATTTAAGAATGTTTTCACTGGACTAGAAAAAAGACCATATAAAACAGCAACGACATCACAAAAATGTGTAAGAGCAGGTGGAAAACATAATGATCTTGAAAACGTAGGATACACTCCAAGACACCATACTTTTTTTGAAATGCTAGGAAATTTTTCATTTGGTGATTACTTTAAAGAGCAAGCAATTCATCATGCGTGGAATTTGCTAACAAAAGATTTTAAACTTCCAAAAGATAAACTTTCTGTGACTGTTTTTCATGAAGATGATGAATCCTTTAATTTATGGAAAAAAATAGCTGGTCTGAGTGAAAATAAAATAATAAGAATTTCAACAGCAGATAACTTTTGGTCGATGGGTGACACCGGACCGTGCGGACCATGTTCTGAAATTTTTTATGACCATGGAGAAAAATTAAAAGGAGGTCCACCTGGAAGCCCAGAACAAGACGGAGATAGATTTATTGAGATATGGAATCTCGTCTTTATGCAATACGAACAAATTTCTAAAGAAAAAAGAATTAATCTTCCTAAACCTTCCGTAGACACAGGCATGGGTCTTGAGAGAATGACTGCTGTGCTACAAGGTACACACGATAATTATGAAATAGATCATTTTAGAAAAATAATGGCATCATCATCAGAAATAACTAAAACTTCGATTAATAAGAAAACTATAGCTAGTCATAGAGTTATAGCTGATCATCTTAGAGCAAGTAGTTTTTTAATTGCTGAGGGAATTTTGCCTTCAAACGAAGGTCGAGGTTATGTTTTAAGGAGAATAATGCGAAGAGGTATGAGACATGCCCATTCTCTTGGAAGTAAATCACCACTCTTTCATAAACTTTTTAATGTTTTGTTAAATGAGATGAAAAATAGCTATCCAGAATTAACAAATGGCAAAGATCTCATAATTGAAACTTTAAAAAACGAGGAAGAAAAGTTTTCCTCTCTTCTTGAAAGAGGAATGAAAATTCTTGATGAAAATTTGTCTCAAGTCAAAAATAGTATTCTTCCAGGATCAATAGCTTTTAAATTATACGATACTTATGGTTTCCCGGTTGATTTAACCGCTGATATTTTACGAACAAAAAATATTAAAGTTGATAGCTCTTCGTTCGAAATAGAAATGGAAAAAAGCAAAGCTTTAGCAAGAGCAAACTGGAAAGGATCTGGAGATAAATCTGTCGAAGAAAGATGGTTTAAAATTAGAGAAGAATTAAAACCAACAGAATTTTTAGGTTATGAATTTGATAAAGCCGAAGGCGTAGTTTTAAAATTATCAAAAGATAATAAATTTGTTGATAATGCAAGTGCTGGAGATAAAATTGAAATTATAACAAATCAAACACCTTTTTATGGTGAATCAGGTGGTCAGGTAGGAGATCAAGGCATAATTTACACCTCTGAGTGCGAAATAGATATAATAGATACTCAAAAAAAAATGGGAGATCTTTTTGTTCACTTAGGAGAAATTAAAAAAGGAAAAATTAAAGTAGGACAAAGTGTAAATTTAGAAATAGATACTGAACAAAGAAATAATTCTAAAGCCAATCACTCAGCTACACATTTATTACATGAGTCTTTACGAAGGACTCTCGGAAAACATGTTACTCAAAAAGGTTCTTTAGTTTCACCTGAGAGATTAAGATTTGATTTTAGTCACAACAAACCAATTAATGAAGATGAGATGATGAAAATTAATACAATAGTAAATGAGATAGTTGACGCTGGCAGTGAAGTTCAAACAAGAATTATGACACCAAAAGAAGCAGTAAAAATGGGTGCTCTAGCCCTATTCGGTGAAAAATACGGAGAAGAAGTAAGAGTAGTATTTATGGGTAAAGAAAATAATAGTTTTTTCTCAACCGAGTTATGTGGTGGCACCCATGTTAAAAATACAAAAGAGGTTGGAAAGTTTAAAGTTATTAGTCAGTCATCAATTGCTTCAGGAGTGCGAAGAGTAGAAGCTTTAAGAGATAAGCAATTAAAGAAACACGAAAATTCTTTAAAACAAAACAAGTCTTTAAAAGAAAAAAGTTTGAATGAAGATATTGAGACTATTAAAAAAGAACTTAAATTTTTTAAAATAAAACCAGATTACAGCAATCAATTAAATTTATCCGAAAACTTAAAAAATTTAAGTAAACAATTAGCTCAGATTAAAATTGAAAATATCAAAAAAGATAAAAGTAAAAATATAATTAAAGATAAAAAAATTGGAAAAATTAAAATAAGAGAACAATTATTAAAAGATTTTCCGCCAAAAGAATTAAGGGGAATAATTGATCAAGGTAAGAAAGAAATTGAGTCTGGAATTATAATTTGTATTTCAACTTTTGAGGACAAAGTTGGAGTGGCCGTAGGTGTTTCTAAAGATCTTACTTTAAAATATGATGCAGTAAATTTAGTAAAAATTGCATCTGAGACTTTAGGTGGGAAAGGTGGTGGAGGACGAAAAGATTTTGCTCAAGCTGGAGGAGTAGATAAAAATAAAGTTGAGGAAGCTTTTAAAAAAATATCAAAAACTATTAGTTAAGTTTTTTTTTCAGATTACTGTCAATGGCTTCTAAAAACTGATTAGTAGTTAAATACTTTGTAGATTTGTCGATCAATATTGCTAAATCTTTAGTCATTGAGCCATTTTCAACTGTGTTAATACAGACTTCTTCTAGACTTTTAGAAAATTTGATTAACTTATCATTATTGTCGAGCTTCCCTCTATGAGTTAAGCCTCTAGTCCAAGCAAATATAGAAGCAATTGGATTAGTAGATGTTTCTTTCCCTTGTTGATGCATCCTGTAATGTCTAGTAACTGTACCATGCGCTGCTTCTGACTCCACTGTTTTTCCATCAGGTGTCATTAAAACACTAGTCATTAAACCCAATGAACCAAATCCTTGAGCAACAGTGTCAGATTGCACGTCTCCATCATAATTTTTACAAGCCCAAACATAACCACCATTCCATTTCATTGCACATGCTACCATATCATCTATTAATCTATGTTCGTAAGTTAATTTTGCTTTTTGAAATTTTTCTTTGAATTGTTTATCAAAAACTTCTTGAAACAAGTCCTTAAATCTCCCGTCGTAACTTTTTAGAATGGTGTTCTTAGTAGACATATAAACAGGAAAGTTTCTTTGAAGACCATAATTCATACAAGCTGTCGCAAAGTCCTTAATAGATTGATCTAAATTATACATTGATAAAGCAACACCTGAGCTTGGGAAATTAAATACTTCAAATTCTTTTTTTTGTTTTCCGTCAGCAGATGTCCATTTCATTTCTAACTTTCCTTTTCCTGGAACAAGAAAATCCGTCGCTTTATATTGATCTCCGAAAGCATGCCTTCCAATAATAATTGGTTTAGTCCATCCTGGAACTAGCTTCGGCACATTCTTACAAATAATTGGCTCTCTAAAAACGGTACCACCAAGTATGTTCCTAATTGTACCATTTGGTGATCTCCACATTTTTTTTAATTTAAACTCTTCTACTCTTGCCTCATCAGGAGTGATAGTCGCACACTTAATACCTACTCCAAATTTCCTAATTGCTTTAGCACAATCTACGGTTATTTGATCGGATGTTTTGTCTCTACTTTCTATTCCTAAATCAAAATATTTAATATCTAGCTCAAGATAGGGCTCAATTAGTTTTTTTTTAATAAACGACCATATTATCCTCGTCATTTCGTCGCCATCTAGCTCAACAATTGGATTTTTGACCTTAATTTTTGCCATAAAAATAATTTGATTATGTGAGATTTTTATACATATTAATGGAAATTATCAAACTTTATTGACAATTATGATGAACAACATTTTTCCGAAACTGCATAAAGAAGGCTATAAATTTTTAGCCATTTCAATAATTATTACATTTATTATTTGGATTTTCTCAAATTTTCTCGCATCAATAATGTTGTTAATAACAATTTGGGTTTATTATTTTTTTAGGGATCCGGACCGTATATCTATTAACGATAATTCTTTTTTAGTAAGCCCCGCTGATGGACTTATTACTGATATTTCTGAAATTAACGGACCTGAAGAACTTGGTTTAGAAAATAAAAAGTTTACCCGAATAAGTATTTTTATGAATGTTTTTAACTGCCACGTAAATCGAACACCTTTAGAGGGAAAAATTGATGAAATTTTTTACAAACCAGGAAAATTTTTAAATGCCTCACTAGATAAAGCCAGCAAAGAAAATGAAAGGAATTACTACAAAATTTTATCAAACAAAGGAGAAGAGATTGTGATAGTTCAAATAGCAGGTTTAATAGCTAGACGAATTGTTTGTGAAGTTAGCAAAGATCAAAATTTAAAACAAGGAGAAAGGATTGGAATGATTAGATTTGGTAGCAGAGTAGATCTTTTCTTTAAAAATAAAAAGATATTAGCTAAACTTGGTCAAAACGTTGTAGCTGGAGAAAGCTTACTAGCAAAAGAATAATGGAACAAAAAAAATTTAAAATAGTTGAGTCAAAAAAATCAAGATATATTTTACCCAATATCCTTACTATAGCGGGAGTATGTTTAGGAATAAGTTCAATTAAATTTTCACTAGATTTGAATTTTAAAATGGCGGTAATTTTTATAACTTTAGCTGCAATTTTAGATGCTTTAGATGGTAGAATAGCTAGATTAATAAAAGGCACCTCCGATTTTGGTAAAGAGCTAGACTCTTTAACAGATTTTGTAAGTTTTGGAATAGCTCCAGCTTTTATAATTTATTTTTGGCAATTGAATAGTTTAGGAAAATTAGGTTGGGCCATTACATTAATATATTCTGTTTGTTGTGTTCTACGATTAGCTAGATTCAATTTAACTAAATTTAAACCTGAAGAATCTTGGAAACAAAATTATTTTGAAGGAATTCCTTCACCAATTGGTGCTTTATTGATATTATCACCTTTAGTTCTTGAACTCACAGAGTTAAATTTTTTATTTTATGGTGATTACTTTGTTCCAATATTCACTTTAATAATTGCATGTCTGTTAATAAGTAAAGTTCCGACTTACTCTTTTAAGAATATTAAAATAAAACCAGCTTTAACAATTTTTATACTTTTAGGGATTGGAATATCTTTTGTTACCTTAATGTTTTTTACTTTTGAAACTTTATTAATATTTAGTTTACTTTATATTTTATCAATCCCAATGGCTTGTTTAACTTTCTACAATAATAAAAAATCAATTAAAATTGAAAATTCTGAGGACGAACATGAAGATATTTTGTAATGAGAAAAAACAAGAGTTCAAAAAATTGGATAATTCAACAACATAGAGATCAATATTTTAAACAGGCAAAAAGTTCAGGTTTCAGATCTAGATCAGCGTACAAACTTTTAGAATTGAATACTAAATTTAAACTTTTTAAAAACTGTAAGACTGCTATTGATTTAGGTTCTTATCCAGGGGGATGGTCTCAAATTCTAAAAAAAAAACTTAAAAATTGTAAAATTTTATCTATCGATATAAAAAAAATGGAAAAAATTGATGGTGTTGATTTCTTATGTTGTGATTTTCAAAAGGAAAAATCTAAGGAAAAAATATTAAAAAAATTAAGTAATAAAGCAGATTTATTAGTTTCAGATATGGCTGCTGACACCACTGGAAATAAAGATCTTGATTGTATTAGAACAAATGCTTTGTGTGCTGAGGTGATTGAATTTTCAAGCTTTGTTATTAACGAAAGTGGAGTTGTAATTGCAAAGCTTTTTAACGGCAAAGACTTCTTAAATGTTAAAAATTTAGCCCAAAATAAATTTCGAAAAGTTAATTTTTTTAAACCAGAGTCTAGCAAAGCTTATTCAAAAGAAACTTATATACACTGCGCTGGAATTAAGACTTTATAAAATTATAAAATTGTATATAAGTTTATATGCAACCAATAAAAGAAGCACTTACATTTGACGACGTTCTGTTGTTACCCAAATTTTCATCAATAGTCCCAGCAAATACCAATATTAATGTCAATTTATCTAACACTATTAACTTAAAAATTCCTTTTATGTCAT
>CABZCD010000013.1 GCA_902524105.1 uncultured Pelagibacteraceae bacterium | reverse complement strand
AAATTGAAGTAAGTATTCAAACCATTAAAATTTTAGCAGAAGCAAAGGATTTACCCATGCCCGTATTTGGAGAGCAAGACTATCCAGAAGATATAAGATTAAAGTATAGATTTTTAGATTTAAGAAGAGAGTCTATGCATAAAAATATTATTTTAAGATCCAATGTTATATCATTCATAAGAAATGAAATGTTAAAATTAGGTTTTTTAGAATTTCAAACACCAATTTTAACTTCTTCAAGCCCAGAAGGCGCTCGAGATTTTTTAGTACCAAGCAGATTAAACCCCGGAAAGTTTTACGCATTACCCCAGGCCCCCCAACAATTTAAACAATTAATAATGGTTTCAGGTTTTGACAAATATTTTCAAATCGCTCCATGTTTCAGAGATGAGGATGCCAGAGCAGATAGAAGTCCAGGAGAATTTTATCAGTTAGATATAGAAATGTCTTTTGTAGAACAAGAGGACGTATTTAAAGTTGTCGAGACTCTTATGGTAAATTTATTTAAGAAGTTTTCTTCAAAAAAAATTTTAAATACTGAATTTCCTAGAATTCCACATGCAGAAGCAATGCTTAAATATGGCACGGACAAACCTGACTTAAGAAACCCTTTGCTGATAAAAGACATTACCAGCATTTTTACTAGAGAAGATGTTAAATTTGATATCTTTAAAAAATTAGTAACAAAAGGTTCAAAAGTAAGATCTATAGTTACAAAAAATACTAAAGATAAACCAAGAAGTTTTTTTGATAATATTGATAAATGGGCTAAAGAACAGGGAGCTTCAGGATTAGCTTATTTTACAATAGACAAAACAGACAAAATTTCAGGAAAAGGTCCGATTGGAAAGTTTTTTAGCGAAGAATCTTTAAAAGAATTAATGAAAATTTGCAACATGAATATTGGAGATAGTTTATTTATGGCTTGCGGTAATGAAAATGAAGTAGAAAAAATTTTATCAATTTCAAGAGACAAAATTGCGAGAGAACTTAATTTAATAAATGAAAGTCAAAACGCTTTTTGTTGGATTGTAGATTATCCAATGTTCGAAATAGATGAACAAAATAATAAAATTAAGTTTAGTCACAACCCTTTTTCAATGCCTCAAGGTGAAATCGAAAAACTAGATTTTAAAAAACCTTTGAGTATTAAAGCCTACCAATATGATATTGTATGTAATGGAGTTGAACTCTCATCTGGGGCAATAAGAAATCATATACCAGAATTAATGTATAAACTTTTTTCCATTGCAGGGTATGAAAAAAAAGAAGTTGATGAAAAATTTAGCGGAATGATAAATGCTTTAAGTTATGGAGCACCACCTCACGGCGGAATTGCGCCGGGAATAGACAGGATTGTAATGTTATTGGCTAACGAAAAAAACATTAGAGAAGTAACATTATTTCCTATGAACCAAAATGCGCAAGATCTTATGATGAATGCCCCTTCAAATGTTGAAGATAAGCAATTAAAAGAACTTAGTTTAAAAAAAGATATTAAAAAGGGTTAGTTTTTAGTTTTTAAGTTAAGACGTATGTCGCTCAAATCAACTAATTTTTCCTCATAGTTGCTTCTTACAAAACCTTTTGAGGTAATGTTTTTAACAATTTTTAAGAATTTATCGTCACTATTTATATCATCTTTATTATGAGTCTTCGCGATTGAAGGTGTGTGGGCTAAATCCTCTTTTCCTAAATATGAAATAGCAAGTTCTCTGAAGACATAATCTAAAATTGAAGTTGCACTTAATATTCTGTCGTTTCCATCAACTTTTCCTGATGGTTCAAATTTAGTATCTATGAAAGCATCAACGAATTCCTCTAAAGGAACCCCGTATTGTAAACCTAATGAAATCGCTATTGCAAAATTATTCATTAAAGCTTTCACTAATTCGCCTTCTTTATTTGTATCAATGAAAATTTCTCCAATTTTACCATCATCATATTCACCTGTATGAAGATAAATTTTATGTTCTCCTATTGATGCTTTTTGTATGTACCCCTTTCTTCTATCGGGCATTTTAAACCTACTACTAATTTTAGTTTTAATTTGAGTTTGAATTTCAGCGCTATTTTGAACTAAATTATCAACTTTTTTATCAATATTTTTCTCTATTATTTCAACTTTTTCCTTAGCTTTAGTTCTCTTGTTATTATTATCCCCGATTTTTTTTGTTTTTCGGTTATTTAGTTTGACTTCTATTACTTCCACGACTCCATCATCTCTTTTATCTATTTCCGACATGGATTTCTCGTTTAATTCATTGAGACTATGAACCGTTTTAAAAGTACAGGTATAATAAGTTTCTACTAAATATTTTTTCATTTTTTCAGGATGAATCTGATAATTGAACATATATATAAATTGTAGTAAGTGTCTATAATATAATGATACAATTATAAATTGTGTGGATTTAGTATGATAGGCTTAAAACAAATTTTTACTTGGTGGAACAAGAATACATTTGGAACTTTTCTAAAAACTTTATTTTTTGGGAAGTATGTAGGTTCTGACGAATTCGGAAATAAATACTATAAAAATAAAAAAGACGAAAGGTGGGTCATTTACGCCAAGGATATTGAAGCAACTAAAATTACCTCAGATTGGTTTCTTTGGATGCACCATACTGTTAATGAAATACCTTTAAAATCCCAAAAAAAATATGATTGGCAAAAAAACCATACACAAAATTTATCAGGTTCAAATAAAGCATACAAACCAAATAAAATTTCAAAAAAAAATAAATTTAAAGTTTATGAAACTTGGAAAAGTTAGTTCGTTTATAATTATTTCTATTTTTTCTTTATGTACACTTTTGCTAGCTGAAGATAAGATAATTTCAGCTCCTATAATAAACTTAGAAAACTTAGAGCCAAGCTATGAAAATTTAGAAAGTGATAAAGAAGCAATTATAAATTCAGGGTCTGAAATAAAAAAAAGAAATATAATCAATAAAAAAGGGGATAATATTAAATTTGTAAACCTTGTAGGCCTAGATAAAATAACGGCAAAAACTATTCCAATAAAAATTAAACTTGGAGAAACTGCTAAATTTGGTTTATTAGAAATAAAAGCTTTAAAATGCGGGATTTCAAACAGTGTGGAAACTAAAAACGACTCAGTAGCATATCTACAAGTTAGAGATGTTTCAGAAAATCAAAATGAAAAAGTTTTTATTTTTAATGGATGGACTTTCTCCTCCAATCCTTCTTTAACTCCAATTGATCACGCAATATATGATATTTGGTTAGTAGGCTGTGAAAGCACTTAAAAAAATTTTTCTTTTCCTAACCAATTAGTATCAAATGAAGAGTCAAGAAACTTTTTGTGATTTAATATTTTTTTATGCAGTTCTATTGTAGTAGTTATTCCTTCTAATACAAATTCGTCCAATGATCTTAAAGTTCTTTGTATTGCTTCAGTTCTATTTCTTCCTTTGCATATAACTTTAGCAATAAGACTGTCATAGTATGGTGTTACTTTACATCCTTGAAATATAGATCCATCTACTCTAGTCCTAAAACCAGAAGGTTGATGGCAAACTGAAATTATACCCGGACTTGGTTGAAAGTTCTTTGATGGATCCTCTGCATTAATTCTACATTCAATAGAGTGACCTCTAGGGTTTATATCATTTTGTTTTAGTGCAGTATTACCTGTAAAAGCAATCCAAAGTTGCTCTTTAACTATGTCAATACCAGTTTGTACTTCCGTTACAGGATGTTCAACTTGAACCCTGGTATTCATTTCTAGGAAGTAAAATTTTCCATTTTCATAAATAAACTCTACAGTCCCAGCACCCTCATAACCAATTTTTTCAACCATTTTTACTGTTTTGTTTAATAAGTCAGATCTTTGTTCCTCGGTTAGAACTGGACTTGGAGTTTCCTCAATTAATTTTTGATGCCTTCTTTGAACTGAACAATCCCGTTCCCCTAATTGTACTGTTCTATTTTTTCCAGACATTATTTGTACTTCAATATGTCTTGGATTTTTAAAATATTTTTCAATGTATAGATCATCTTTACCAAAATACTTTTTTGCCTCATTTTTTGCCAAAGAAAATTGCTCTGAAAGTTTAGTTTCATTTTCAACAATTTTCATTCCTTTTCCGCCACCACCTGCAGCAGCCTTAATAAGGATTGGGTAACCAATTTCTTTACATAAACTTTTTGCTTCATCGTAGGATTTTACTGATCCATCTGAACCTTCAATTATAGGAAGTCCATTTTCCTTTGCAATTTTTTTAGCTTGGATTTTGTCTCCCATTTCTCCTATTAGTTTTGAGCTAGGCCCTATAAATTTAATACCGTGTTTAGATACAACTTCCGCAAATTTTGAATTTTCTGACAAAAAACCATATCCAGGGTGTATCGCTTCAGCTCCTGTTAAATCTACAGCAGACATCAATGCAGAGATATTTAAGTAGCTATTTTGAGGTTGATGAGATCCAATACACACGCTCTCATCAGCTAATCTTACATGCATTGAGTCAGAGTCCACATCTGAATGGACTGCAACTGTGCTTATTCCCCATTCTTTACAAGCTCTTATAATTCTAACAGCTATTTCACCCCTATTAGCAATTAATACTTTTTTAAACATTAATCTAATCTAAGATAATTAGAGTTTGACCAAACTCAACAGGTTGACCGTCGTTGACCATAATTTTTTTAACAGTTCCGTTTGCAGATGAGGGTACGTGGTTCATTGTTTTCATTGCCTCAACAATCATTACAGTTTGACCTTTTTTAATTTTGTCTCCAACTTCTACAAATTTTTTAGCTCCAGGCTCTGGAGCCAGGTAAGCAGTTCCTATAATTGGAGATTTTACTCTAGTACCTTTCTGCTCACTATTATCAGACAAAACAGTTTTAGTTGGTGAAACTACTGCACTAGATCTTCCTTGTTCTAAAGCACCTTTTTGTGTTTTAGAAACTTTAATTTTTTTTCCTCCATCCTGATACTCAATTTCAGTAATATTAAATTCTCCAAGATAGTCTACCAATTCTTTAATTAATTTTTTATCAATTTTCATTTTTAATTAAATTTATAGAAGCTTTTAACGCTAAAGTATAGCCTTCCGCACCTAATCCACATATTATGCCATCGACCACATTGCTTATCAAAGATTTATGTCTGAAATCTTCCCTTTTATAAATATTTGTAATGTGCAATTCAATAATTGGAATTTCTAAAACTTTCAACGCATCATGTATGGCTACTGAAGTATGTGTATACCCACCAGCATTAATTATTAAACAATTTTGCTTATTCCTTGCGTTTTGAATTTCATTAACAATTTCACCTTCAACATTGGATTGAAAAAAAGATAAGTTAATATTATGTTCTTTAGAAAATGATAAACAATCTCTTTTTATTTCTGTAAGAGAAGTTTTACCATATTTATCTTTTTCCCTTTCACCTAATAGGTTAAGATTGGGACCGTTAATTATTAAAATATTTAACATAATTTGATATAATTAAAATAAATAACTAAATTATGGCAAAAATTCAAATAAATGGAAGAAAAATAGCTTTAAAGCAAAATTTTTCGATAATAGATATGCTAAAAAAATATAAATTAAATAGGAAAAAGGTTGCTATAGAACTAAATGGAAAAATTTTACCTCAAAATAAGTACAATAGTAGAAAATTAAAAAACAACGATAAAATAGAGATAGTTCAATTTATTGGTGGGGGCTAACATGAAAAAAGATATATTTAAAATAGATAAAAAAGTTCTCAAATCAAGATTAATAGTAGGCACAGGAAAATATAAAAATTTAAAAGAAACAGCTCAAGCTATAAAAATATCTGGAGCCGATATGGTTACTGTAGCTGTTAGGCGAGTAAATATTTTAGATAAAAAAAAACCTCTTTTAATGGATTATGTTAATCCAAAAAAAATTACTTATCTTCCAAATACAGCTGGATGTTTTAATTCTCAAGATGCATTAAGGACTTTAAGACTTGCTAGAGAAATTGGAGGTTGGAAAATGGTAAAGTTAGAAATATTAGGAGATAAAAAAACTTTATATCCAGATATGATTGAGACAATTAAAACTACAAAAGTCCTTGTTAAGGAAGGTTTTAAAGTTTTAGTTTATTGCACGGATGACCCGTTACATGCAAAAAAATTAGAAGACCTCGGAGCTTCAGCAATAATGCCATTAGCTGCGCCTATAGGCTCCGGTCTTGGAATATACAATAAGCTAAATATTTCTCTAATAATTAAACAATCAAAAGTTCCAGTTATAATTGATGCAGGAATTGGAACAGCATCTGATGCTGTTATTGCAATGGAAATGGGTTGTGATGGAGTTCTAATTAATTCTGCTATAGCGCTTGCAAAAAATTCAATTTTAATGGCAGAAGCTTTTAAATATGCTGTAATATCTGGAAGAAAATCCTTTTTAGCTGGGAGGATGAAAAAAAATAATTTTGCTAGCGCATCTTCACCCAAAGAAGGTTTAATTAGCTAGCTTTTTTTCTTCTAGTCCAAAGTGTTCTTGGTTTTTTTTCTTTTTTTACTTCCTCTTTTAATTTATTTTTTTTTGTAAGAATTTTCTGATTTTTTTTGTCAATTTTATCGATTTTTGTAGATTTATCTGATATATAACTAAAATCTTTAACTTTTCTAATATATTCAATTTTATCAATTATTTTTTTAGATTTATTAAGTAATTCTATTGAATATTCAGGAATTATAAATTGAGCCTTTTCTATAAAATCTATCTTATAAGAATATTTTTTTTGAAAATGGTTTAATTCTTTAGATAAATTAGTTTCAATATATAATTTAACTTTGTCAGGCACAAAGGCTTTTATAATTTTAATTTTATTATTAAAAGCTAGCATCTCAATTTTTTTTACAATTTTTTGTGAAAAAGACTCTAAAGATAGATTTGTTTCCCATCTAATTGATCCTTCTCTAAGTCTTTGCCTGGTCATTTCTAATAATCCAAAATTACTTATCTTTCCTATTTGGATCCTAGCTCTATCTTTTCTCACACATTCTCTCATTTTTTTTTCAACTGTTCTCTTATTATAAAAGTTTAACATATCGATAAAATCAATAACTATTAAACCTGAGAGATCTCTTAATTTAATTTGTCTGCAAATTTCTTCAGCGGCCTCTAAATTTGTATTTAAAGCAGTTTTTTCAATATTCATTTGTTTTGTTGACTGCCCAGAGTTAATATCAATTGCCACTAATGCTTCAGTAGGATTTATCACCAAGTATCCACCAGATTTAAGTTTAACTGTTGGTTCAAAAATATTATTTAGTTCCTTTTCTATTAGAGCATCATGGAATAAAGGTATTTTACCTCTATATTTTTTTACGTATTTAGCATTTTTGGGCATTAATTCTTTCATAAACTTCTTGGTCTTTTGGTAACCCTCGTTACCATCAACATAAATAAATTTAGTTTCGTTATCGTAAATATCTCTAAGAGCCCTTTTTATTATATCGCCTTCTTCATAAATTAATGAAGGAGCATTAGAAACCACAGCTTTATCTTTTATTTCTTCCCAAGTTTTTAAGGTGTTTTGAAAATCTTTTTCAATTTCATTTTTAGTTTTATTTGCACCTGCTGTTCTAACTATTACTCCCATACTTTTGGGAATTTCGATTTTATTGAGAATTTCCCTTATTTTTTGTCTATCATTAGAATTGAAAATTTTTCTAGATATTCCTCCTCCTTTAGCTGTATTAGGCATAAGAACCATATATTTTCCTGCAAGAGATATGAAAGTAGTTAACGCAGCTCCTTTTTGACCTCTTTCCTCTTTTAAAACTTGTACTAAAATAACCTGTCCGGGTTTTATAACTTCTTGAATTCTGTATTTTTTTAATCCATAAGTGTTTTTAAGTTTTTCTCTATAGTTGCTCTTACTATCAGGTAAGGCATTATTTGAATTCTTACTTTGATTTTCTGTATTATCATTTTTTTCGCCATTGCTAACTGACTCCTGATTGTTATTAATTTCTTCTAAATTTGTATTTTTTAAATCTTCACGAATTTTTTCTTCGACATTTTTTAATTTTTCTTTATCCGCAGATGGGATTTGATAATAATCAGATTGAATATCGTTAAAAGCTAAGAAGCCATGTTTTAATCTTCCAAAATCAACGAAAGCTGCTTGCAGCGATGGCTCAACTCTACTTATTGTTCCTAGATAAATATTGTTTTTAAAATTTACCCTATTTTTATCTTCAAACTCGTATTCTTCAATTGCAAGATTTGATTTAAGAACGATTCTAGTTTCATCTGGATGCGATGCATCAATATATAAATTTTTGTCCATTTAATTTGAATTCCTTTAAAAATATTCATTGTTTTTGTGATCATAATTTTAATTAATAAAATAATATAATATCATTAAATACTTATAATCTAAATGCCTTAAGATAGCCAGAATTAATGATATAAAATACTATAAATGTTTAAACTTATTAATTTTTCTTTAAAAGCCATAATTATAATACTCGTTTCCGCACTATTATTAATTTTTTCGGCATTTTTTTATTTTTCATCTGGATTGCCAGACTATAAAAGACTATCAAACTATCAACCTCCGATATCTAGCAGAGTATATTCAAAAGATGGAAAACTTATCGCTGAATATGCTTTAGAAAAAAGGTTGTTTGTTCCTTATGACTCAATACCAGTAAAAGTAATAAATTCATTTCTTTCAGCTGAGGATAAAAATTTTTTTAATCATCCGGGTGTAGATGCGAAGGGAATTATTAGAGCCACAATAAATAATATCAAAAATATATTAGGCAATAAACGATTAGAAGGAGCATCAACTATTACGCAACAGGTAGCTAAAAATTTTCTGTTAACAAATGAAGTTTCTTTAAAAAGAAAAATTAAAGAGGCAATCCTAGCATTTAGAATAGAAAAAGCTTATTCAAAAAAGAGAATTTTGGAACTTTATCTTAATCAAATATACCTAGGACAGGGAACTTATGGCGTAGCAGCAGCAAGTTTAGAATATTTTGATAAATCAATTAAAGATTTAGATTACGGGGAGGCAGCATTATTAGCTGCGTTACCTAAAGCACCAAGTCGTTACAATCCAATAAAAGATCCAAAAGAAGCTAAATTTAGAAGAAATTTAGTTCTTAAAAATCTAAACCAGAATGGATTTATTGATAATACTCAATATTTAAATTTAAAAAAAAAAACAATTGAAGTTAAAAGAAGAAAAATTGAGATTGTTAATGAAGCAAACTCTTACACAGAAGAGGTAAGAAGAATTATAAAAGACAAATACGGTTTTGAGAAATTATATACTCAAGGACTTAGTATTAAATCGCCTTTAGATATAAATTTTCAAATAGAAGCAATTAAAGCCCTCAGAAATGGCATAGAATCTTATGATAGACGTCATGGTTGGAGAGGCCCAATCACAAATAGGAATATTGATAGTAACTGGAAAAAAAAACTGGATGATTTTGAAATCGATCCAACTCTTAAATGGGAAAAAGCTGAAGTAATTGCTTTGAATGAAAATTTTTTGAATTTAAAAACAAAAAAAAATGAAAATATACAAATCAGTAAGACCAAGTTAAATTGGGCAATTAAAAATAAAAGTATAAATGATGTTTTTGATTTAGGTGATTTTGTTTTTATAAAAAAAAATAATAACGAATGGTCTCTTAAACAATATCCTAATGTAAATGGTGGTATAGTTGCTCTTAATCCTTATACTGGCGAAGTAAAAGCCTTAGTTGGAGGTTTTAGCTATGTATCAAGTGAATTTAATAGAGTTACTCAAGCAAAACGTCAACCTGGATCAGCTTTTAAACCCTTTGTTTATGCGGCTGCAATTGAAAATGGTTTGTCTCCGAATTCTATTGTTTTAGATGCTCCATTTATAGCTGAACAAGGAATAGGACTTAAAGATTGGAAGCCTGAAAATTATGGAAAAAAATTTTATGGTCCTTCAACTTTAAGAAAAGGTATAGAGTACTCTAGAAATTTAATGACAGTTAGAATTGCTAAAAATCTTGGTTTAGACAAGATTTTAAATCTTTCTAGAGAATTAGAAATTTATAATGAGATACCTGAGCTATTGTCAGTATCTTTAGGTTCCGTAGAAACATCTTTACTAAACTTGACCTCGGGTTATGCAACTTTTGTTAATGGAGGGAAAAAAATTAAACCTGTATTGATAAACCGTATTCAAGATAGAAGAGGAAAAACTATCTTTGCATCTAATTTTGCAGCTTGTAAGGGTTGTGATAGGTATACAGAGAATAACAAAGATGAGGGTTTTCCAACTATTAATTTGATAAACAAACAAGTAATAAGTCAACAAACAGCTTATCAGATAACTTCAATCCTTAGAGGTGTGATAACAAGAGGTACCGGCAAAAAACTAAAAGATTTAAATGTACCCCTAGCAGGCAAGACTGGTACAACGAATAATAATTTTGATGCTTGGTTTATCGGTTATAATTCAAATTTAGTAGTTGGAGTTTACGTTGGTTTTGACAATCCAAAAACATTAGGAAAATATGAGACAGGATCAAAAGCAGCACTTCCAATTTTTAAAAACTTTATTAAAGGTGTTTTATATTTTGATGAATTTGAAGAATTTGAAGTTCCAAATGGTATTTATTTTGCTCCAATTAATTATAACACTGGAAAACAAACTGATTTTGATGATAAAAATTTTATTCTTGAGGCGTTTAAGAAAAAAGATATTAACAATTTAAATAATAAACAATTAATTACAAATTATAATTATGATAAATTAATTAAATTTAGACAATTTTACTAATGCAATCTTTCGAAACAAATTTAGACCAAGTTAAAAAGATACTCAACAATATAAGGGGGTATCTTTGAAAAGAACGAAATTAATAATAAAATTCTACTATTAACCCAAGAAATTTCCAAAGATAATTTTTGGAAAGATCAGAAGAAGGCAAAAAATCTCCTCAAAGAAAAAAATTTTTATGAAGATATTTTATCATCTCATAAAGATTTAGAAAAAGAAGTTAATAATCTAAAAGATCTTTACTCATTAGGTATTGAAGAAAATAATGAAGAAATTAAGAAGGATTGTGAAAATAAATTACATGAATTATCTAAAAATATTAAACAATTAGAAGTTTCTTGTTTTTTATCTGGTGAAAATGATGCTTTTGATATTTATTTGGAAATACATGCGGGAGCAGGGGGGACCGAGAGTCAAGATTGGGCAGAAATGTTAAGAAGAATGTATTTAAAATGGTTTGATAAAAAAAAGTTTTCTTATGAAATTATATCTGAACACAGAGGTGAAGAAGCAGGTATTAAATCTTCAACTTTAAAAATTTCTGGAACAAATCTTTATGGTTTAATGAAAAATGAGTCAGGAGTGCATAGATTAGTTAGAATCTCTCCATTTGATAGCGGGGCTAGAAGACACACTAGTTTTGCTAGTGTTTGGGTTTATCCAGTAGTTGATGATGATATTAACATTAAAATTAATGAAAAAGATTTAAGAATAGACACTTACAGATCTAGTGGAGCTGGTGGACAACATGTTAATACAACTGATAGCGCAGTGAGAATAACTCATCTACCAACTAAAATTGTTGTACAATGCCAAAATGAAAGATCTCAGCATAAAAACAAAGATACATGCTTTAAAATGTTAAAAGCAAGACTTTATGAGCACGAGATACAAAAAAGAGAAAAAGAAAATTCAAAAGAAACTAACTTAAAAACAGATATAGGATGGGGACACCAGATACGTTCCTACGTATTACAACCATACCAATTAGTAAAAGACTTAAGAAACAAAACAGAAAACACAAATCCCGACGCAGTTTTAAATGGTGATATAGACATTTTTATTGAAGCAGGAGTTTTGAACAAATAATGAAAAAAATATTTCTATCAATTGTGTCTTTGATAGCGCTTTTGCTTGTAACAATTATTGTTTTTCTCTCTACAGCTGGATATGAAACTGATAAATTTAATTCACTTCTAGAAAATAAGATTAAAGAAAGTGTAAAAAATACTAATTTAACTCTAAAAAAAATTAAAATTAAAATAAATATTCAAGAACTAAGTTTTTTTATTACAACATCAAATCCTGAAATATTCTTTCATAACAAAAAGGTAAATTTAAATAGAATAGATGCTTTTATAAATTTAAAATCACTGTTGAAGGGAAAGCCTAATATAGAAAAAGTTAGCGTGCTATCCAATGAATTAGACATTGAGAGAATAAAAGAAATAGTTAAGTATTCAAAACCATCTAATTTTAAAAAATTTTTATTAAATGAAGTTAAGAATGGCCAGCTAAATTTTAATTTGGATTTGGATTTAAAAGATAATCAAATTATAAATTATGAGATAAATGGTTTTGTAAAAAATTTTTATGCCAAAAACAAAAAAATTAATTTAAAAAAAACTAGCTTTATATACCTCATTAGAGAAAAAAGTGGTGAGATTGACAACATCAGAGGATTAATCAATGGTTTTCAGATAAGCTCAGGGAACATACAATTTGCCAACTCTGAATCTTTAGAAATAAATGGAGAAATAGAATCTGATTTAGATCTAAATAAAGAAAAAATTAATAATTTTATAGGAAATAATAATCTAACAAATTTTGAAAAAATTAAGATCATAGGAAAACTTCAGAGTAAATTTAAAATAAATTTTGATCAAACACTTAAGATAATTGATTATCAATTAGAAGCCAATGGAGATGTTCAGAAGTCAAATATCAAGTTTATAGAAATGCAAAAATATCCACTTTTAGAAAATAAAATCAATAATATCTTTTTTGAAAAAACTAATTTCAAAGTGGATTATTATAAAGATAATAACAAGTTAATTAATATTTCTGGTATATACAAAATCAATAATAATTCTTTTCAAAAATTTGATTTTACAAATAAATTCGATAGTAAATACAATAAAATATCATTAAATGCTGATTTTGAAGATGAAATAAATATTCCATTCATTAACTTCAGAACAAAGAAAAAAGTTGTAAATATAAATACTAACTTACAAATAGGAAAAAAAAATATTTTATTAAATAAATTTAATATCAAAGATGACAAAAATAATATAAATATCAAAAATTTACTTATTCAAAATAATAAATTGGTAAAGTTTGATAATATTTCAGTAAAAACTTTTCTAAATAATGAACTTAATAATGAGTTTAAAATCAATTTTAACAAATCAATTAGAATAAATGGATCTAAATATGATGCTAGTAATTTAACAAAATTATTGGAAAACAAAAATAACACGACTTTTTTAAAAAATATAAGTAAAGAAATATTTGTAAATTTTAAGGAAGTTTCAACAAATGTTTCCCAAGTAATGTCTGACTTTTCTTTAATAGGCATTATTGAAAAAGGAAGATTTAGTAAGATTGTCTCGAAAGGTGAATTCGAGGATGGTAAATATTTAGATATATCCCTTAAAATAGATAAAACTTCTAAAAAAAAAATTCTGGAGATTTATTCAGACTTACCTAAACCCCTTTTATCTAACTATAAGTTTTTCGACGGTTTATCTGGTGGTAAACTATTATTATTATCAACATATGATAATAAAGAAAGTAACTCAAATTTAACTATAGAAAGTTTTAAAGTTAAAAATGCTCCAGGTTTAGTCAAATTATTATCTTTAGCTGATTTTGGAGGAATGGTTGATGCATTATCAGGTGAAGGGCTATCTTTTGAAAAGCTTGAAATGAAGATGAGTAAAAGTGAACAGGTCTTAAATTTAGAAGAGTTGTATGTTATAGGTCCAAGCATCTCAATTTTAATGGAAGGATATGTCGAGTCAAACACTGAATTAGTTAGTTTAAGAGGAACAATGGTGCCTGCTAAAACACTGAATAAATTTTTATCGAAACTTCCTGTGGTGGGAGATATTCTAATACCTAAAGAGATCGGAGAAGGTCTGTTCGGTATAAGTTTTAAGATGAAAGGTACACCTGGAAAAATTAAAACAACAGTTAATCCTATAAAATCTTTGACACCAAGATTTATCCAAAAAGCATTAAAAAAACCTAAATAATCTTAAAAATGTAATGTTTTTTTTTACCAAAAGAAATTTTTATATTTCCATTTTTAAAATCAGAAATATTTACAATTTTATTTTCATCAGAAACTAAAATATCATCTATTTTTATACCGTTATTTTTAATTGCTCTTCTAGCTTCACTTTTTGAATCCATAATATTAAATTTTACTAATAACTCTAAAAGTTTTGTTCCTTCTTTTAAATCTTTTCTTGGGATACCTTTAGTTGGCAAATTTTCATTTATTTTTCCTAGTTTAAAAATGTCTCTCGCTGTTTTTTCTGCTTTAGCAGCCCTTACTTTTCCATGAAGTATTTTTGTTGCATTATTAGCAAGTATAATTTTTAATTCATTAATTTCATTTTTTTCTTGTAGTTTTTCAATTTCATTTTTTTCAAGTTCAGTAAAAAATTTTAAGAATTTTATTACATCTCTATCATCAGTATTTCTCCAAAATTGCCAATAATCATATGCTGAAAAAAGTTTTTCATTTAACCAAACTGCCCCTTTTTCTGTTTTACCCATTTTTGCTCCAGAGGCTAAAGTAATCAGCGGACTAGTCAATCCAAATGCATCTTTTTTGATTATCCGTCTAATCAAATCTACTCCGTTTACAATATTTCCCCATTGATCAGAACCTCCTAGTTGTAATAAACAATTTTCCTTCTCAAAAAGTTTATAAAAATCGAACGCCTGTAATATCATATAATTAAATTCCATGTAACTTAATGACTGTTCCCTTTCCAATCTAAGTTTTACACTATCGAATGTAAGCATTTTATTTAATGTAAATTGCGAACCGATTTCTCTTAAGAAATTTATATAATTTAATTTTCCTAACCATGAATAGTTATCGACAAAAACTGGTTTTGTTTTTTTAATTTTAAAATCAAGTAAATTTTCAAAAAGCTTTTTAATACTTGATATGTTTTTTTTTATGTTTTTAGGCTTTAAAACTTTTCTTGTTGACTCTTTTCCTGAAGGATCCCCAATTAATGTAGTTCCTCCACCTAATAGAACAATTGGTCTGTGTCCGTGTTTTTGTAGTAATCTTAGAATCATTATTTGAAGCAAACTGCCAACATGCAAACTATTAGCTGTGCAATCAAATCCTATATATGCAGAAATAGATTTTTTTAAAA
The DNA here is from genome assembly GCA_902524105.1 of uncultured Pelagibacteraceae bacterium. Lineage (GTDB taxonomy): Bacteria > Pseudomonadota > Alphaproteobacteria > Pelagibacterales > Pelagibacteraceae > Pelagilacustribacter. The sequence goes on along the minus strand of CABZCD010000013.1, from coordinate 12,603 downwards.
GCAACGTATCGAGTTTTTCTAAATCAGTACACTGATTTAAATAACCCCTTTCTTGCATTTCTCTCAAAAAAGTGCTTTTCATATTTCTAAAAGTAATAAGAACACTATTATACAATATTTGGTATAAATAAATACAATTATGAGCAAAGAATACACATGCTTAGGAATGATGAGCGGTACTTCAGGAGATGGAGTTGACGCATCGATAATTCAGTCAAATGGTATAGACACTCTATCTATTCTAAAAGAAAAATATTTTGAATACGACGACAAATTATTTAGAGAGTTTCATGATTTAAAAAAAAAAGTTAATAGCTTAAATGATATAAAAAATTTTTCTTCTAAAATTCAAAAATTAGAAAAAGAAATTACTATTTTTCATGCAAAAATTGTTAATGATATTAGTAATGGTTTAAATTTAGACCTGATCGGGTTTCATGGCCAAACATTATATCATAATCCTGCAGAAAAAATTTCACTACAATTAGGTAATGGAAATTTATTATCTCAACTTACAAAAAAAAAAGTAGTTTTTAATTTTAGAAAAAATGACATCGTTAATGGTGGAGAAGGTGCGCCTTTAACTCCCATTTTCCATAAATATCTTATCAAATCAAAAAAAATTAATTTACCAGTTTGCATATTAAACATCGGTGGTATTTCAAATATTACTTTTATTCATAATATGAATGACAATGATATTTTGAGTAAGGACGTTGGTCCAGGAAACTGTTTAATAAACGAATGGATACAAACTCACACAAATAAAAAATTTGATGATGGTGGTAAAATTTCAGAAATGGGAAATATTAATGAAATAATATTGGAACAAGCTTTAGAAACTTATGAGCATAATTTTCAAAAAAAAAATAATATTTCTTTAGATACAAGTGATTTTGATATTTCTTTTGCAAGAGGTTTAGGTTTAGAGGATGGTGCAGCAACATTAACAGCTTTTTCTGCGAAAATTATAACTTCAAAAATTAATTTCTTTTTAAAAGAGTTTGATAAACAAATAAGAATAATAATTTGTGGAGGTGGAAGAAAAAATATTAGTCTCTTAAAACAAATTAAATTAAATTCAAACAAAAATCTTTCCTTTTTTAATTCCGAGGATTTTAGTTTAGATGGTGATTTTATTGAGTCTCAAGCATTCGCGTATTTAGCTATAAGATCAATTTTATCTTTACCAATATCATTTCCATCTACAACCGGTTGTTCAGCCCCATGTAGCGGTGGTGAAATTATTTATATTTAGATTAAAGCAGTTTTTTCTTTTATATATTTTTCTATTTCAACTCTTAAATCTTTCTCTTTGTCTTTAAAAAAATGATTTGCGCCTTTAATTTTTGAGAAAATTACTTCAACTCCTTTTTGACTTTTAATCCTATTATCCAGTTCATTGATACTTTCTTTAGTCACTAGCTCGTCATTATCACTATAAACGACCTGACCAGACGTTGGACATGGTGCTAAAAAAGAAAAATCATAAACATTTGGTTGAGGAGAAATTGCTATAAAATTGTTTACCTCCGGTCGCCTCATTATTAGCTGCATACAAATTAAAGCTCCAAAAGAAAAACCAGAAACCCAGCACTGACTATAATCCATATTTTCTCTTTCAATCCAATCAAGAGCCGCTGCTGCATCTGAAAGTTCACCTTGACCATTATCAAAAACACCATCACTTTTTCCAACACCTCTAAAATTTATCTTTATAACTGAAAATCCGTTTTCTAAAAAAATATTATACATTAATTGAACTATTCTATTATTCATTGTTCCACCATATTGTGGGTGAGGCTGAAGGACTATTGCAACTGGCGAACCAAATTTTGGATTTTTATAATACTTTCCCTCTAATCTTCCTGCTGGACCTGGGATAAAAATTTCTAAACTTTTTTGCTTCATAATTAGTAATGATAATTAGTTTCAATAAAAGAATAGACTTATAACATGTTTTTATGCGTCAAATATCTTTTTTTAAATCTGAGTAATATAGTAGGAATTAATTAAAAACTATTGTAAAACAGGGCCAATTTATGAAACTAACAACAAAAGGCAGATATGCAGTAATGGCGATGGCTGATCTTGCGTCCTATTCAAAGGATAAACCTGTAAGTTTGTCTGAAATTTCTACGAGACAAAATATTTCCTTAGCTTATTTGGAACAGTTATTTATCCATTTAAAAGAAGATAAATTAGTTAGAAGTGTTAGAGGTGTAAAAGGAGGATACGCATTGGATAAACCAGCCTCAGAAATTAAACTTTCTAATATTTTTAAAGCAGTAAATGAAGAGGTAAAAACTCTCAATTGTAAAAAAGAGTCAAAAAAAGGTTGTAATAATAAATCAGTTAAATGCATAACTCATAATTTATGGGATAAGTTAGATACGCATATCAATGGTTTTTTTGAAAATGTAAAATTAGAGGAGTTAGTAAAAAGATAATGAGTACCAAAGTTATAGATACAAATAAAGAATATAAATACGGTTTCACAACTGATATTGAAAGTTTTAAAGCTCCTAAAGGTTTAAATGAAGCAACAATAAAATTTATTTCTAAAGAGAAAAAGGAACCCAAATGGCTTTTAGATTGGAGACTAAAAGCTTATAAAAGACTTAAGTCATTAAAAGAACCTAATTGGCAAAAACCAAAATATCCTAAAATAAATTATCAAGATCTTTATTATTACTCTGCGCCTAAAAGCGTTAAAGATAAACCTAAAAGTTTAGATGAAGTTGACCCAAAACTTATCGAAACTTATAAAAAACTCGGCATTCCTTTAGATGAACAAAAAAGACTTAGTGGTGTAGCAGTAGACGCTGTCTTTGACTCTGTTTCGGTTGCTACTACTTTTAAAGGTGAGCTTACTAAAAAAGGTATAATATTTTGCTCTATATCTGAAGCTATACAAAAACATCCTGATCTAGTGAGGAAATATTTGGGATCAGTAATCCCAATAACAGATCATTATTTTGCAACATTAAACTCTGCAGTCTTTACTGATGGTTCATTTGTATACATACCACCTAACGTAAGATGTCCAATGGAGCTGTCTACTTATTTTAGAATTAATGCTTCACAAACCGGACAATTTGAAAGAACATTAATTATTGCGGATAAAGGCAGTTATGTGAGTTATCTAGAAGGCTGCACTGCACCTATGAGAGACGAGAATCAACTCCATGCAGCTAATGTAGAGCTTGTAGCCCTTGATGATGCTGAAATTAAGTACTCAACAGTGCAAAATTGGTATCCAGGAGATGAGCAAGGCAAAGGAGGAATTTACAATTTTGTAACAAAGAGAGGAGCTTGTCGAGGAAAGAATTCAAAAATTTCATGGACTCAGGTTGAAACAGGTTCAGCTATAACATGGAAATATCCCAGCTGTATTTTGCAAGGAGATAATTCTGTTGGAGAATTTTATTCAATAGCAATTACCAACAATTACCAAAAAGCAGATACTGGCACAAAAATGATCCATTTAGGAAAAAATACAAAAAGTAAAATTATTTCTAAAGGAATTTCAGCTGGTAAAGCAGATAATACTTATAGAGGACTAGTTGATATTAATAAAAAAGCAATAAATTCGAGAAATTATACTCAGTGTGACTCTCTTTTAATGGGAAACAAATGTGGAGCTCACACAGTTCCATATATTAAAAATAAAAATTCATCTTCAACAATCGAGCATGAAGCTACAACTTCAAAAATAAATGAGGAACAGCTTTTTTATTGTAATCAGAGAGGTTTAAACCAAGAAGAGGCAGTAAGTTTAATTGTTAATGGTTTTTGTAAAGAGGTTTTACAACAGTTGCCTATGGAATTTGCGGTAGAAGCTCAAAAGTTAGTCTCAATAAGTTTAGAAGGAAGCGTTGGATAATGTTAGAAATTAAAAACTTAAAAGCAGAAATTAACAACAAAAAAATTATCAAAGGTCTCAACCTTAAAATAAATCAAGGTGAAGTTCATGCTATTATGGGCCCAAATGGATCGGGTAAAAGTACATTAGCCAATATTTTATCTGGTAAACCTGGATATGATATTTCAGGGGATTTAAAATATGAAGGGGAAGATTTAACTCAAATTTCAATAGAAGAGCGGGCTCAAAAAGGCATGTTCTTAGCTTTTCAATATCCTACAGAAATACCAGGTGTTAACACTAACAATTTTTTAAGAACATCGCTAAATTCAATTAGAAAAGCAAAAGGTCATAAAGATATAGATGCTATAAGTTTTATAAAAATCGTAAAAGAAAAAGCCAAAGAACTAAGTATTGACGAAAAATTTTTATCAAGACATTTAAATGTTGGATTTTCAGGTGGAGAAAAGAAGAAGAACGAAATTCTTCAATTAAAAATATTAGAACCAAAACTTGCAATTTTAGACGAAACTGACTCGGGTCTAGATATTGATGCATTAAAAATTGTTGCAGATGGTGTCAATTCCTACAAAAATAAAAATAATTCTTTTTTAATTATTACACATTATCAAAGACTTTTGAATTTTATAAAACCTGATTTTATACACGTGTTATCAGCAGGAAAAATTATAAAAACTGGTTCGAAAGAACTTGGGGAAGAACTGGAAAAAACTGGGTACACTAATCTAATCTAATTTAATTATGGAATTAAATTTTAAAATTAAAGATAAATCGGATAAAAGTCTAAAACTAAGAGAGGCAAACTTGTCTACTTTTAAAAAAAAAGGTTTTCCTAATAAAAGAGAAGAGGATTGGAAGTTTACTGATTTAGAAAAAGTTTTAAGCGAAAATTTTAAAGAACTGCATAATAATCAACTAGATAAGAAAAAACCAAATGTTCAAGATTTAAAATTTAGTCATAATTCAATAACACTAATTAACGGAAAATTAGAGTCTTTTGATTTTAAATCTGAAAATTTACAATATGAAAATTTTTTTAAAATAAATGAATTTCATCTTGATCAGCACTTAAATTTTGCAAATGAATTAAAAGATAACCAAATGCAAAATCTTAATACCGCATTACACGAAGGTGGATTTTACTTAAATATTAAATCAGATTATAAATTTAGATACCCTATAGTAATTTATAACTATTTTACCGGTGTTTTAAAAAATAAAATAATTAATAACTCTGAGACTATTACTATGTCAAAGAACTCTGATGCTACAATTATAGAATATTTAATAGATGAGTCTGAAGGTAATTTTTTTAACAATACATTTAAATATATTAATCTAGAAGAAAATGCTTCTCTTAACTATTATTTCATAAATAAAAAAGAAAGTAATAATTTTTTTTACGAATTTTCAAAAGTTGAGTTATTGAAAAATTCAAATTTTAAAAAATATTTATTCTCATCCGGTATGAAATTCGGAAAATTTGAAAGCAATATCAAACTAAATGGAATGAATTCTTGTGGCGAGGTCTATTCAGGATTATTTTTAGGAATTAACAACCATCAAGAAATTAAAACAAATATTCAACATTTAAAACCAAATTGCCAAAGTCATCAAGATATCAAAAACGTTCTTGCTTCAGGTAGCAAAGGAGTATTTCAAGGTAAAGTCTTTGTAGACAGCATAGCACAAAAAACTAATGCTTATCAATTAAGCAAGGGTCTTTTGCTTGATAAAGACTCCGAATTTAACACGAAGCCTGAACTTGAAATTTATGCTGATGATGTAAAATGTTCTCATGGATCAACTTCAGGAAATATCGATAAAGAGGCTTTATTTTATTTAAAAGCAAGAGGAATAAAGGAAAAAGAAGCTATAAAAATAATTATAAAAGGATTTTTAGAGAGTGTTCTAGAAAAAATTAAAGATAAAGACATAACAGATATTTTATTAAACCATTTTAATAAGCATATAAAATATGAAAATAGATCAAATTAAAAATAATTTTCCAATATTCAAAAAAAAGATAAATAATAAACCTTTAGTTTATCTAGATAGCGCTAATTCTTCTCAAAAACCTAAATCTGTTATTGATAGAATGTCCTACTTCTATGAGAACGAATTTTCAAATGTTGGTAGAAGTGTTCACTCATTAGCTGTTACTGCAACAAATAGATTTGAAGAAACTAGAGATCTTGTCAAAAGATTTATAAATGCAAAGTATAGAGAAGAGATAATATTCACTAAGGGTGCTACAGAAGGTATAAATTTAGTAGCAAATTCCTTCGGAGAAAAATATATCAATGAGGGAGACGAGATTATTCTTACAGAATTAGAGCATCACTCGAATTATGTTCCTTGGCATTATTTAAGAAATAAAAAAAAGGCAGTTATAAAATTCGCAAAAATTAATGAAAACCTTGAAATACAAATTGATGAAGTAAAGAAATTAATTACGAATAAAACTAAGATAATAGCTATTACTCATATATCGAACGTAACAGGTGGAATAACTCCTTTAAAAGAAATTATTGATCTTGCTTCATCAAAAAAAATTCCTGTTTTGGTAGATGGAACTCAAGGCGCCCCCCATTTAAAATTAGATATGCAAAAATTAGGATGTGATTTTTACGTAATATCTTGCCATAAGTTATACGGACCTAATGGACTAGGAATTCTTTATGGAAAGAAAAAATGGTTAGATGAAATGCCTCCTTATCAAGGTGGTGGAGGAATGATAGACGAAGTAAAAAAAGAAAATATAACATTTGCTGAAAGTCCAACAAAATTTGAAGCTGGCACAATGCAAACTGCTGAAGTAGTTGCGTTCAGTGAGTCAATAAAACTTATTGAAAAAATTGGTTTAGATAAAATCTCTGAAAATGAAAATGATGTCCTTAGATATGGGATAGATAAAATAAGAAAAAATAATTCAATAAATTTAGTTGGTGATCCAAAAAACAAAGCTTCTGTAATATCATTTACTTTAAAAGGAATTCACCCCCATGACATTGCAACAATTCTTGATGATGATGGGGTTGCTATAAGAGCTGGGCATCATTGTTGTCAAATATTACATGAAAAAATTGGCATGTCTGCTACTGCTAGAGCCTCTATAGGAATATATAATACTAAAGAAGATATTGATATTTTAATTAATGCAATAGAAAAATGTAAAAAGGTTTTTAAAATATAATGGAATTAAAAGAATTATATCAAGAAATAATTTTGGATCATGGAAAAAATCCAAGAAATTTTGGCAAATGTAAAGATTTCACCAGTGATGCAAAGGGCCACAATCCTCTTTGTGGTGACAAGGTTCATATTTACGCCCAATTGGATAAAAACAAAAAAATTTTAGATCTTAGTTTTGAAGGTGAAGGTTGTGCAATTTCTTTAGCATCAGCTTCTATTTTAACGGATATTTTGAAAGGCAAAGATTTTAATTTAGCTAAAGCTATTACTGATAATTTTTTGAACTTAATTAAAGAAAATAAATCAATAACGTTAAATAGTTTAAATGAAGATCAAAAGATAACTTTGATGTCACTATCAGGAGTGAAAGATTTCCCAATGAGAGTTAAGTGCGCAACAATGGCTTGGCATACACTATCGTCGGTTTTGGAGAAAAAATAATGAAAATTAAAGAAAAAATAATTGCTGAAATTAAAAAAGTTTATGACCCTGAAATACCAGTAAATATTTATGATTTAGGTTTGATTTATAATATTGAGGTCAAAAATGAGAATGAAGCTTACATTGAAATGACATTGACCAGTCCTAATTGTCCAGTAGCTGATAGTTTACCCAAGATGGTAAAAGAAAATATCAATTCCATAGATGAAATAAAGAAAGTAGATTTAAAATTAGTCTGGAGTCCTCCTTGGACAAAAGATATGATGAGTGAAGAGGCAAAATTAGAATTAAATTTATGAGCGAACAAATAATTAAATTATCTGATAGTGCAGCAGCCAGAATTAAAGAAATTATGTCAAATGCTGATGGTAAAACTATTGGAGTAAGAGTAGGAGTAAAATCTGGTGGTTGCGCTGGTATGAGTTATTCAATGGAATATGCAAAAGATAAAAAAGTAAACGATGAAGTTATTGAGGACAAGGGAGTAAAAGTTTTTATAGACCCTGCTGCTATTATTTATCTTCTAGGAACAGAAATGGACTATAAAAAAGAAAAATTTTCATCACAATTTGTTTTTAAAAATCCTAACGAGACTGAACGATGTGGATGTGGAGAGTCCTTTAAAACAAGTTAAATTTCAAAAAGATTAAGGGTTGTTTTTTTTAAATAAAATTATTAACTTAATTTTTTATGAAAAAAAACTCTTATAAAAACAAATCTACCCTTTTAGAGAAATTAAAATCTAAATCGAAACGTGAAGCAAATTTATTTTTCTCTCTATGTGAAGATGATAATGAAATAATCAAAACAAAAAGATTTAAAGATGTTTTGTTAAATTCTGGTTTAAAAGCAAACGATAAAAGACTATTTAGCCTTTTTCAAAATTTAGATGCCCATGGTGATAAAATTGTATTCGAAGACTTTATTGAAATTATCCGAAGTTCAGAATTAATCGTTGAAAAAGCCTTACGAGGTGAACTATCAATACCAGACTTCACCTACTTTGCAAAAAATTTAAATGATATGTTTGATGAGGTCAAAAAAGTTAAATCAGGAGAATTGGCTTCGTATATTCCTCCTCTAGCTAATGTTGATCCAGACCAATTTGGCGTCGCAATTGTTACAACAGATGGTCAGATATATCAAAAAGGTGACAGTGAGGTTGATTTTTCAATTCAATCTATGTGCAAACCTTTTAATTACTGCTTTGCGATGGAAAAATTAGGATTAGAAAAAGTTCACCAACATGTTGGTCAAGAACCCTCTGGTAGACAATTTGATGATCTTACTCTGTTAGCTAAAACTGCAGTTGGTCAACTTAACCGCATACCTTTCAATCCAATGGTCAACGCTGGCGCTATAATGACAGCAGGTCTTATAGGTCCAGAAGAGTCACATAGTCAAAGATTAAGATACATAAGACAACAATTTGGAAGATTAATAGGTTGGTCTCCAAAAGATAATTTTAGTGCAGAGTTACCAAGATTCAATAAAGATATGGCACGGCAAGAAAATTTTACAGGATATAATAATATTGCCATGGGATATCTTTTAATGGCTACAGGAAATTTACCTCACACTAAAACTAAGCTACATAATGATATCCATCCTGATGAAGATGAATTTGACTTTTATTCTGAACCTGCAGTCACAGAGGCTCTTAAACTTTATTTTAGCATATGTTCACTAGAGATGACCTCAGTAAATTTTGCAACAGCTGCTGCTACACTTGCAAATAGTGGTGTTTGTCCTATTTCTCAAGATCGTGTGTTAAGCCAAAAAACAGTAAGAAACTGTTTACCCGTTTTACAAACTAGTGGAATGTACAATGCTAGCGGTACATTCTTTCAACAAGTGGGGTTACCAGCAAAAAGTGGAGTAGGAGGAGGAGTTATATTGGTAGTACCAAGATTAATGGGAATATGTATTTTTTCTCCACGCTTAGACAAACAAGGCAATAGTGTTCGAGGAATCGAAATGGCGAAGCGAATAACGTCAAAATATTTAGTTCATACTTTTGATGGTACGATGACAGACACAGATCGTCTTGATCCAAAAATACCAATTTCAAAATGGCGTGCAAATAGTTGTGGAGAAGCTATTTGGGCTGCGAGTAATGGAAATATTAGAACATTAGAACGTCTTGTTAGTGAACAAAGAGATCTTCAAATTGGAGACTATGATATAAGAACTCCATTGCATCTGGCCTCAGCTGAAGGACAACTAGAAGCAGTTCAATTTTTACTAAAACAAGGTGTGAAACCAATACCTGATCGTTGGGGAGGATATGGTTATTTCGATGCCAAAAATAATAACCATAAAGATATTGTAAAAGAATATGAAAAACTAGATATTAACTATACTCAAGCATCGCATTTAGTTGAAGATCCAAATGGAAAGACGGATAAGATGGCAATTTACGATGACGAACTGGCAGTAATTGAACTATTATTCGCAGCTTTTGAAAATAACGTTGAGGGTGTTCGAAGCTTGATCGCTAAAGGAGTGCCTGTACACGCAGGCGACTATGATTCTAGAACTGCTTTACATCTTGCAGCAGCAGAGGGTTGCTTGGAGGTAGTCGAATATTTAGTTTCGCATGGGCATCCAGTATTTGTCCGTGATAGGTGGGGAGCTACACCTTTAGATGAGGCTAAAAGAGAAAAAAGAAAATCTGTGATAAATTATCTTAAAGATTTTAAATAAGCCGCTTAACAGCTATAATACATTTCGTACTCAATAGGATGCGGAGTATCTTGAAAGTTGTTTACTTCTTGCATTTTTAAATCAATGTAAGCGTCTATTTGATCATCAGTAAACACCCCGCCTTGAGTTAAAAATTTTCTATCTTCATCTAAAGCAACACAAGCTTGTCGTAAAGATGAACAAACAGTTGGAATACCTTTGACTTCTTCGGGGCCTAATGCGTACAAATCTTGATCCATTGGCTTACCAGGTTTAATTTTATTTTTGATACCGTCTAACCCAGCCATTAACATTGATGCAAAAGTTAAGTATGGATTTCCAGCTGCATCACCAAATCTTACTTCTACTCTTTTACCTTTTTTACTTGTACTAAATGGTATTCTACAACTTGCAGATCTATTTCTAGAAGAGTAAGCTAATAATACAGGAGCCTCAAATCCAGGTATTAATCGTTTGTAACTATTTGTTGAGGCGTTCGAAAAAGCATTAAGTGCTCTAGCGTGTTTGATAATACCACCGATGTAATGCAAACAATCATCTGATAAACCTGCGTATTTATCTCCTGCAAACAAGGGTTTCTCACCTTTAAAAATTGATTGATGAACATGCATACCTGAACCATTGTCGTTTTTTACAGGTTTTGGCATAAATGTAGCTGTTTTACCAAAAGAGTTGGCTACGTTATGAACTGCATATTTATAAATTTGCATAGCATCACCTTGATTGACTAAAGTATTAAATAATGTCCCAAGCTCATGTTGGCTAGGCGCAACTTCGTGGTGATGTTTTTCAACTTTTACACCCATATCTTTCATTGCTTTTAAACATTCAGATCTTAAATCTTGGGCGCTATCAACCGGAGGAACTGGGAAGTATCCTCCTTTGACTTTTGGTCTGTGTCCTAAATTTCCATTCTCATATTCTTTTCCGGTGTTATACGGGCCTTCCGAGCTATCGACTTCATAACTTACTTTATTCATAAGGTTTGTGAACCTTACATCATCAAATACAAAAAATTCTGGTTCTGGACCAAAATAAGCTTTATCACCTATATTAGTTTTTTTTAAGTATGCTTCAGCTTTTTTTGCAGTCGATCGAGGATCTCTCTCATAATAAGTTTTTGTAATTGGATCCATCACATCACAGAAAAGAACTAATGTAGTATGAGAAAAAAATGGATCTATGAAATTACTTGATAAATCAGGTTTTAAAATCATATCTGACTCATTTATTGCTTTCCAACCAGCAATTGAGGAGCCATCAAAAAAAATTCCGTTGTTAAGCATGTCTTCGTCAACTGTCTGTAAATCTTGTGTTACGTGTTGCAGTTTACCTCTTGGATCTGTAAATCTAAGATCTACATACTCAACCTCTTTATCTTTTATTAACTTTAAAATTTTACTAGCGCTCATAATTTTGAAATTATTTATCAGAATAAAGTTATAGAATAACCTCTAATAAGATGATATCAGCTATGCGTTTAAAGCATCAATACACTTATTAAGTGCAAATTTTATGAGAGAAGCAAATTCATTTGATATATTTTTACTTGTTTTATTAGGTATAATTTGGGGTTCCTCATTTTTTAACATAAAAATTGCAACTTATTCTTATGAGCCAATTACTCTGGCTCTTGTTAGAGTAATTTTTGCTAGCGCACCCCTAATTTTGCTATGTAAATTTAAAAAAATTAAAATAGAAGCTTTTTCAAACGAATGGAAACATTATGCTCTTATAGGGCTTTGCAACATAGCCATTCCATTTATTTTAATAGCTATTGGCACAAGTAAAATAAATAGTTATTTAGCTGCAATGTTGATGAGCACAACACCATTAAGCGGAACAATATTAGCTCACTATTTTACAAAAAATGAAAAAATTAATATATTTAAGGTTATAGGAGTTCTTATAGGTTTTTCAGGAATTTTATTTTTATTTTTAGATAAAATTATTATTAATGAAAGTAATTATATTTTCGCTTTAATAACTATTTTAGGCTCAACATTTTACTCTATTGGTGGCATATTAACCATAAGAATAAAGAATAAGGGAAATGAAAACGTTACCACGTCTACGACCATATGGTCTTTAATTTTCCTTTTTCCGATGGCGATAATTATAGAAAAACCTTGGCTAGCCGACCCATCTTTAGAGTCTACATTGTCTTTACTTTATTTAGGTATTGTTGCGACAGGACTGGCTTGGCTAATAAGATTTAGAATTTTATCTGTGAATGGACTAGTTTTTCAAACACAGGTAGCTTATTTAATTCCAATTTTTGGAGTATTCTTTGGATATTTTCTCATGGACGAAGTTATTACTTGGCGTGTTTTAATTTCATTGAGTATAATAATATTTGGAATTTATATTGTAAA
>CABZCD010000012.1 GCA_902524105.1 uncultured Pelagibacteraceae bacterium | reverse complement strand
AGCAAAAAAATATAATGAAAATTTTAATATTTTTTCAGCCTTTTATATCGGTAATATAAGATTAATCGATAATTTTTAATTTAAAAAGAAATATGACCCAATTCCTAAGAAAGACAGAAACCCTATAACATCTGTAATTGTTGTAACAAAAACGCTGGATGCTAACGCAGGGTCAATATTTACTTTTTTTAATGAAACAGGAACTAAAATTCCAAATAAGCCCGCAACAATCATATTTAAAACCATTGATATACCAATTAATAAAGAGAGTTTTGTCTCTTGAAACCAAAATTGAACAATAATCGCTGTAATAATTGCAAAAATAATTCCATTTAATATTCCTATTAAAAATTCTTTTCCAACAATTTTATTAAAATTACCTGAAGATAATTCTTTTGTGGCTATTGCTCTGATAGTTACTGCTAAAGTTTGCATACCTGCGTTACCACCCATAGATGCTACAATTGGCATTAAAAAGGCTAAAGCAACCATTTGTTCAATTGAAGCTCCAAATAAACTTATAACCCAGGTAGCTAAAAGTGCAGTAAAAAGATTTAATAGAAGCCAATTAAATCTTCTTTTGGTTTTAATTAAAACGCTATCAGTAATTTCTTCATCCCCAACACCTGCAAGTCTAAGTGCATCCTCTTCAGCCTCTTCTTGTACAACTGTAACCACATCATCCGCGGTGATCATGCCAACTAATTTATTATTTTTATTTACAACACCAGCTGATACAAGGTTATAATTTTCAAACGTATGACCTACTTCTTCTTTGTCCATATTTACTGATATCAAAACCGGCATTTCTCTCATTATTGAATTCATTTTTTTTTCTCTTGGTGTTCTCAATACTCTTGATGAGGGAACAATACCTATTGGTTTGAAATCATTATCGACAACAAATATTTCTAAAAATTCTTGTGGTAAATCTTTACTTTCTCTCAAATAGTCTATGGTCTGTCCTACAGACCAGTCGCTAGGAACTGCAGTGAATTCTCTTTGCATTATCCTAGCAGCTGAGTCTTCTGGGTAACTCAAGCCTTCTTCTAATAAAAATCTATCTTTTGGAGGGAGTTTGTCTAATACAGAATTTTTTTTCTCTATTTTTAAATTTTCAATAATTGAAATTGCATTATCTGACTCTAACCTTTTAATTATCTTTGCTATTGAGTCTGAGGATAATAATTGTAAAATTTCTGTTTGAATTGACTCGTTGATTTCTACGAATATTTCTGGATCTATGTCGAATTCCTCAATTTCTATTAATTTAGCTCTTGTTTCTGATGATAGATTTTCAATTAAGTTTGCAACATCAGATGGATGCAAGTCCTCTAAAGTTTGATTGATAAATTTAATATCGGATGCTTTAATTTTGTCACTAAAAATACTTAAAAATTCTTTGTTAAAATCAAAATTAACATTTTTACCACCTATAGATTTAATTAAACTCATAAAAATCCTTGATTTCTTTTTTTGAGACTAATAGTTCATAAAGTGATAAAATTCAAATTAAATGAACATAGAAGTCAAAATAAGCAAAAATAGAATATCTTATAAAAAAGCGATGTTTACTCTAGAAAAAAGAGTTGAGGACGTAAAAAAAGGCTTAAAAAAAGAATTTATATGGATACTTGAACATCCCACTACATATACAGGTGGTATAAGATTTAAAGAAAATGAGATTATAGATAAAAAAATTAAAGTAATTAAAACCAATCGTGGTGGAAAAATTACACTTCATAATCCCGGCCAAAAAGTTATCTATTTTGTAATAAATCTTAATAAAAGAAAAAAAGACATCAGACTTTTCATAAAGATAATTGAAAAAAGCATTATAGAACTATTAAAAAAATATAATATTATTGCTTATGCTGATAGAAAAAATATTGGAATTTGGGTTAAAAATAAAAAGATATCAGCCATAGGGATAAGAGTTAGAAATTGGATTGCATATCATGGTTGTTCAATAAATATTAGTAACAATTTATCACATTATAAAAAAATTATACCTTGTGGATTAAGCAATGAAATGATTACATCGTTTAAACATTTAGGTATTAAAAAGGTAACTAATATTGAAAAAAACATAAAAAAAATATTCGTTAAAAATTTATCTAAAATATAAATTTATTTTTTTTTTAAAATTATTATCTAACTTTGCTTCGTAGCTAAATTTTTCATCTTTTTTTATAAATTTTATTTTGTAAGAGTGTAAAAGCATAAATTGATCTTTAATTACTTTATTTTTATTTAACTTGTATTTTTGATCCCCAATAATTGGAAATCCTCTCATATACAATTGTTTTCTTAATTGATGTTTTCGACCAGTTTTAGGATTTAATTCTAGTAAAGAATATTTATTGTTTGATTTTAAAACTTTTATAAAAGTTATTGCTTTAAGCTTAGTTTTTTTATTTTTTTCAAAGTATTCTAAAAAATCTTCCATTTTTTTTAAACTTTTAGGAAATTCCCCTTTAACAACAGCCAAATAAGTTTTATGAATTTTTCTTATTCTAAATAATGAAGTAAAAAATTGTGCTGTTTGCCTATTTTTAGCTACTAAAAATATACCTGAAGTTTCTTTATCTAATCTATGAACAATATATGGCTTAGCATAATCAAAAAATTTAGTTTTTTTTAAAGTATCAACAACATTTTTTAAATTGTTAGTTCCAGCTTGAACAGCAATACCCCTAGGTTTGTTTATAACAATATAATCGCTATTATCATATATTACAAAATTTTCAAAACCCTTTTTTTCTTTTGCACTTGGTAAATATTGAATTTTTTTTTTTAAATTTGTTGGTTCGTAATTTGATAAATTAAAAACTAAAACTTCATCTCCCTCGCTCAATCTAAAAGAGGATTTTATTTTTTTATTATTTACTTTAATTTTATTTTTTCTTAATAACTTTTGTATTAACGAATTGGGAATATTTATTATTTCATCCTTAAACCATTTATCAAAACGTGAATTATTATAATTTTTGTTGACAATAAACTTATCTGGCATGTAAAATTTGCTTTATTTACTTGCTGCTTGGGCTGTTTCTGGATTTTTTTTCTCTTTATTTTCTACTTTCTTAGGTTTATCTACTTTTTTAGCTTCGACATTTCTGTCGACTAATTCTATAACAGCCATTGGAGCGTCATCTCCAGTTCTATATCCTGCTTTTAAAACCCTGGAATACCCTCCTGATCTTTTGCTATATCTTTTTGATAATTCATTAAAAACTTTTTTTACAGAAAATTGATTTTGTAATTTAGAGAAAAGTTTTTTTTTATTATTAAGATCATTTTTTTTTCCTATTGTAATTACTTTATCGATTTGTGGTTTCAGTTCTTTCGCCTTAGGAAGAGTTGTAATAATTTGTTCATATTTAATTAAAGAGTTAAGCATATTTTTGAACAAAGCTTTTCTGTGTTCAGAAGTTTTATTTAGTTTTCTGTAACCTAAATTGTGTCTCATTAGTAACTATTTTCCTCCAATTTTTTTGACATTTCTGCAATATTATCTGGTGGCCAGTTCGGGATTTCCATTCCTAAATATAATGACATTGTACTTAATACTTCTTTGATTTCATTAAGAGATTTTCTACCAAAATTTGGTGTTCTCAACATCTCTGGTTCTGTCTTTTGTACTAAATCCCCAATATAGATTATATTGTCATTTTTTAGACAGTTCATTGATCTAACTGAAAGCTCAAGCTCTTCAACTCTTTTTAATAAATTTTTATTAAATTCAGGCTCTGAAGATTTAACCTCTTTGATGATTTCTTTAGGGTCTTCAAAATTAACAAACATAGATAGCTGATCTTGAAATATTCGTGCTGAGTAGGCTATTGCATCTTCCGCTGCTACTGTTCCATTAGTTTCTACGTTCATTATTAATTTATCATAATCAAGAGCACTACCTGCTCTCGTATTTTCTATTGAAAATGAAACTTTTTTAACAGGACTAAATAAAGAATCTATTGATATTAATCCAAGAGGACTATCTTCAGATCTATTTTTGGGAGCAGGTACATATCCTTTTCCAGAGTTTACAAATAATTCCATATGGAAATTAGTTTTCTCATCAACATTGCAAATAGTTTGCTCAGGGTTTAAAATTTCAACCTCAGAACCAAGGGTTATATCTTTTGCTTTAACTTCTTTTGGGCCTTTAATATCTAAAATAATTTTTTTTGAACTTATAGAATTGCACTTTATCGCTAAATTTTTCACATTTAAAACTATGTCTGTTACATCTTCTCTTACCCCTTTAATTGACGAAAATTCATGTAGCACTCCATCAATTTGAATAGCTGTAACAGCGGCTCCTTGTATTGATGAGAGAAGAATTCTTCTTAAAGAGTTGCCTATAGTTTGACCAAATCCTTTTTCTAGAGGTTCGGCTACTACTTTAGCAAAAGATTTGTCATCACTGCTAGTTATATTTAACTTATTTGGTTTAATTAGTTCTTTCCAATTTTTATCAATTACATTTGTTCCTGATTGCATTAAACTCTCCTTTTTTTTGGTGGCCTAGTTCCATTGTGCGGCATGGGTGTTGTATCTTTAATTGAAATAATTTTAAATCCACGTGATTGTAAAGATCTTAAAGCTGTTTCTCTTCCAGATCCTGGTCCTTTTACTTGAACAGTTAGTGTTCTTAAACCCATCTCGTAGGCTTTAGCTCCAGCGTCATCAGCAGCAACTTGAGCTGCATACGGAGTAGATTTTCTAGAACCTTTAAAACCTTTTGAGCCAGCTGATGACCAAGAAATAACATTTCCAGTCTCGTCAGCAATGGATATTATTGTGTTATTAAACGTAGAATTCACAAAAGCGATACCAGATGTAATATTTCTTTTAACTTTTTTCTTTTTTTTAAATTGATTCTCTTTTTTTTTTACATCTTTATTTTCTAACTCTTTTTTTTCATCAATTTTTTTGTTCATAATTATTTTTTAAGCGGTGTTAATTTTTTCCCAGCGATAGCTATAGCTTTTCCTTTTCGCGTTCTAGCATTACAATGTGTTCTTTGACCTCTCACAGGTAATTTTTTTTTATGTCTGCTACCTCTATAAGTAGCTAGGTCAACTAATCTTTTTATATTTACAGATATATCTCGTCTAAGGTCACCTTCCACTTTATGATTACTATCAATATATTCTCTGATTTTTAAAACTTGATCTTCAGAAAGTTGATTGACTCTAGTAGTTTCAGAAATATTAAGTTTCATACAGATTTTTTTTGATGAGTGTAAACCGATGCCGTGAATATATGTTAACGCAATACTAACAACTTTATTTTGTGGAATATTTATTCCTGCTATACGAGCCATATTCTAAAGGGTTTAATTTCTATGTGCGTATTTAATGAGGTTATTGAATAATGTCAACCCTATATAAGGGAAATAATATCGCTTATTTCTTTGTTTATTTGATTAATTGTGTTTTCTCCATCTATCACTTTTAATAAATTCAATTTTTTATAATATTCAATCACTGGTTCAGTTGATTTTTCATATGTTTTGTATCTCTTGATAGCTATTTCTTCAACATCATCAATTCTTTTTTCAAGGGATCTTCTTTCAGAAATTCTTTTTTTTATTGTTTCTAAACTTACTGAAAGCTTAAGAACAATATGAATTTTTTGTTTATATCTTTGTAACAAATTATCTAAATTTTTTGCTTGATTCAAATTTCTAGGATAACCGTCAAAAATAATTCTATTTTGATATTGTTTATCAGATATTATTTTTTCAATTAAATCTGATACTATTTTATCAGAAACAAGAGAACCTGAATTTATGACTGAAGAAATTTTTTTTCCAATTGATGTGTTTTTAGACATTTCTTTTCTTAAAAACTCTCCGGTTGACAGTTGATACATATTAAATCTTTCAACAATAAATTTAGATTGGGTGCCTTTGCCAGCCCCAGGTGGTCCAAAAATAACTATATTCATTTAATTATTTCCCAAATTTTGCTTTTTTAATTAATGACTCGTATTGAGAACTCATAAGTCTGGTTTGGACTTGTGTTACTGTATCCATTGCTACAACAACGACGATTAAAATTGATGTTCCCCCGAGGTAAAATGGAATTGGATATCGTGCAATTAAAAATTCGGGCATTAAACATACAACCGTCAAATACATGGCTCCTATAGTTGTAAGTCTGGTTAAAATGGTTTCGATATATTCTGCGGTTCTTTCCCCAGGTCTTATTCCTGGAATATAACCACCATACTTCCTCAAGTTTTCAGCAGTTTCCTTTGGGTTAAAAACAATTGAAGTATAGAAAAAAGAGAAGAAAATAATTCCGAACGCGTATAATGCCATATACAAAGGTTGTCCTTGAGTGAAAAGAGATGAAACGTTAAGAAAGAAATCAGACTCAGCAAAACCAAAGTTGCTCATTGTTATTGGTAATAAAAGTAATGCTGATGCAAAAATTGCAGGAATAACTCCAGCTGTGTTAATTTTAAGTGGAAGATGTGAAGACTCTCCTCCATAAATTTTATTACCCATTTGTCTTTTAGGATAATTAATTAATATTTTCCTTACAGCTCTCTCGAAAAAAACTATAAATAAAACAGTTACAATAACTAATATAAATATTCCAACAATCATTACTGCGGATAAAGCTCCAGTTCTTCCTAATTCAAATGTTGAGGCTAATGCCCTTGGTATTTCTGCTACTATTCCAGAAAATATTATTAAAGATATACCATTTCCTATCCCTCTTAGAGTTATTTGTTCACCTAACCACATTAAAAAAGTGGTTCCAGCGACTAAAGATATTGTTGTTGTAATTCTAAAATACATGCCTGGTTCTAAAACTAAATTGCCAGCGTTCTCAATCCCCACTGCTACACCGTATCCTTGCAAACCTGCAATCAATACTGTTCCATATCTTGTGATTTGTGTAATTTTTTTTCTTCCTATCTCACCTTGCTCTTTTAAATTTTTAAAATAATCTGAAGTTCCTGTTAATAGTTGAACTATAATTGATGAAGATATATAGGGCATAATCCCTAGAGCAAATATAGCCATTCTTGTTACTGCTCCACCGGAAAACATATTAAACATGCCCAGAAGACCCTTTTGACTTGAAGACATTATTTCTTTTAACGCATCAGGGTCTATACCTGATAGAGGAACATATGTGCCTAATCTATAAATAATCAACAAGAATATGGTAAAAAATATTCTATTTTTTAAATCTGTTGCATGACTAAAAGCACCAGGGTTTAAATTTTCACTAGACATAATTTTTAATTTTTAATTAATGTTAATTTTCCACCAATTTTTTCAATCTTTTCTTTGGCCTGTTTAGAAACAAAATTTACTGACAGGTTTACTTTATTTTTAATCTCACCTTGACCTAAAATTTTTAATTTTTGATATTTTTTTGAAATAATTTTTTTATTTTGTAACATTTTTAAATCTAGGTTATTATCTAAAGTAATTTTTTTTTGATCAAAAAATCTTTGCAAATTTGATAAATTAAGTATTGCTATATTTTTTTTATTGAATGATTTAAATCCACGTTTGGGTAACCGTCTAAATAAAGGCATTTGTCCACCTTCAAAACTTTTTATGGCTACACCTGACCTCGCTTTTTGACCTTTGTGTCCTCTACCAGATGTTTTTCCTTTTCCGGATCCTATACCTCTACCAGGTCTTATCTTTTTTTTATTAGTTTTTGTAAAATTATTTAATTTCATTACTTATTCTCTCTTTTTAAAATAATCTCAGAGATTTTTTTTCCTCTTATTGAGGACAAAATTTTTGGCGAAATTTGCGATCTAAGTCCATTTACACAAGCTTTTAAAACGTTATGCGGATTAGATGAGCCAAGTGACTTTGCAACAACATCTTGAATTCCCAAAACCTCACATACAGATCTTATCGCGCCTCCAGCAATTATTCCAGTTCCTGCTGGTGCAGATCTCATAAATACTTTACCTGATCCATTTTTACCTTTCACGTCGTGATGTAAAGTTCTTCCATCTTTAAGAGGTATTTTTACTTGATTTCTTTTTGCGACTTCAGTGGCTTTTTTAATTGCATCTGGAACTTGTTTTGATTTTCCTTGACCAATTCCTATTGACCCTTTTTGATTTCCAACTACAACTAATGCAGCAAAACCAAATCTTCTTCCACCTTTAACAACTTTAGTTATTCTATTAATTGCTACTAATTTTTCTTTGTATTCAATTTCGCTCATTATTTATATTTTAATTCCATTCTTTCTTAAAGAGTCAGCAAATGCTTTGATACGTCCGTGATATTTATATCCCCCTCTATCAAAATAGACATTGCTTATTTTTTTTTCTTTTGCTCTTTTTGCTAGTAATTCACCTAAAACATTTGATAAATCCATTTTTTTAATTTTGTTTTTTTTTAACTCTTTTTCTGTTGAAGATGCAGAAACCAGAGTTTTGCTCATCTTATCATCAATTATTTGAGCTGAAATATTTTTTGAAGATTTGAATACAGTAACTCTTAATTTGTCTGTATTGACATCTTTTAATTTCTTTCTATTTCTTATTTTTCTTTTTATTTTAGAGTTTATTTTTTTCATTTATTTTTTCTTACCCTCTTTTCTTAAAACGTACTGATTTCGTTCTTTTATACCCTTGCCTTTATAGGGCTCAACAGGTTTCAACGATTTAATATCTGAAGCTATTTTAGATACAAGTTCTTTATCTACACCATTAATTTTTATAATTGTTTGTTTTTCTACTAATATTTTTACATCTTTAGGAAATTTAAAATTAACATCATGACTAAATCCTATTTGTAAGTTCAAAGTATCCCCTTTTAAATTTGCTCTAAAACCCACTCCGTTTAATTCTAAAATTTTTTCATGTCCCACGGATACACCAATCACAGCATTATTTATTAAACTTCTGTAGGTTCCCCACAATAATTGTGTTTTGTGGTCTATTTCTTTATTATTTGGGAGAATTTGAAATTCATTTTTTTCATTAACTTTAGATGAAAAGATCTTTTCGTTAATAAATAAGGATTTGTTACCCTTTGGTCCAGTTACAGTGATTTTATCTCCCTCTATTTTGATAGAGGTGTCTTTAGGCAAAATTATATTTTTTTTTCCGATTTTAGACATTAAAATACCTTACAAATTATTTCTCCACCTATATTATTTTTTCTAGCTTCAATATCTGACATTACTCCTTGTGGAGTTGAAATTATGGCCATTCCCAAACCGTTTTGTATTTTTGGTATACTTGTAGCTCTTGAATATACTCTCCTACCAGGTTTTGATATTCGTTTTATTTCTTTTATGACTGGCGTTCCCTCATAATATTTTAAATTCACCTTAATAATCTTCTTATTATTATCGTTACTCTCTAAAAAGAAACTACTTATATATCCCTCCGTTTTTAATATTTCTAAAATTTTTGATCTAAACTTTGATGCTGGTATACTCACAGAATTTAAATTTCTCATTTGTCCATTTCTAATTCTTGTAAACATATCTCCTATCGGATCTACTAAAGTCATATTCCTCCTACCAACTTGATTTTATTATTCCAGGAATTTTTCCAGAAGATGCCATATCTCTCAAAGCAATTCTCGAAATTTTTAATTTTCTATAATATCCATGTGGTCTACCTGATATGCCACATCTATTCCTAATTCTAACTTTTGAAGAATTTTTAGGTAATTTATCGAGCTTCAATTGAGCTGCAAATCTTTCTGCTAATTCTAATTTTTTATTCATAATTATTTTTTTAAGCATAATTCTTTTTTTTTCAAACTTACTAACCATCATTATTCTTTTTAAATTTTTTTGTACTGCGCTTTTTTTTGCCATTTCACCTCTTTTTTTTTTCTGTTATTGGAAAATTAAATTCTCTTAAAAGTTCAAGTGTACCCTTTTTTGAAGTATTCGATGTAACGATAGTAATATCTAGACCTCTTATTTTATCAACTTTGTCAAAATTTACTTCAGGAAATACGATATGTTCTTTTATGCCAAAACTATAATTTCCTGAATTGTCAATACCATCAGACTTTAAGCCTCGAAAATCTTTTATTCTCGGTAAAGCTATGTTAACTAGTCTATCAACGAATTCGTACATTTTGTTTGATCTAAGTGTTACTTTTGCTCCAGCACTCTGACCTTTACGAGTTTTAAAATTTGCAATAGATTTTTTAAATTTTGTAACAACTGGTTTTTGACCAGTTATTAAGCTTAAGTCATCTAAACTTGTTTTAATTTTTTTTCCGTCTGATGCATCTTCTCCTAAACCCATATTAAGAACTATTTTTACTAGTTTAGGCGCTTCATGTTTATTTTTATAGTTTAGTTTGCTCATTAAATTTTTAACTATGTCTTTTTCATATAATGTCTTTAGTCTTGGTGTCATTATTTTTTATTCTCTTTTTTTGGTTTATTTTTAACTACTTGTTTATCAACATTTTTTACATTTGAAATATGTATAAAATTTTCTTTAGTTATTATTCCACCTTTATTTTCTTTAGTAGGCTTAAGGTGCTTTTTTATCATATTAATAGCTTTTATTTTCACTCTATTAGAACTTCTATTAATTTCTAAAATTTCACCAGTTTTACCTTTATCTTTTCCTGATATTATTTTTACCTGTGATCCTTTTTTTAAACTTAACATTTATAAAACCTCCGGTGCTAGTGAAATAATTTTAGTATGTCCTCTCACTCTTAATTCTCTAGTGACAGGCCCAAATATTCTTGTTCCAATTGGCTCGCCTTTTTCATCAGTCAGAACAACAGCATTTGTATCAAATTGTATTTTTGATCCATCATTTCTAAAAATTTCTTTTTTTGTTCTTACAACCACAGCTTTGTGAACAGCTCCTTTTTTTACTTTACCTTTTGGTATCGCGTCTTTTACACTTATTACAATTATATCTCCAACAGAAGCGTACCTTCTTTTAGAGCCACCTAATACTTTAATACACTCAACTCTTTTTGCGCCGGTATTGTCTGCTACATTTAATTCTGTTTGAACTTGTATCATTTTTCAACAACCTTCCATTTTTTTTTCTTAGAAATAGGATTGCATTCTATAATTTGGATTATTTCCCCTTCTTTAAATTTGTTGTTCTCATCGTGTGCATGGTATTTTTTTGATCTTTTTATAACTTTGCCATAAAAAGGATGAGCAAACTTTCTAGTTACTTCAACTACGACTGTTTTGTTACTTTTTGCGCTTGTTATTACTCCCTTTAAAATCTTTTTAGTCATTTAGAACTCTTTATAGTTGTATATAGCCTAGCTATATTTTTTTTTATCTCTCCATATTGAGCAGGATTTTCAACTTGATTGTTAATTCTTTTGAACCTTATATTTAACAGATCTTTTTTTAAGACCTCAAGTTTCTTTAAAGCCTGATCTTTTGTTAATTTCTTATCTTCTTTTTTTTTTGTTGCCATTTTATCTACTTATAAATTTTGTTTTTATTGGTAATTTAGCTGATGCTTTATATAAGGCCTCTCGAGCTACTTCTTCGGTAACACCATCAATCTCAAAAATAATCCTTCCTGGTTTAACTCTACAAGCGTAATATTCTGGTGAACCTTTACCTTTTCCCATTCTTACTTCTGTTGGTTTCTTTGAGACAGGTATATTTGGAAATACTCTCGTCCAAACTTTACCCGTTCTTTTCATATATCTGGTTAAAGCTACTCTAGCTGCTTCAATTTGTTTGCCAATTACTCTTTCTGGCTGCATTGCTTTTAAGCCGAACTGTCCGTAGTTTAAAGTTACGGCTCGACTGGCTTTTCCTTTTATACGACCTTTAAAAGCTTTTCTGTATTTAGTTCTTGTTGGTTGTAACATTTTTTACTCTTTCTATTTTTTCTTTTTCAATATCTTTGTCAAATAATGCGCCTTTAAAAATCCAAACTTTAATACCTATAATTCCATAAGTTGTTAAAGCTTCAGCAAAACCGTAATCTATATTCGCCCTTAAGGTATGAGACGGAATACTGCCCTCTCTTAACCACTCAGTTCTAGCTATTTCATTTCCTGCTAAACGTCCGCTAACCATAACTTTAATACCTTTTGCATTTAGTCTCATAGCTGATTGCATTGCTCTTTTCATAGCTCTCCTATAAGCAATTCTTTTTACTAGCTGTTGAGCAATATTTTCTGCAACTAAATTTGCATTTAATTCAGGTTTTTTTATTTCTTTAATATTTACATTTACTTCACTTTCTGTAATTTTCATCAAGTTTTTTTTTATTTTTTCAATATCAGAGCCTTTTTTTCCTATAACAAAACCAGGTCTAGATGTGTGGATGGAAACAGTGCATTTTTTTGATGATCTCTCTATTATTATTTCTGAAACACCTGAGTTAGTTATATTTTTCTTAATATATTCACGCATTTTAAAATCTTCAATTAAATATTTTCCAAACTCTTTCTTTTTTGCAAACCATGTAGAGTCCCATCCACGATTTATTCCTAGTCTTAAACCTATTGGATTAATTTTTTGACCCACTTTTCGACTCCTTTCTTTCACTTAAAATAATTGTAATTCTGCTAAATGGTTTCTTAATTGGACTAGCCCTTCCTTTGGCTCTTGGTCTAAATCTTTTCATTACTATAGACTTTCCCACATATGCCTCTTTTACATAAAGATTATCGATATCAAATTGATTATTGTTTTCAGCATTAGCGATTGCTGATTTAACAGTTTTACTTACATCAGATGATATTCTTTTCCGTATAAAATCTAAATCTCTTAACACAGCATCAACTTTTTTTCCTCTTATATGATCTAAAACTAACGAAATTTTTCTAGGACTTGATCTTACATTTTTATTTATTGCTTTTACAATATTGTTATTTTTTTGCATCTTTTGCTCCTCCAGCAGGTGCAGGTGATGCTGCTGCCTTTTCCGCTGCAGCCTTTTTATCTGCAGGTGTATGACCTTTAAAAGTTCTTGTAGGAGCAAACTCACCTAATTTGTGGCCTACCATTTCTTCTGAAATAGTTATAGGAATAAAAGATTTTCCATTATGGATCATAAAGCTATGTCCCACAAAGTCAGGAATTATTGTAGAATTTCTAGACCAAGTTTTAATTGGTTTTTTTGCAGGACTATTTTTAAGTTTATCAATTTTTTTTAATAAACTTGGGTGTACAAATGGTCCTTTCCAAACAGCTCTGGTCATAATTACTTTCTTTTCTTTCTTCTTGTTATAATAAATTTATCACTTCTTTTTGGTTTCCTTGTTTTTAACCCTTTTGCTGACTGACCCCACGGTGAAACTGGACTTCTACCACCTGAAGTTTTGCCCTCGCCTCCTCCATGTGGGTGGTCGACGGGATTCATTGCAACACCTCTAGACTGAGGTCTTTTACCTCTCCATCTATTTCTTCCGGCTTTTCCAATTTTGATATTTTTTTGATCAGGATTAGAAACTGAGCCTATGGTTGCATGGCAATTAACACTTACTTTTCTAGTTTCCCCAGAAGAAAGTTTGAGAATAGCATATTCATCGTCTATTCCTGATAAAGTTACGGATGATCCTGCTGATCGAGCTAATTTTCCACCATTTCCAGGAATTAGTTCTACATTGTGAATTATAGTTCCTGGTGGAATATCTTTTAATTTAAGGCAGTTTCCTACTTTGATATCGACACTTTCTCCAGAAACAATTTTATCTCCTACTTTTAATCCCTGAGGACACAAAATATAATTTCTTACTTCATCTTCATATTTAATTAACGCAATGTATGATGTTCTATTGGGATCGTATTCAATTCTTTCAATGGTAGCCGATATATTCGATTTATTTCTTAAAAAGTCTATAGTTCTATATTTGTGCTTAACTCCTCCGCCTCTGTGTCTAGAGGTAATTCTACCATAATTATTTCTTCCTCCTGTAGATTTTTGACCTTTGGTCAAAGGCTTGTAAGGAGAGCCCTTCCACAATCCGCTTTTATTAACTATTACAGTCCCTCTAGTTGACTTTGTATATGGTTTAAAAGTTTTTAAGCTCATAATTAAATTCCTGTTGTAAGGTCAATGCTTTGACCTTTTTTTAATGTTATAATTGCTTTCTTATAACCGCTTTTTTTTGAAAGTCTTCCTTGCTTAAGTTTAATTTTAGATTTCAAATTCACAATATTAACTTTTATAACGTTTACTTTAAATAACTTCTCAATATTTTTTTTAATATTTTTTTTATTAGCTTTTTTATGAACTTTAAAAACGGTTTTATTCTGCTCTGATAGAATTGTTGCTTTTTCAGTAATAATTGGTCGAATAATAGAGTCTAAATAATTAATTTTTTTCATTTAAAAGCCTTTTTTCTAAATTTTTTACCGAACTTTGTGTTAACAAAACATTTTTATATTTCATCATGTCATAAATATTCGCTCCTGCATCATTTATGATTTTAAGATTTTTAATATTTCTGGCAGATTTATTAATATTTTTTAAGGTTTCGAGATCTGAAATAATTATAACGTCTAAAAGATTATTTTTTTTTAAAAAATTGTTAAATTCTTTTGTTTTTTTAATTTCTTTTTTTACGTCAGATAATACAAACAAATTTTTATCTGAATTTTTTTTTGATAAAGTGTGTGCTAAGGCCAATTTTCTCACTTTTTTATTGATTTTTTTTATTTTATACACTGCACCTTTTGGGCCATGAGCTATACCCCCTCCAACGAATATCGGGGCTTTTCTACTAGCATGTCGAGCTCCACCGCTACCTTTTTGTGGTACAATTTTTTTGGTTGAACCTTTGATCTCATTTTTTTGTTTAGTTTTTGCCGTTCTTGGTTTTAAGTGATTTAACTGCCAGTCAACAACAGACTTAATTAATTTATAATTAATCTTGTGTTTTAAAATCTTGTCTGAAACTTCAATTGTTTCGGACTTAGTATTTTCTAAATTTAAAAGCTTTACTTTCATTTACTTCTTTTTACCTTTCGCTGCTTCAGATTTTTTCATCTTATCATTGTATTTCTCTAAAGTAGTTTTTCGTCTCACATTTTTTACTGACTCTCTAAGATAAATTGTAGAGTTCTTTCCTCCGGGAATTGAACCTTTTAAGTAGAGAAGATTGTTGTCAGGATCTGATTTAATTATTTCAAGATTTAGCATTGTTCTGAATTTATCGCCCATATGACCAGCCATTTTTTTTCCCTTAAATACTTTACCTGGATCTTGATTTTGACCAGTAGATCCATGAGCTCTATGTGAAACAGAGACACCGTGAGATGCTCTCAATCCTCCAAAATTCCATCTTTTCATAGCGCCCGCAAATCCTTTACCAATAGTTTTTGATTTAACATCAACAAATTTTTTATCTTTTAATATTTCTAAACCTAGTTCGTTACCTGTCTTAAAATTTTCAGTTTTTTCAACTCTATATTCTTTTAAGATTTTTTTGGGTTCGGTATTTTTTTTTGTAAAATAACCTTTCATCTGTTTTGTTAGTTTTGAATTTTTAGTTTTGAAATATCCGATCTTTACAGCTGAGTACCCTCGTTTATCTTTTTCAATAATATCTACTACACGTCCTGTTTCTATCTTAATAACAGTTACAGGAACGGATTGACCAGATTGTATAAATTCTCTAGTCATGCCTAATTTTGTTCCTATTAATCCAATACTCATAATTATATTTTTATTTCTATATCTACACCCGAAGCTAAGTCTAATTTCATTAAAGCTTCAACAGTTTGTGGGGTAGGTTCAATAATATCAATCAATCTTTTGTGTGTTCTTGACTCAAACTGCTCCCTACTTTTTTTATCAATGTGTGGAGACCTTAGAACTGTGTATCTTTCGATTCTCGTTGGTAAAGGTATAGGTCCTTTTACCTGTGCACCAGTTCTCTTAGCTGTGTTGACAATTTCCTCTGTTGAAAGATCTAAAATCTTGTTGTCATAAGCTTTTAAATGAATTCTGATATTTTGATTTTCCATATTATGCTAATTTTTTTGTTACCTCATCTTGAACATTTTGTGGCACCTTATCATAATGACTAAATTGCATTGTATATTGTGCTCTTCCTTGTGTTGAAGATCTTAAGTTGTTTATATATCCGAACATATTTGCTAATGGTACAGTAGCTTGAATTGCAGTTGCATTTCCTCTGGGTTCTGTTGATCCAACTTGACCTCTTCTGCTATTAAGATCTCCGATTACGTCACCCATAAAATCTTCAGGTGTTACAACTTCAACTTTCATTATAGGTTCAAGTAATTTTAATTGAGCTTTTGTGCAAGCATCTCTAAAACACATTCTACTTGCGATCTCAAAAGCCAAAACGCTTGAGTCTACATCGTGATGTAGTCCATCAAGAATAGTGACTTTATAATCTATCATTGGAAAACCTGCTAATATTCCGCTATCAGCTACACTTTCAACTCCTTTTTCAACTCCTGGAATAAATTCTTTAGGGATTGCTCCACCTTTGATTTTATTTTCAACTTCTCTACCTTTACCAGGGTCTAAAGGTTCAACAAGTAAAGTTACCTTGGCAAATTGCCCTGCGCCACCGCTTTGTTTTTTATGAATATATGTTACCTCTGAAGACCCAAGTATGGTTTCTCGATAAGCTACTTGAGGAGCTCCAATATTTGCTTCAACTTTAAATTCTCTTTTCATTCTATCAACAATAATGTCTAGGTGAAGTTCTCCCATTCCTTTAATAATAGTTTGTCCAGACTCTTCGTCTGATGTGACTCTAAATGAAGGATCTTCTTTAGCCAATCTTCCTAAAGCTTCTCCCATTTTTTCTTGGTCTGCTTTAGTTTTTGGTTCAACGGCGATTTCTATAACAGGATCAGGAAATTCCATAGGTTCAAGTAGAACAGGATTATCTTCTTCGCATAAAGTATGTCCTGTAATAGTGTATTTTAATCCTGCTAATGCAACTATATCTCCAGCATTAGCTTCTTTAATATCTTCTCTACTATTTGCGTGCATCAGAAGCATTCTTCCAACACGTTCAGATTTTTCTTTTGATGAGTTGTAAACTGAAGTACCAGATTTTAGTGTTCCTGAGTAAATTCTTACAAATGTTAATGATCCAACAAAAGGATCGTTGGCTACTTTAAAAGCTAACCCTGAAAAAGGTTCATTATCAGCAAATTTCATTTGTATTTTTTCATCTGACCCTAATTTTGTCCCTTCAATTGACTTTAAATCTTCTGGGCTAGGTAAATAATCTATAACTGCGTCTAATAATGGCTGGACACCTTTATTTTTGAAAGCTGATCCAGTTGTGATAGGTACAAAATTAAACCCGAGTGTGCCCTTCCTTATACATTTTATAAGATCTGTCTCTGACGGTTCCTTACCATTTAAATAATCTTCCATTAATTTTTCATCTTCCTCTACGGCTGTTTCAACCAATTCTTTTCTATATTGAGAAGCTTTTTCTTTAAGATCATCTGGTATATCTACTAAGTCAAATTTTGCTCCCAAATCCTCATTTTGCCAAATAATGGCTTTCATTTTAACTAAATCAATAATTCCTTTGAGATTTGCCTCAATTCCAACTGGAATTTGAAGAACTAGCGGTTTAGCTCCAAGTCTTTCTTTAATCATATCAACACATCTAAAAAAATCTGCTCCCGTTCGATCTAATTTATTCACAAAACATATTCTTGGAACTTTATATTTATCAGCTTGTCTCCATACCGTTTCTGATTGAGGTTCTACGCCAGCAACTCCATCGAATACTGCAACAGCTCCATCTAAAACTTTTAAAGATCTTTCTACTTCAATAGTGAAATCCACGTGTCCTGGTGTATCAATAATATTAATTCTATGATCTCTCCAAAAGCAAGTGGTTGCTGCAGAAGTAATTGTTATTCCTCTCTCTTGTTCTTGTTCCATCCAGTCCATCGTAGCTGCGCCATCGTGAACTTCACCTATTTTATGACTTTTACCTGTGTAGTATAAAATTCTTTCAGTCGTAGTAGTCTTGCCAGCATCTATGTGAGCCATGATTCCTATATTTCGATATTTATTTAATAAATATTTTTTTGACATAAATTACCATCTAAAGTGAGCAAAAGCTTTGTTTGACTCTGCCATCTTGTGTGTATCCTCTCTTTTTTTAATCGCTGAACCTTTGTTTTGTGAAGCATCAAGTATTTCAAAATATAGTTTTTCTGACATTGTTTTATTTTTTCTTTTTCTAGTAGCATCAATTATCCATCTCAATGCTAAAGCTTGACCTCTATTGGGTTTTACTTCAACTGGAACCTGATAAGTTGCACCGCCAACTCTTCTAGATCGAACTTCTAAATTAGGTTTAACGTTACTAATCGCGTTATTAAATACTTTAATTGGATCTTCATTTCCTTTTTGTTTAATTTTTTCTAAGGCATCATATAATATTTTTTCTGCGGTTGATCTTTTGCCATCATACATAATTGAATTTATAAATTTTGAAATTATTACTGATCTGTATTTTGGATCAGGATATATTTTTCTAATCGGAGCTTTTCTTTTTCTAGACATATTTTTATTTTGGTTTTTTTGTTCCGTAAAGTGAACGTCTTTTTTTTCTATTCGCTACACCTTGTGTATCAAGATTACCTCTAAGAATATGGTATCGCACACCTGGTAAATCTTTGACTCGCCCCCCTCTAATCATTACTACTGAGTGTTCTTGTAAATTATGTCCCTCACCAGGAATATATGCTGTAACCTCAAACCCATTTGACAATCTAACTCTAGCAACTTTTCTAAGAGCTGAATTCGGTTTTTTTGGAGTAGTTGTATATACTTTAACGCAAACACCTCTTTTTAAAGGTTGTCTTTGCAAAGCCGGAACTTTGTTTCGTATTAAAGGTTTAACTCTTCCCTTTTTTATTAATTGGTTAATAGTCGGCATAGTTTTATTTTGAAGTAAAAGAAAGGATTACCTTGGAAAGATCATTGTTAGTGTTTAAGGTTAAATTCGACCTTACTTCTAACTTTCAAAATTGCGCTAAACTAGCATCGAAGCTAGAAAAGTCAACGATTTTTGGCTTTATTATTAATTAAAAATGACGATTTATTCCGCCGCAGGAGCACTTTCTAGCTCCTCCTTTTTTAATTCTTCCAATCTAAGCTTATCTTCTTTTTGAGCTTCTTTATCCCAACCCATTTTAGTTAATCCAGTGCCTGCAGGGACTAATCTACCAACAATAACGTTTTCTTTTAAACCTTCAAGATTATCGACTTTTCCCTTAATTGAAGCGTCAGTTAATACTCTTGTTGTTTCTTGGAAAGAGGCTGCTGAAATAAATGAATTTGTTTGTAATGAAGCTTTTGTTATTCCCAATAATACTCTTTCAAATGAAACTGGTTTTTTCTTATCATTTGAAAGTTTTTCATTAATAAAATTGATATCATTAAGGTCAATTATTTCTCCAAGTAGTAGTTCTGAGTCTCCTGGATCTTTAACTTCAACTTTTTTTAACATCTGTCTAACAATTGTCTCTATATGTTTATCATTAATAACAACACCTTGTAATCTATATACTTCTTGCACTTCACTTACAAAATACTCTGTCAACTTTTCTACTCCTAATATTCTTAAGATATCGTGTGGAGCTGGACTTCCATCTAATAGGTATTCACCTTTTTTAATTTTTTCACCCTGGTTAAAGTTAACATGTTTGCCTTTAGGTATTAAATAATTCGAAGTTTCCCCTTTTGAAGAAACTATAGATATTTTTTGTTTGCCTCTTACTTCTTTTCCGAATTCAATAACACCATCATTTTCTGCAATTATAGCACTGTCCTTTGGTCTTCTAGCTTCAAAAAGTTCTGCAACGCGAGGTAAACCCCCGGTAATATCTTTTGTTTTAGAAGTTTCTTTAGGTAGTCTTGCAAGCACATCACCTGCTGAGATTTTTTGACCATCTTTAACAGATAATATTGTGTCGGGAACCAAATAATATCTTGCCTCGTTTCCATCTGCTTTTTTTATTATTTCTCCCTTATCAGACCTCAAAGTAAGTCTAGGTTTTAACTCAGAATTTTTACTTACAGATTTCCAGTCAGTAACTGATTTCGATGATATACCAGTGGCATCGTCTAAAGTTTCAGTAATAGATGTGCCTTCAACTAAATCCATATAATTAACGATACCAGAAGTTTCAGCTATAACAGGTAAAGTATATGGATCCCACTCAGCAATTTTTTTACCTTTTTCTATGTTATCTCCATCCTTAAAGAAAAGTTTTGATCCATAATTAACTTTGTAAATTGCTAGCTGTCTATTATTTTCATCCTCAATACTTAATTGTGTATTTCTTCCCATTACAATCATATTTTTTTTTGAGTCTTCTATAAGATTTTTGTTAATAATTTTAAGCTTTCCTTTAGTCTGAGATACAATTTGAGACTCTTCTTTAATTTGAGCTGTTCCTCCTACGTGGAAGGTTCTCATAGTAAGCTGAGTGCCTGGCTCACCAATTGATTGAGCGGCTATCATACCTATTGCCTCGCCAACACTTACTAACTTTCCTCTGGCTAAATCTCTACCATAACAAACTTGGCAAACTCCCTTTGTTGAAGCACAAGTTATTACAGAATATACATTAACTGATTTTACACCAGCTGCATCTATTTTTTCGCAGTCAAACTCATCAATTAATTTACTTTTTTTAATAATTACTTCTCCAGTAACAGGATTTTTAATATCTTCAGCAATCACTCTTCCTAAAATTCTCTCAGATAAACTTACTAAGATATTTCCACCTTCTATTATTTCAGAAATTGTTACTGAGGATCTTTTTTTTGGATCGCATTCTGCTTTTGTTACTTGCACATCTTGTGCTACGTCACACAGTCTTCTAGTCAGATAACCAGAATTAGCAGTTTTTAAAGCTGTATCTGCTAGTCCTTTTCTTGCACCGTGAGTAGAGTTAAAATATTCTAACACAGATAACCCTTCTTTAAAATTTGATATAATTGGGGTTTCTATAATCTCTCCCGATGGTTTCGCAATTAATCCTCTCATTCCAGCAAGCTGCTTCATTTGAGCTTGAGATCCCCGAGCACCAGAGTCTGCCATCATATAAACTGAATTAGTTTCAATTCTATCATTTTCATAAACCTTTTCAGCAGAGGAGATTTCTTTCATCATTTCATTGGCTACTGTGTCAGTACATTTAGACCATATGTCTACTACTTTATTGTATTTTTCTCCTCTTGTAATTAATCCATCAGAATATTGTTTCTCATAATCTTCTATCTGTTTTTTTGTTTCATTAATTAAATTTTCTTTTGTTTTAGGTATTATCAAATCATCTTTTCCAAATGAAATTCCTGCTTTAAAGGCATGTTTAAATCCTAAAGTCTTTATCTTATCGCAAAAAATAACTGTCTCTTTTTGTCCACAAAATCTAAAGATAGTATCTATTACTTCTGAAACATTTTTTTTTGTTAACAATCTGTCAATTAAAGTAAACTTTATATTAGGATTTTTAGGTAATAGATTTGCCAATAAAAATCTTCCAGCTGTACTAGTATATTTTTGCTTCATTTCTTTATTGTTTTGATCAACAGTTTCAAATATTGAAATTATTTTAGTATGAAGACTTATTGATTTATTTTCTAAAGCTTGTTCAATTTCGTCAATGTTTGAAAATATTCCTTTTGGTTTTTCTGATTTCGAAGCTTGTGATAAATAATAAATACCAAGTACTATATCTTGACTAGGTACTATGATTGGCTTTCCATTTGAAGGACTTAATATATTATTTGTAGACATCATAAGAACTCTTGCCTCTAATTGAGCTTCTAAGCTCAAAGGAATGTGTACTGCCATTTGATCTCCATCAAAATCAGCGTTAAAAGCAGCGCATACTAATGGGTGGAGTTCTATAGCGTTCCCTTCAATTAGTTTAGCTTC
Organism: uncultured Pelagibacteraceae bacterium; assembly: GCA_902524105.1. Lineage (GTDB taxonomy): Bacteria > Pseudomonadota > Alphaproteobacteria > Pelagibacterales > Pelagibacteraceae > Pelagilacustribacter. The sequence continues at coordinate 7,539 of CABZCD010000012.1, read as the reverse complement.
AAATGCCTGCACTCCTAATCTGTGTAAAGTTGGAGCTCTATTTAATAAAACTGGATGCTCTCTAATAATGTGCTCTAAAGCATCCCATACTTCACTTTTTTCTTTTTCTACTAATCTTTTTGCTTGTTTAATTGTAGTAGCTAAACCTAATTTATCTAATCTAGCATATAAGAAAGGTTTGAATAATTCTAAAGCCATTTTTTTTGGTAAACCACACTGATGTAATTTAAGTTCAGGACCCACAACAATCACTGATCTTCCAGAATAATCAACTCTTTTACCTAATAAATTTTGTCTAAATCTTCCCTGTTTACCTTTCAACATTTCAGCAAGAGATTTTAAAGGTCTCTTACCAGTTCCAGTTATAACCCTGCCTCTTCGTCCGTTATCAAAAAGAGCATCGACTGATTCTTGTAACATTCTTTTTTCATTTCGAACAATAATGTCAGGTGCTTTAAGATCTAAAAGTCTTTTAAGTCTATTATTTCTATTAATTACTCTTCTATACAGATCATTTAAATCAGAAGTGGCAAATCTTCCACCATCTAAAGGAACTAAAGGTCTTAATTCAGGTGGAATTACTGGGACAGTAGTTAAAATCATCCACTCTGGTTTATTGCCTGAATTGATAAAAGACTCAATCAATTTTAATCTCTTAATTGTTCTTTCCTCAGTTACTTTAGATTTAATTTCTTTTAAAGACTCTCTTAGTTTTTTTTGTTCAGATTTTAGATCAAGATTTATTAGAATCTCTCTAACTGCTTCGGCTCCAATACCAGCACTGAAAGCATCTTCACCAAATTCATCTTGAGCTTTAATAAGTTCTTCCTCATTTAATAATTGACCTTTTATTAATTTAGTCAGACCAGGTTCTATTACTATAAAGCTTTCAAAGTATAAAACTTTTTCAACTTCTTTAAGCTTCATGTCTATAGCTAAAGAAATCCTACTTGGTAAAGATTTCAAAAACCAAATATGAGCTACCGGACATGCTAAATCTATATGACCCATCCTTTCACGTCTGACATTAGATTTGGTAACTTCTACTCCACATTTTTCACATATTATTCCCCTAAATTTCATTCTTTTGTATTTACCACAAAGACATTCGTAGTCTTTGACTGGTCCAAAAATTCTAGAACAAAAAAGACCGTCTTTTTCAGGTCTAAAAGTCCTATAATTTATCGTTTCTGGTTTTTTTATTTCACCAAATGACCAAGATTTAATTTTATCAGGACTTGCTAAAGTAATCTTTATACTTCCAAAGTTATTTTCTGAAGAAAGATTTTTATTATCAAAGTTTTTTGTTAAATTTTTTTCCATTTTTAATTTAATTCAATATTTAATCCTAATGCTCTAATTTCTTTAATTAATACGTTAAATGATTCTGGTACTCCCGACTCAAAATTATTATTTCCTTTAACAATAGTTTCATAAACTTTTGTTCTTCCAGCTACATCATCAGATTTTACAGTTAATATTTCTTGAAGTGAATACGACGCTCCGTATGCTTCTAGTGCCCAAACTTCCATTTCACCGAATCTTTGTCCACCTAACTGTGCCTTACCACCTAAGGGCTGTTGGGTCACTAAACTATAAGGCCCTGTAGATCTTGCATGAATTTTATCTTCGACCAAATGGTTTAATTTTAACATATAAATTGTTCCTACAGTAACTGGCCTATCAAATCTTTCACCGGTCCTACCGTCCCAAAGATTTGTTTGACCGCTTGATGGAAGTTTTGCTAAATCTAGCATCGTAGTTATATCTTTAGTTGAAGCTCCATCAAATACAGGTGTTCCAATTGGTATTCCATTGGAAATGTTCTCGACTAGCTCAAAAATTTCTTTTTTGGATAATTTTGAAATGATATTTGAATAGTATTCTTTACCGTATATTTCTTTTAACTTTTCTTTTAATTTTTCAAATTCATTTTCAAAATTTCTCAAGTATGACTTAATTTGATCTCCTAATTCAGAACAAGACCAGCCTAGATGTGTTTCAAGTATTTGACCCACATTCATTCTACTTGGAACTCCAAGAGGATTTAAAACTATATCTACTGGTTTACCATTTTCCATATAAGGCATGTCCTCTACAGGCACTATTTTACTGACAACTCCTTTATTACCGTGTCTACCCGCCATTTTATCTCCTGGCATTAGTCTTCTTTTCACTGCAACGAACACTTTTACCACTTTCATAACAGTAGGAAGTAAATCATCTCCTTGCTGAATTTTATTTACTTTATCATCAAATCTTAAGTTTATATCCTCTAGGGCATTATCATACTGGTTTTTTAATTTTAAAATATTTTCATTAATCTTTTCTTCTTTAAATGTAATTTTCCATAAATCTTTAAGGCCTAAATTTTTTAAATCATTGTCATTTAAAGTTAATCCTGCTCTCAGTTCTTTATAGTTTTTACTAATTGATTGGTTTTTTAACAAATCAGTAGCTCGTGACTTTATATTTCTATTTAATATCTCTTCTTCTACTTTTCTATCCTCTTGAACTAATTCAATTTCAGATCTTTCAATTGCTATTGATCTCTCATCTTTTTCTATTCCATGCCTGTTAAAAACTCTTACATCGATAACAACACCAGCGCTTCCAGAAGGAAGTTTTAAAGAAGAGTCTCTTACGTCTGTTGCTTTTTCTCCAAAAATAGATCTTAGAAGTTTTTCTTCAGGACTTGAAGAAGTTTCACTTTTTGGTGTAACTTTTCCAACTAATATATCACTAGGTTTTACCTCAGCTCCAACATATACAATTCCGGACTCATCAAGATTTCTTAAACTCTCTTCACTTACATTAGGAATATCTCTAGTTATTTCTTCTGCTCCAAGTTTTGTATCACGAGCCATCGACTCGTACTCTTCAATATGAATTGAAGTAAATACATCATCGGTTACACATCTCTCTGATATTAAAATTGAGTCTTCAAAATTGTAGCCCTGCCAAGGCATAAAGGCAACTGTAACGTTTTTTCCTAATGCTAATTCTCCAAGTTTTGTAGCTGGCCCATCTGCAATTATATCTCCTTTTTTTATCTCATCTCCGACTTTGACTAAAGGTTTTTGGTTTATACAAGTGTTTTGATTTGATCTTTTAAATTTTGAAAGATTATAAATATCCACTGCTGATTGTGATAAATCTTTAACTTCTGTTGCTTTAACTACTATTCTTTTTCCATCAATCTTGTCTACAACTCCACTTCTTTTTGCAACAATTGTTACACCCGAGTCTAAAGCAACATCAGATTCTATGCCTGTTCCAACTAAAGGTGACTCTGGTTTTAATAAAGGTACTGCTTGTCTCATCATATTAGATCCCATTAACGCTCGATTAGCATCATCATTCTCAAGAAATGGAATTAAAGCTGCAGCAACAGATACTAATTGTTTAGGAGATACATCTATGTAATCTATATTGTCTTTATTTGATAATTGAAAATTTAAATTTTTTCTACAAGCTACGAGCTCTTCTTCGAAAGACCCATCTTTACTTAAAGAAGAGTTAGCTTGGGCTATAGTATATTTTTCCTCTTCAATAGCTGATAAATATTTTATTTCGTTAGTAACTTTACCTTTAACAACTTTTTTGTAAGGACTTTCTATATATCCAAATTTATTTACTCTACAATATGTAGCTAAGCTATTTATTAGACCAATATTTGGTCCCTCTGGTGTCTCGATAGGACAAATTCTTCCATAGTGAGTAGGATGAACATCTCTTACTTCAAAACCTGCTCTTTCTCGAGTTAATCCTCCTGGACCCAAAGCAGAAACTCTTCTTTTATGAGTGATTTCAGACAATGGATTAGTTTGATCCATAAATTGTGAAAGTTGTGATGTAGCAAAAAAATCTTTTAAAGAAGTAGTTATAGGTTTTGCATTTATTAAATCTTGAGGCATTGCTGACTCTATTTCTAGGAAAGTAGACATTTTTTCTTTAACTGTTCTCTCCATTCTTAAAAGACCGATTCTAAATTGATTTTCAACTAGTTCTCCTACTGATCTAACTCTTCTATTCCCTAAGTGATCAATGTCATCTACTTCACCTTTCCCATCTCTCAAATCGAGCATAAACTTGATAATTGCGATAATATCCGTTGAGTTAAGAGTATTGTCTTTTATATCTCTTTCTAAATTTAATTTTGAATTTAATTTTACTCTTCCTACTTCTGAAAGATCATATCTATCTTTATTAAAATATAAATTTTTGAAAACGTCTTCAGCAATTTCTACTGTTGGTGCTTCGCCTGGTCTAAGCACTTTATAGATATCGTTTAAAGCATCAGTTTTATTTGTATTCTTATCAATTTTTAAGGTCTCAAGTAAATAAGGTCCTTTATTTATCGGATCTATGTTTACTAATTCTAAATTTTTCAAGTTTTCATTTTTTATTTTGTCAATTGTCTCCTCATTTAAATCTGAGCCTGATGGAAGAAAAATATTATTATTTCCATCAATCAAATCTTTTGATGTGTACTTGCCAATTAATTCTTCATTAGTAACAAAAATTTCTTTTAAATTTTTTTCTTCTAATTTTTTAGCGATAATAAAATTTAATTTTTCTCCTTTTGACAATAATTTTTTATTATTTTTTGCATCTATTAGATCAAAAGCTAGTTTAACTGGTCTCTTATAGTTATGAATATCAAAGATTGTTATCCATTTATTGTTTTTTTCGTCATAAATATATTTGCTTGTTGAATAAAAATTTTTTATAATTTTTTCCTTTGTTAAACCTAAAGCAAACAATATCGTTGTAATTGGTAACTTCTTTTTTCTATCAATTCTAAAATATAAAATATCTTTGGGGTCAAATTCAAAATCAAGCCAAGATCCTCTTCCTGGTATTATTCTACAATTAAATAAAAGTTTACCGCTAGAATGCGTTTTTCCTTTGTCGTGATCAAAAAAAACTCCTGGACTTCTATGCATTTGATTTACTACTACTCTCTCAACTCCATTTACTACAAAAGTACCGCTAGGAGTCATTAAAGGAAGTTCTCCTATAAATACCTCCTGCTCCTTTGCTGATAAAATTTGTTTTGTATTATTTTCTGTATCGATATCGTAAACAACTAATCTTAAATTAGCTTTTAAAGATGCTGAGTATGTGAGACTTCTTTGTTTACACTCTAAAACATCAAATTTTGGTTTCTCTAATTTGTATGAAATATATTCAAGAGTAGACTTATCTGAATTATCATCAATTGGGAAAATGCTTTTAAAAACTTTATCTATACCTTTAGAAAGGATGTCCATTTGCTCGTTAAGAGCTTTAGATGACAAAAATTCTTGATAAGAATTTTTTTGAACCTCTATCAAGTTAGGAATTGACAAGCCTTCCTTAAGCTTACCAAAATTCCTTCTTATACTTTTCTTTTGAGTAAAAGATAATTCCATTAATTAATTTTTATTACGAAATTTAATCCGTAATAATTAAGTCTTAAATTTTAATTTACTTTAATTCTACTTTAGCGCCGGCAGCTTCAAGTTTTTTCTTAAATTCGTCGGCTTCTTTTTTAGGAACCCCTGCTTTAATTTCTTTAGGTGCTCCTTCAACTAAATCTTTTGCTTCTTTTAAACCTAAGCCAGTTATAGCTCTAACTTCTTTAATAACATTAATTTTTTTATCGCCCGCAGCTGCTAAAAATAATGAGAATTCAGATTTTTCTTCTCCAGCTGGTGCTGCACCAGGTGCCGCTGCTGCTGCTACCGGAGCTGCTGCTGTTACTCCCCATTTTTCCTCAAGCTGTTTTGAAAGCTCTGCAGCCTCAACAACTGTAAGTTTTGATAAATCTTCGATAATTTTATTTAAGTCTGACATAAATGATCCTTGTAATTATTTTTTTAAACTCTTAGCGCGCGTTAAATTAGCAATTTTTGAGCCTGGTGCAAGCAAAATACTTACTAATTTTTGAGCTGGTGATGACAAAATACCTACAATTTTAGCCCTTGCCTCTTCTAAAGAAGGTAATGTGGCGATAATAGCCACCTCTTTTTGATCTAAAACTTTACCATCCATGAAACCTGCTATAATTTTTAATTTCTGATGAGATTTAGCAAATTTTGTTAAAATTTTAGCCGTAGTTATCGGGTCAGATGATAAGGCTGCCGCTGTCGGGCCAGAAAAATATTTTTCCATATCTTTAATTGGAGTTTCTTTTATAGCTATTTTTGTAATTCGATTTTTTGTAATTTTAAAAAGTATACCTTTTTCTCTTAATTGTTTCCTGAGTTCGTCAAGTTCATTTACATTTAATCCTTGATATTGAGCAATCATTACTGAATTATTTGAAGAAAAATTTTTTTTCATTTCCTCAATATAAGTTTTTTTATTTTCCTTGCTCATCATAACTAATTCTTGCTCCCTAATTTGAAGGATATGCCCATTGTTGAAGTTAAAAAGATGTTTTTGATAAATTCTCCTTTAATGTTTTCGGGCTTTTCTTTTTTTAAAAAATCAATAAAATATTTGTAGTTTTCTTGTAATTTTTCTCTTGAAAAATTTTTTCTTCCTATCGATAAAGCTAAATTTCCATCTTTATCATTTTTGATTTCAACCAAACCTGTTTTTATATCTGTTACAGATTTTTTAAGATCATTTGAAACAGTTCCAAGTTTAGGATTGGGCATAAGACCTTTAGGCCCGAGAATTTTTCCTAATTTACCTATTTTACTCATCATCCCGGGAGTGCAAATTAGTTTATCAAAATTTAATTCACCGCTAGATATTTTATCTAATAGATCCTGAGATCCAGCGATATCGGCACCAACTTTTTTTGCTTCTTCTACTTTTTCTTGTTCGCACAAAACTGCAATTTTAAATTTTTTTCCGTTTCCATGAGGTAATTTAACAACTGTTCTTAAATTAAAATCACCACCTTTTGTTTGTTTAGTATTTATCTTAATTGATAAATCGATTGATTCTTCCATTTTAGTAGTACATGTTTCTTTAACTAAATCCAAAGACTTGTCAAAAACTAGTTTTTCGTTAATTTTTTTCTTTTCTATTAACTTATATCTTTTCGATCTTTTTCTCATTCCTTGACCTCAATACCCATTGATCTGGCTGATCCACAAATTATTTTTGTTGCTTCTCTTAAATCAAACGCATTTAGATCTTTCATTTTTTCTTTAGCAATTGCTTCAGCTTGTTTCATAGTTATTGATCCAGCAATAACTCTTCCTGGTTCTTTTGATCCACTTTTTAATTTTGCCGCTTCTCTTATAAAGTGTGAAGCTGGAGGAGACTTTATAATAAAATCAAATTTTTTATCTTTATAAACCGTGATTACAACAGGAACTGGTTTTCCCATAAAAGATTTTGTTTTCTCATTAAATGCTTTGCAAAATTCCATTATATTAATTCCTCTTTGACCAAGAGCAGGACCAACAGGGGGAGCAGGATTCGCCTGTCCACCTTTTATTTGTAATTTTACATATCCTGTAATCTCTTTAGCCATATCTAATTCTTTTCTACCTGGTTAAATTCTAAATCTACCGGAGTTGCTCTACCAAATAT
>CABZCD010000011.1 GCA_902524105.1 uncultured Pelagibacteraceae bacterium | reverse complement strand
AGCTGATGGATACACACGAGCAACTGGAAAAATGTCAATGGTTGTTGCTCAAAATGGACCAGGAATTACTGGATTAGTAACACCAATTAAAACTGCTTACTGGAATCACACACCATTACTTTTAGTAACTCCTCAAGCAGCTAATAAAACTATGGGGCAAGGTGGCTTTCAAGAAGTGGAACAAATGAATTTATTTAAAGACATGGTTTGTTATCAAGAAGAAGTTAGAGACCCCTCAAGAATTGCTGAAGTTTTAAATAGAGTAATTGAAAAAGCTATTAGGGGATCAGCTCCTGCACAAATAAATGTTCCTAGAGATTATTGGACACAAGTTATTGATATAGAACTACCACCAATAGTTAGACTAGAAAGACAAGCAGGCGGTGCTGAAGCTATAGATAAAGCAGCAAAATTATTATCTGAGGCTAAGTTTCCAGTAATCCTCTCTGGAGCTGGAGTAGTTATAGGTGGAGCAATTCAAGACTGCGTAAAGTTAGCAGAGAAATTAGACTCCCCTGTTTGTTCTGGCTATCAACACAATGATAGCTTTCCTGGAAGCCATCCTTTAGCAGTAGGACCATTAGGTTATAACGGATCTAAAGCTGCAATGGAATTAATTGCTAAGGCGGATGTAGTCTTAGCCCTAGGAACTAGATTAAATCCATTTTCAACATTACCAGGTTACGGTATTGATTATTGGCCAAAAAACGCAAAAATAATTCAAGTTGATATAAACTCTGATAGAATAGGTTTAACTAAAAAAGTAACAGTTGGAATTTGTGGTGATGCAAAACTAGTAGCTCAACAGTTATTAAAAAAAGTTTCTAAAAATGCAGGTGATACGGATAGACAAAAGCGAAAAGATTTAATTCATCAAACTAAGTCCGCCTGGCTTCAAAAATTATCTCAATTAATCTTTCTTCCAATATATCAAAATTTAGTTTATATCCATTAAATATTTTATGTCACAGCCTGATTTAATTATCCACGATGAAAAAGACAATGTTGGGGTTGTAGTTATTGAAACTACGAAAAAAGGCCAAGATTGCAGCGCCTGGATCATGGAAAATGATAAAACTGTGAAAGTAAGCTCAATGAATGAGGTTCCTTTGGGTCATAAGATTGCGCTACAAGATTTAAAAGTAGGTGATACTATATTAAAGTATGGTCACGACATTGGTAAAGTTGTAAAATCAATAAAAAAAGGTGAACACGTTCATGTACATAATGTAAAAACAAAGAAATGGTAAATTAATGGAAATTCCAAAAAGTTTTTTAGGATATAAAAGAGAGAATGGAAGAGCTGGAACAAGAAACCATGTGATTATACTTCCTGTTGACGATATTTCGAATGCATGTGCTGAAGCTGTAGCTAATAATATTAAAGGCACAATTGCCTTGCCTCACTCTTATGGCAGATTGCAATTTGGAGCAGATTTAGAATTACATTTTAGAACAATGATAGGAACTGGAAAAAATCCAAATGTTGCAGCTGTAATTGTAATAGGTATTGAGCCTAAATGGACAAAAAGAATTGTTGATGCAATAGCAAAAACTGGAAAACCAGTTGAAGGTTTTCATATAGAGAGAACTGGTGATATTGGAACAATAATGAAAGCATCAAAAAAAGCTCAAGAATTTTCACAATGGGCCTCTGAAAAACAGAGAGAAGAATGTCCACTAAGCGATTTATGGATTTCTGTTAAATGTGGTGAGTCAGATACAACATCTGGTTTAGCCTCAAATCCAACTGTGGGAAACTTAATGGAAAAATTGGAACCGTTTGGTGTCCATCTTTGTTTTGGAGAAACTTCTGAATTAACTGGTGCTGAAAAAGTTTGTGCAGCTAGAGGCGCGACTGCTGAAGCAAAAGAAAAGTTTATGAAAACATGGAATGCTTATAATGATTTTATTTTAAAAGAAGCAACAGATGACCTCTCAGAAAGCCAACCGACTGCTGGTAATATTGCAGGAGGATTAACAACTATAGAGGAAAAAGCTTTTGGAAACTTTCAAAAAATTGGAAATTTAAAATTTATTGATGTATTAGAGCCTGCTGAGGAGCCTACTAAAGGCAAAGGTTTATATTTTATGGACACCTCATCAGCAGCTGCTGAATGCGTAACTTTGCAAGCTGCAGGTGGGTTTAATATACATTTATTTCCAACGGGCCAAGGTAATATTATAGGTAATCCTATTGAGCCGGTTGTTAAATTGACTGCCAATCCTTTAACTGCCAAATTAATGAAAGAGCATGTAGACTGTGATGTTTCAAAAATATTATCAAGAGAAATGAATTTATCTCAGGCTGGAGATGAGCTTATAAAGACTATGTTAAGAGTTGCTAATGGACGATTAACATGTGCCGAAGCTTTGGGTCACAGAGAATTTGTAATGACTAAACTTTACAGAAGCGCTTAGTAAAATAATTATATATTCTATTTTTCCGGAAATTTTACTTCGTCTACTTTTTTTATTTCTTTTTTTCTAAAGTCGCTTAACATTTTTCTAATTGCGGGACTTAGAATTTTTCTCATAAATGCTATTAACGCACCAAAAGCTACAGCTAATAAAATTGCAAGCGTTCCGTATAAGAAAGGTGCCTCACTTGCAAAATTTACAGTAAATTCTGCTAAAGCGTTTAAATCTGTTTGAATAATTTTTTCTCCATTAAAATTCGATTTATCTCTAAAGAAAGAGTCATAACCTATTGCAATAGCTACTGAAATAAGAAGTAATGCAAATAAAGATTTTAATTCTGTGCTATCTAAAAACTGACCTAGTTTTTGACCAAGTTGAACACCTACTATAGAACCAAGTATGAGTGGGACAACTAAAAATAAATCGATAGATCCATAGTTGAATGCATGTAATACTGTTACTATTGCACTTATAAATATAGTAACAAATAATGAAGTTCCTGGTATCAATTTAACTGGCATTCCCACAATATAAATCATAGCTGGAACCATTAAGAATGCGCCGCCAATACCCATCATCGCAGCAACAAAACCAACAACTAAACCTAACAAAATGGGAGTTAAAGCACTTTCATATAATTTTGATTTTGGAAATCTCATTCTAATTGGCAATCCTTGAAGCCAATTATGTTCATGAAGTTTTTGTTTTATTGAAGTTTTTTTTCTTAGTAAAACTTTTTCTCTATAAGTTTGGATTAACATTAGTGTTCCAACCATTGCAAGTAGATACATATATAATAAAGAAATTATTATGCTTATTTTTCCTATGTCAGAAAAAAATGTAAATGTTGTTATTCCTAAAATCGTTCCTACTACACCGCCAGAAACAATCATTAAGCCCATCTTGTAATCTAAAGTATTCTTGTACCAATGTGTTAAAGATCCAGAAACGGATGTTGCTAATATATTATTAACTTCATTTGGTACAGCGTAAACAGGTGGTATTCCCATAAATATTAAAAAAGGCGTCATTAAAAAACCTCCACCTACACCAAATAAACCTGATAATACACCAACAGCTAAACTTAAGAATAGTAATAAAAAGATGTCTATATTGACCTGTGCAATTGGAAGATATATTTCCAGCATAAGTCTAAGTATGCTTGAAAATTGACCTTGTCAATATTAATAAATTGTGGCTCCAAATACTTTTACTAAGTCGCCTTCAACTCCTAAAACTAATCGACCTAGAAATTCTCCTTTAACGGTATCGCTTTTTTGCTTATATAAAACAGTAATGAAATTATCTCGTCTTATACAACCTAAAACTTCTTGTTGTTCTGAAAGGCTCGTAAGCAATTTATTGCTAGCCCATTGTTTTCCTAATTCTACTTCGTTTGCTCCGTAAAGCATTTGTGATGAAAAATCTTTAGTAAATCCCCCGTAATCCTTAATATTTGAAGATTTAACTAAATTTGACCAGATAGGACTAGCGATCTTAATGATTTCATCATCGCTTTTTTTTAACAAATCCATTGAATTAATCTAGGAGGCTTTCTGTTTCTTTTCGTCTCCAACAATATGATAAACTGGCATCTTCTCTAGAGTAAATTTTCCAGTTTTAGGATCTCTTCTTGATACGGTTAAACAATGCCAATTTTCATCGTCAAGTTTTAGTTTATCACCTCTGTAATAATATCCTGGCCAACGAGTTTCTTCTCTAAAAAGAGTATGCTCTGTTACGCATTGTGATGTTAGAGTTCTGTGTTTTAATTCCCAAGCTCTCATTAACTGATGATAATCTTCTGCTCCAACATTCTCAAGATCCTCTTGAAGCCAGTCTAATAGTTCTAATCCTTTTTTTAATAAATTATCATTAGTCATATAATTTGCTGTTATACCACCAACATATTCATCCATTATTTTTTGAAGTCTTTGTAAACCTTGAATTGGAGAAATATAACTAGGTGAAACTGTCCCACCAGTTATTTCATTTCTTCCTACCGTATAATTATCGAGAGGTTTATAAATAATATCTTTTAAAATTTCACATTGTTTGTCGCTAACATTAATATCTTTAGCTTTTTTATCTTGAATATATTTAACAGCTGCTTTAGCTGCTAGTCTACCTTCTGTAAAAGAACCTGATGAGAATTTGTGAGCGCTTCCTCCTACTGTATCTCCAGCTCCAAAAAGACCTTCTATAGTAGTCATTCTGTTATATCCCCAAAAATATTCTGGCGGAGCAATATCTTCTGGTCCACTTACCCAAGCTCCTGAACAAGTGGCATGTGATCCCATAACATATGGTTCAGACGTGGTTAATTCTGGATTTGTATATTTTGGATCAATGTTTTGTGATGCCCACACAACTGCTTGACCTACTGTCATTCCGAGAAAGTTTTCCCAGCCAACTGTTTCTAGGTGTGGATCTTGAAAAGCTTCTTTAGTTACCATGTGTATTGGACCGTTTCCAGCCATTACTTCTTGAATAAAAGCATGATTTCGCAAACATGTTGGTGTTGGATGGTGATCGATATACTCTCCAACTAATTCTTTAGTTTTTTCGTACCATTTCTTTTCGTAATTTTCTCCGTTAGCATTTTGCGTATAAGTTTTTAAATGCAAAAAATAAGCTCCTACCGGACCATATCCATCTTTAAATCTACATAAAACAATTCTGTTTTCCATTTGAGTCATTTTCGCTCCTGCTGCGATTGGCAGTGCGTAAGCTGAGCCATTGCTCCATGGAGCGTACCAAGTTCTTCCCATACCTTCACCAACTGATCGAGGTTTAAATATATGTGAAGCTCCTCCAGCTGCTACAATTACTGTTTTAGCTCTAAACACATGGTAATCACCTGTTCTCATATTAAATCCAACTGCGCCACCAACTCGATTATTATTTGTTTCATCCATAAGCAAGTGAGTAACCATTATTCTGTTATAAATTTTATCAGCAGATTTTTTTGCAGCTTCAGCTACTATTGGTTTATAACTCTCACCGTGAATCATTATTTGCCATTTGCCTTCACGTTGGTATCTACCAGTTTTTTTATCTTTCATCATTGGAAGGCCCCACTCATCAAACATATGCACTGTTGAGTCTACATGACGAGCCATGTCATAACCAAGATCTTCTCGTACTAATCCCATAAGATCATTTCTCGCATATCTTACGTGATCCTCTGGTTGATTTTCGTTCCATCTCATGCCCATATAACAATTAATTGCATATAGTCCTTGAGCTACCGCTCCACTTCTATCAATATTTGCTTTTTCAACACAGAGTATTTTTAAATCCCTGCCCCAGTGTCTAGCTTCAAATGTTGCTCCAGTTCCAGCCATACCTCCGCCAACAATTAGAATGTCGCAATCTTCTAATATAGTTTTATTTTTAGGCATTAATAGTAAACACCTTTTTTAAAAGAATCCTTGCTTATAGTGGGTAAATCTTTTTTGGTATCTAAACCTTCTGGTTCAGAGTAAAGAACTTCTGAATTCATTTCACCTTGTCGAGGCTTGTCCCCTTCTGCTAGTTTTGGAATAAATTTTCCCCAAGGCTTTGTTGTAATAGGAGAGACAAAATCTTTTTCTGTTCCGTTTCTAAATTTTATTTTCCAAGAAATTGTTCCCTTTTCTTCTTCTCTTCTTACTCTTACACTGTGGCCCATGGGCGCAAAATCCGCATATCCTCTTACATCAATTGCATGATTAGGACATGCTTTTACACATGAATAGCATTCCCAACAAAAATTAGGCTCAATATTTTTTGCTCTTCTGATAGTTTCATCAATGTGCATAATGTCTGAAGGACAGATATCTACGCAGTGCCCGCATCCATCACATCTCGTCATATATACAAAAGTAGACATAATTATTTCCTCTCAGTTTCTATAATAGCTTTAAATAATATACTAGTTTTATCAATCATGATGTTAATAATGTTTTGGTTGTTCTCTTTTAATACCAAGGCCAAATTGCTCTGGTGCGTCCGCTGGTGGAGGCAAATTGTCTCTAGACCCATCGGCCTCTGCTAAATTTTTTTGTATAGCAGCACCTGGTTTATAAAACATGTGTGCAAATTTAGACCAATAAACTCCTCCGAATAAAGCAAGATTCGCAAGTATAAATAAAGTTAAAAATAAATAACTTAGTCCTATCATCCCTGATGATTGTAAAAATGACCAAGCTAATCCAAAAGTAGCACAAGCTAGTAAAGCTAAAACAAATAAATCAGCGGTAATAATTCTATACCAAGGATGTGCTTCTGCGGATACATCTACTCTTAAGAAAAACCAAAACCAATACCCACCTAAACACGTCATTATTGCTCCAACATGCCAGACGATTGGAATATAAGATGGTGCTGCTACTCCATCAGAATATTTAAATATTAAAATTACAGATGTGATCCAAAAAAGGATTGTTCCATACATTCCAAGAACATGGGCTAGTCTTCTTTTTCCAAAGCCTAGCTCAGATGTTGTAGCAATATCATTAGCTACCGTTTTTAAAATCACAGCTGTTTTTTTTCCGGTACTTAATTCAGTTTTTGCAGATTTTTTTGCCTTTTGAGCATTTCTAAAAAAATAAACTACATTTTTTTTGTGTAGCATATCTAAACCTGTTCCAATTATAATTAGCAACACCATTGCAATTACAAAAAATTGCAAAAAAGTAGCAGGTATTATTGTTGAAAGTTCTGCAAATGGATTAATTGTTAACATAAATAATTTTATTAGTTTGAAGTTTACAGGTCAAGTGAGAAAAATTCTCAATTATTTGAGCTTTCCATCCTTTCTCATTTGCTCTCTAATTTTAGTTGCTGAAATTTGCTGCGTCTTTTCGTCAAGAACTATTTCCTCCATTTTGTAACCTACTCCTCTGCCATAACAAATGTTTGTAATATTTGGTACTAAAGTAACTTTGATTCTTCCTTGATAGTTTTTTAGTGCCTCTAATATATTTTTTTTTACTGTTTCAAAATTAAAAGGATTGTCATCGACACCTTGCACATCACGGACCATGATATTTACTTGGCCAGTTTTTTTTAGTATCTCTTCGAATAGTTTCTGATGACCCGCGTGCCACGGCTGCCATCTTCCTAGCATTTGAGCAGTTGGTTTTTTATTATCCCAGACATGACCATCGTTTTTCATTTGGTCTGTCATAGAAGTTTTTATGCAGCAGCTTGTATTTTATGCTTAGTAGACATGCCGCTTAAGAAATTCCAAAGATATCTAGCTGTCAGCATAGAAGCTTTTTCTGCTTTAACTTTTTCTTCTTCTGTCAAAGCATCTAAAAGTTTTTCACATTCTTTTCTGTGAACTACATCAGCAGCTTTATGAGCTTCAAAAAACTCAAGGCCTTCCTTAGATGTAACTCCATAAAAGTTTTTTAACCCTCTTATTTTAGTTTCAGCTATTTCAGGAATTTGTCTTTCGTAAGTATATAAAGATGCTAAACCTTCTGCATATGATTTTCTCGCTTGATGGAAAAAGTTTTCAATCATATCGTTAGTAAACCACTCTCTTTTTACATCTTCGATTTTATCTTTGTCGGCACCCATTGCCAATGCGAAGTTTTTCCAAAGCTTAGGATGATCTGCATTTGGATTTTCCTCGTCTTGGAGATTTTCTAAAAGAATTTTTCTTTTTTCAATATCTTCACAAATCGAGTGTGTAGCGCTGATATATCTTGGAAACGCTTTCACGTGTTGGTAATATTGTTCTGCGTAATCTTTAATAATTTCTCTAGTTAATTTTCCTTCATTCCAAGACTTGTAGAATGGATGATTTAGTAAATGGTACTGGTCTAATTTTTTGTTAAGCTCATGTGAAAACATATATCTCCTTGGTTAGTTAACATTATTAAAACTGTTTCAACTTTTGAAATAGAATAATGATTTATCCACATTAAGTATACAAAAAAAGGTGCGATGTTCTCGTTTTGATTCACCTTTGATTCTAATTTAGACTCAAAATACAACCTTAAATTGTCACCTCAGATCTCTGAATAGGTCGCTCATTTATAGGATAATGAACAATTGTTGCAAATATTGATAAGGCAATAGCCATGTAGAAAGCATAATCATAGGAACCAAATTGATCATAAAAATATCCTCCCAGATACGCTCCTATGAAAGCTCCAACTTGGTGACTCAAAAATACAATGCCAAAAAGAGAGCTTAAGTATTTAGTTCCAAATATTTGGGCTACTATTCCATTTGTTGGGGGAACAGTAGATAACCATAATAATCCAAAAGAAATTCCAAAAACTATAGACATTATATTTGATGGTGGTGAAAAAATAAAAACAGCAATCGATATAGCTCTCAAGGCATAGAGAATACAAAGTAAACTTTTCTTTCTATATTTAGTCCCTAAATAACCCATACCTAAAGTTCCAATAATATTAAATAATCCAATAAGTGCTAAAATAATAGTTGCTGACCAACCTCCCATACCTCTTTCTTGCATATATCCAGGTATATGTGTAGCGATCAAAGTTATTTGGAACCCACAAACAAAAAAGCCTGCATTAAGTAATAGATATCCTTTATGAGAAAAAGCTTCTTTTATTGCTTCAAAAAAAGTTTGATCTTTTACAATTGATTGATTTTGATCAATTAACTTTTTTGGAGAAAATATAAATAACGATACTATTGAAC
The DNA here is from genome assembly GCA_902524105.1 of uncultured Pelagibacteraceae bacterium. Classification (GTDB taxonomy): domain Bacteria; phylum Pseudomonadota; class Alphaproteobacteria; order Pelagibacterales; family Pelagibacteraceae; genus Pelagilacustribacter. The sequence continues at coordinate 20,657 of CABZCD010000011.1, read as the reverse complement.
CAAAAAAAATAAAATATAAAAAATATTTTAAAGTTTCTTCCCAACCAAATTCTCCTAAGGAATATTTTGTAAAGAGAGGTGCAATAAAATATCCAACTGATGCTGCTGCAGTAACAAGGCCTGAAGCTATTGTTCTTCTCTCATTAGGAAAATGTTTGCTAACTTCTGAGACAGGCACACTTATTGCAGTAGCTCCTAAAGCAATTCCAATTAAAACTCCAAGACTAATTTGAAAATAAATACCTGTGTTGGGCCCGGAATAAAGCATAAATATACCTGCTCCAAAAATTAGAAAACCAATAAAAACTGCTTTATTTCCTCCAAACCTATCTGCAACTAATCCAAACAAAGGAGAAAACATTCCCCAAAAAATCATCTGAATACCGATTGCTAAACCAAATTCTGTACGCGTACATCCTAACCCTTCTTCAAAAGCTTGAAAGAAAAGACCAAAGGTCTGTCTTAGACCCATAGAAATCATTATCACCACACAGGCTGAGATTAGAACAATAAGGGTTAATCTGTTATTAATAAACTTTTCTGACATTTATTTTACAAATTTTAGAGCTTTATTAAGATCAGCAATTAATTCTTTTGGTTCTTCTAATCCAATATGCAATCGTACAATATGTTCGTCTTTACCAAAACGGTAGAAATGTCGCCCTTTTATGTATTCAGTATTTTTTTTTAAATCTTGTAAAATCGCCAAACTTTCAAATCCACCCCAACTATAACCAATTCCAAATAATTCAAGTGAATTTACAAATTTTATTACTGAAGATTTTTTGCTACTTTTAATAACTATAGAAAATAAGCTTGTGGCACCAGAATAATATTTTTTCCAAAGTTTGTAATTTTTAGATGATGGTTTGTGAGGAAATAAAATCTCTTTTACTTTTTTATGTTTTTTTAAATAATTTATAACTTTTATAGCATTTTCATAATGTTGTTTTAACCTTACATCTAAAGTTCTAAGACCTCTTATAATTAAATAAGCTTCGTCAGCTGACATTCTATAGCCAGATAATTTATAAAAAACCATAATTTTTTTATAAACTTTTTTATTTACCGCTAAAGTTCCACCCATTGCATCTGAGTGACCAGAAAAATATTTCGTTGCAGATGAAAATGATATATCGAATCCAATTTTAAGTGGCTTTAAATATAGTGGTGTACCCCAAGTATTATCAAGCATAGTTACAATATTTTTCTTTTTTGCAATTCTGACAATTTTAGTTAAATCTTGAAATTCAAAAGTATTACTTCCAGGATTTTCTACAAATATCATTTTAGTTTTTTTTGTAATTTTATTTCGTAAATCCTCAAATTTCTCCGGGTTATAAAACTTCGCGATAATATTAAATTGTTTTAAGAGATCTTCAGTAATTTCCTTTGTAGGTCCGTATACATTGTCTGAAACAATTATTTCATCTCCTGGCCTACACAAACTCATTAAGGCTAAGGATATTCCTCCAAATCCCGTGCCTGTTAAAAAAACGTGATAAGCCTCCTCAAGTTTTTTTATAATATTTTCCAATTCAATTGTTGTTGTACTGCCATATCGACCGTAAGAATAGTGGGTAATATTTTTGTGTAATTTAATTTTTTTCTCATGAGAAATCATCTCTTGCATTGTATTAAAAAGTATTGTTGAAGCTCTTGTTACGGGTGGATTTGCAGATCTATTATCATTATCTTTAGTAGGACGTTTTAAAAATGTGTTTATAGACTTTTTCATAAAAAGAGTATAAGTGAAGTTTATATAAGTTTATTTAATTTAGATATAAAAAAGGAGGCAAAAATATGGGTTACCCGAAAAAACACAGAGGTAGACGTAAGATTGGATCTAAAAAAAGAAGAGCAAGAAAAAGAAATAAACGTAAATAAACTTAATTAATATGTCTGAAACAACTCAAATCCGTAAACTGAGTTTATGGATATTTTTTTTGCCATTAATTGCAATAAATACCTGTCTATTTATTTCAGTGAATTACCATCTTTTTGAAAATACGATTTTTCAGGTTAATCAAATTGGTAGATCTGGTTTCACACTCCCCTATCTCGACGGCAGTGTCTCTATAAGTAGAGCGTCAAGAACTTTTCCGCAATATTTAATTTTTAAACCCTCTATGATAATCACTGGAATTCTTTTATTTTATTATTGGAATTTCAACAATAATTTAATTTGTAAATTGAGAAACACACAGAATTTTAAATATAAATTTCGTTTATTTGGTATTTTATCAGCTATATTTTTAATTATTCACTCAATTTTTTTGGGTGTTAAATTTGATATCCAGATTTACAAATTATTTAGAAGAGTTGTTTTGCTATTATTTATTATATTTGAATTAATAGCTCAAGGAATACTAGTTTATTACTTGTATAATATTAAAAATAGAATTTCAGAAATCACAAATAAAAAAGTTTTAATAATTAAAATATGTTTGGTTTCAACTTTAGTAATTGTAGCTTTCGCAAGTCTGCCAATATTGGTTACAAAGGGAAATACACATATTAAACACGCGCTTGAATGGAACTATTTTGTAGGTGTAATAACTTTTTATTTGCTAACTTTTTTCTTTTGGAAGAGAACCACGTAAATTTCTAGGCTTTCGCCCAGAAATTTAGTAGTTTTGGTTCGTCGTTGTAGGCGCTACCGCCGAACCCACCCGATCAACCATTTTAGCGCTACTCAGTTGACCTTTCTGCCCTTTAAGCTTGAACCTCTCGGTTTTTCCTTAATTGGCCAGTTAAGAGTTGCCTCTTAATTAACACCATTAAATCATATTAAAAAAAAAAGTGTATCACTTATTAGTTGTCTATTTTTTGCTTGTGGATTAGGTGGATAAATTTTTATTAAAAGTCTTATCTATCCAGCCGCCTCCGAGCACCTTATCCCCAGTCCTATCATTTAAATAAAATACACATGCTTGGCCCGGGGAAATACCGCTTTCTCCATCTAAAATATTTACTTCTGCTTTGTTTGAATTAAATTTAACCTTTGCTCTAAGTAATTTTCCAGTAGATCTAACTTTAATTTGTATTTCATTTTGAAAATCATCAATATTTCCCAAAATATTCAATTCTCTCAAAATTATTCTATTAATTTTTAAAGCCTCTTTAGGACCAACAATTATTGTGTTGTTATCATTGTTTATTTTAATCACATAAAGAGGATCCTTTTCAGCAATTTTGATTCCTCTTCTTTGTCCTATAGTGTAATTTATAATTCCATCATGTTGACCAATCACATTGCCTTTAATATCAATTATTTTTCCCGATTTAAAAGACTCAGGTCTAAATTTTTTTATGACTGAACTATAATCTCCATTAGGAACGAAGCAAATATCTTGACTATCAGGCTTTTCGGATACATTGAGATTAAGTTTTTTAGCGATGTTTCTAGTTTGTGTTTTTTCAATGTCTCCTAAAGGAAATCTCAAAAAATCAAGTTGTTCTTGTGTGGTGCTAAATAAAAAATAACTTTGATCTCTAGAAAAATCTTTAGCTCTATACATGCTACTTTTCCTTTTTGTTTGTATTCTTTTAATATAATGTCCTGTGACCAAAACATCAGCTTTAAGGTTTTTTGAATATTGAAATAAGTCTCTAAATTTTACAGTTTGATTACACTGAACACAAGGTATGGGTGTTTCTCCTGAAGAGTAACTATCTATAAAATTGTCTATAACTTCTTTTCTAAATTTTTTTTGATAATATAGGATTTCGTGATTAATATTTAATTGTTCGGAAACTCGTTTTGCATCTAGAATATCTTGACCAGCACAACATTGTCTTCCTTCTTTAGATGTCTTTGCATCATCGTATAATTTTAAAGTAATCCCAGTTACATCATATCCTTCCTCTTTCATTAAACCTGCTGCCACTGAAGAGTCTACTCCACCAGACATTGCTATAACAACTTTGGTTTTTTTTTTGGGTTTATTTATTCCTAGTGAATTTATCATATAAGGTATATATTATATATATTATTCATTTTCCATAATGCAATTTGATCTTGAACCAGGCGATTTTGTTATAAACCCAAAGAATAAAGAGTGGGGAATTGGGCAAATTCAATCAGTAATTAAAAATAAAATAACTGTAAATTTTGAGAATAGTGGTAAAAAAGTAATAGACGCTAATCATGTAAATTTAGAAAAGGTCAAAAATTAAATGAAAATTGATTTAAAAAAGATTACAAAAGAACTTATCCCTGTTTTTGATCATGCAGGTTTGGAATCAATAAGATTGTTTGAAAAAGGGTTAAAAATAGAAGTTAAAGAAGATGGATCGCCAGTTAGTAATGGCGATTTAACAGTTAACGATTTAATTTGTAGAAAAATAAAAGAGCTTACACCTGACATATCAATAATTTCTGAGGAAACTGTAAATTTAAGAGAAAAAAATAAAAATTCAATTTTTTGGCTGATTGATCCAATTGATGGAACAAAAGAATATATATCAGGCAAAGACGAATATACACTAAATGCTGCTCTTGTGATTAATAAAAAGCCTATCATAGGTTTAGTAGGCGTCCCTAAAAAAAAGCAGTTATTTTATTCTTATGGTATTGATAAAAGTTTTGTAAAACAAAATAATGTAGAAAGAAAAATTAATTGTGTTAGAAAAAAAGGTAGAAAAGACATCGTTGCACTTTCAAGTACAAATAAGCCTTCTAAAATTATAATGAATAAATTGAATGATTTTAAGGTTTCTTCAATTACAAAAGTTGCAAGTTCATATAAATTTTGTCTCATAGCTGATGGAACTTTTGATATATATGCTGCAAGTGAGAGAGCAAATGAATGGGATTATGCTGCGGGTCATGCTGTTGCTGAGAATGCTGGTGCTATCATAACCACATTGGATAATCAGCCTTTTTTATATGGAAAAGAAGATTATAAAAATCAAAGTTTATTGATGTTAAGATCCAAAAACTTAAATGATTAAGACAATTTTTATAATAATAATATCTGTAGCAATATTTGGTCTAATAGTTTTTGTTTTAGTAAGAAACGCACTAAAAAGAAAAATTGATCAATTAGTGGATGAAGAAAACAAATCAGATAATTTTGATTAGTTTTTGAAATTCTTCTTGTTCTAAATTAAGCACTCTTTTTGATAGATCATAGTCAAATCCAGCTCGAGCAAGAACACCCATATCCTTCTTATAGAATAGTTCTCTATTTGCATTTGGTCTTATTGCTCCTATTCGTCTTCTTTTACATAACTTAAGGGCCGAGACGAAATCTGGCTCTATCTCTTTGTTTTTTATTTTATCTATACTTTGTTTAATAAATCTTTGTTCTATTCCTTTCATTCTTAAGGATTGATTAATCTTATTTAATGAATAACCCCTTCTTAATAAAGATCTAGATTTTGAGTCAGAGTATAATTCATCATTTAAAAATTTATTTTGCTCTAAGTTAACTAGTACTTTGTCTATTAAATCTGAAATTTCTTTTTTTGATTTTGTGCTTTTAAATTTAATCAAAATTTTTTTCATTAAGTATACTTTTAACTGTTGTTTGGATGGGCTATATTTTTCAATATATGTATAAGCCAAATCCTTTAAGGAAGTGCTGAGCTCGTCAAAATCTTTTTTATTTGATGTGGGATTCATCATTCTAATATACTATATTATTTTAAATGATAAATAACTTTGAAGCATATCTAACTTTAGAAAATATATTCCTTTTTTCTAATTGGGGAGTAATTCCTTTTTGGTTGCTTTTATTATTTTCTCCAAATGGTATTTTTACTCGTTTTTTGGTGCATTCAATTATAATTCCGTTATTACTCGGAATTGCTTACATATTTATTGTTTATCAAATTTATTTAAACGATAATTTTTTAGATGGATTTGGGCTTTATATGGGTATAGAGAATCTTTACGCAATTTTTTCTGATGAAAACTTCCTTCTTATTTTTTGGTTACATTTCCTTTCAATAAGCTTATTTGTAGGTGCGTGGATTGCACGAGATTCAACAAGGTATTCTATTCCTAAATTTTTGACTGCGTTATCATTGCTAACAACCTATTTTACTGGTCCTCTTGGTATTTTTTTATATTGGATTATTAGAATTTTATTCGCTAAAAAAATTTCTTTTCATGAATAAATCTTTTGATTTTTACTTTGATTTTATCAGTCCTTACGCTTTCATTGCACATAATAAAATTAAAAGAATTGAAAAAGAATTTTTGTTTAAAATTAATTATCAACCTATTCTTTTGGGTGGTTTACATAATTTACATGAAATCAAGGCTCCAGCATTTATACCATCAAAAGCTAAATTTATGATAAGAGATTGTAAAATGGTTGCCGAAAAAAATAAAATTAATTTTAAGTTTAATTCTTACTTTCCAATAAAAAGTTTAAATTTAATGAGAGGTGTATTAGTAGCAGCAGAAGATGGTATAAAAGATATATATATCGATAAAATATTTAATGCTATTTGGGGTGATGGTCTTAATATGAATGATGAAGTTGTAATAGAAAAAGTTTTAAAAAACATAGATATCAACCCAAAAACTTTTGTATTAAGATCACAAAGTCAAAATATAAAAGATCAATTAAGATCAAAAACCAATGATGCTTATAAAAAGGGAATTTTTGGCGCACCGACTTTTATAGTTAAAGATAAAATTTTTTGGGGTCAAGATAGGCTTCAATACGCTATTGCAGAAGCCGTTAAATAATCATTTTTTTTCTTTGCTCACTACTTTAAGTCCTACATTTTTTAAAGCATCGAATCCACCAAAAGCATTAGCAACATTTTTAAATCCCATTTCTTTTAAAGCTTTGGTAGCGAGTGCTGATCTAAATCCTAAAGCACAAAAGAGAACAATATTTTTCATTTCACCAATTTTTTTTTCTTGAAAATAAGAACTTTGAGGATCTAACCAAAACTCCAACATACCTCGAGGAATATGAATTGAGTTTTTGATAGTGCCTTCTTTCCATAATTCTCTGATATCCCTTATATCTATTAAAGTTACTTCTCCTTTTTCATAATAAGACTTGACTTCTTCAGCACTTAAAACTTTTATTTCTTTATTGGCTTCATCAACAAGTTCTTTAGATGTTTTTATATTCATGGTAGTAAGATATTAGATAATAATAAAATTGCAATGAGACAATTAAATAAAACAAAAAAAAAAGGAATTTTTAAAAAACTTTTTGTAAAATTATCTAGACTATTGGGTTACGAGCTTATCGACCAAGCGGATATGTCTTTTGTGACGTCTAAGAATCTTAAAAATCCGTCAATAAGTGGAAAAAAATCTATAACATTGCCTTTAGGAGAAGTAAAAATTACAAGAAAAGTTCAAAATTTTGATATTATTTTAAAAACATGTACTTCAGTAAATTTAGTCTCCCAAAATAAAAAGAGGATATTTGAACAACCAAAATCAGAATACACGATGAGAACTATTAACTCATTAATAAAGAGTACCAAAAAAGCTTTTAAGGATAAGAATTATATAACATTCAATATAACAATTTTGGATGCCGGTTCCTCTAAAGAAGACATGGCCTTAATTGAAAGAGTTTTAAAAAATTCAAAATTAAAATTTAACATAATATACCTAAATTTAAATGAGTATTTAAAAAGAATAAAAATTATTAAAAGAAATAATTATCAAATTGAAAATAATATGAAATCAACAATGGCAAGTATAATTAAATCTTTTGAACTAGCAAAAGATCTTGATGACCTAGTATATTTCGTAGAGGATGATTACATACATGACGATGAAAGTATCTCAGAGATGATATCCGCTTATGAGAAATTTTCTACTGTTTTGAAAGATGAAATATTTATAATTCCAGTAGATTATCCTTATCTTTATCAAAAAAATCAATCTACTAATGTTTTGATCGGACAAAAAAACCATTGGAGATCTGTAAAAGAGTCTTTGCTCACATTTATGACTAGTAAAGAAATGATCAATAAATATTACACTGATCTTATAAAGATGGGTGAAATTGAGCACGAGCCTTATGAAGCTATATTGCATAATATTTATGATAAAGAAAACTGTTTTTCACCAATTCCCTCTCTAGCTTTGCACTGTACTAACGTAAATTCAGTATTTGGACTATCACCAAATATTAATGTCAAAGAGCTGTGGGAAAAAAACAGAGATTAAATAAAAAAAAAGGCCCAGCGGGGGGGCTGGGCCTTAAGTTTTCTCCAACTAACGAGGGAGGAGATAAGATAAGAAGTTTTAGTCTCTTATACCGTAAGCGACAACTCCTACTTCAGCTTTATCCGTTCCAAGTCTCTCAGCTTCTTTACTGATTCTTAGACCGATTGTAGCTTTCATAATTTGGAACACTATTAGTGATACTACAAAAACAAATACCACAATTGAAATTGTTCCTAGGAATTGAGCTCCGAAAGAAACGTCTCCATTAGTTAATGGAACAGCTAATGTACCCCATACTCCAGCAACTAAGTGGGCTGGGATCGCTCCAACTACATCATCTATTTTTAACTTAAATAGAAGTTTTGTTGAGAAATACATTACTAATCCACCAATTGCTCCAATAAATATTGCAGCTAATGGACTTGGTGTTAATGGCTCTGCTGTAATTGCAACTAAACCTGCGATCGCACCGTTTAGCATCATTACTACGTCTGTTTTGCCACCAAGTAATCTTGAAATTATTGCAGCAGTCATCACTCCACCGCCGGCAGCTAAGTTTGTATTAATGTAAATTGTTGCTACTGAAGTAACATCATCAAATGTTCCTGCAGCTAATTGTGAACCGCCATTAAAACCGAACCAACCTAACCAAAGTATAAATACTCCAAGTGTTGCTAACGGAATTGACGATGCAGCAAATGGTGTCATCGATTTAACTCCACCGCTTGAACCAAATCTACCAGTTCTTGCACCTAATACAATTGCTCCAGCTAAAGCGGCAGCTCCACCAGCGGCATGTACTAATGTTGAACCAGCAAAATCTGAAAATCCAGCAGCTGATAACCATCCACCGCCCCATTGCCAGCCCATCTCAATTGGATAAATTATTCCAGTTAAAATTGCAGCAAATAAAAAGAACGGCCAAATTTTAATTCTTTCAGCTAAGGTTCCAGATACAATAGACATAGTTGTTGCGCAGAACACCATCTGGAAAAACCAGTCTGATCCATCTGAATAACCAGTATCTACTGCGGATCCATCACTCCATGGAGTAAATGATCCAATATATCCACCTTCTGGTATACCGTATGCTAAATTGTATCCAACCAACCAGAACATTAATCCTGCGATTGAATAAAGACCTATATTTTTAGCGCAGATTGCTGAAACACTTTTAGATGTTACTAAACCAGATTCTAACATTGTAAATCCGGCTGCCATCCACATGACTAAGAAACCTGACATTAAAAATAATAGGGTATTAAATATATATTGAGTCTCTGCTGATACAGTCGTCTCGGCGTAACCAAGACCTGCAAAACCGAAGTAAACTGCGGTTCCAGCGAAGAAGTATCCTAAGTATTTTTTCATAATAAACTCCCTTGTTTGTTGAATATGAATTTATAAGACTTTAAAAAATTTAAAGAACTGAAATCTATTGATTTTAGCTATGCAGTTTTTGCAAGTAGTATAGCCCTTATTTGATTTTTTCAAATAAGGGCTAAAAATATGATTTAACGGTTAAACATTTCTTTTAAGCTTTTAGCAGGTAAAAACTTAACCTTCTGAGAAGCCGCTATTTGAATAGACTCGCCTGTTCTTGGGTTTCTACCAACTCTAGCTTTTCTTTTAGCTACTTTATAAGTACCAAAACCCGCAATTTTTACAGTATCGTCATTCTTTAGCGCATCCAAAATAATAGTCGTAATTGAGTCAAAAGTTCTCTCAGCATCAGCTTTACTCTGGCCCAATGTGGACGATATTTTCGCTACTAGTTGTTTTTTATTCATTTTTGCCCCTATGGTTATTTCTAATCTCAACAAAAACTAAGGAAAATCAACATTATTTTTGGTATAAAAAAAAAGTATTAACACTAAATATGGTGTTTAAATAAGTATTGAATTTATTGACCTTTTTGATGATAAAAATGGCTTAAAATAAGCCTAAATCTTTAAGATCATTAAATGTTGTAAAAAACATCAGAGAAAAAAGCAAAATTAACCCGATTCGAAAAAAACCTTCTTGAGTTTTTTGTGAAAGAGGTTTTCCTAGTATTTTTTCAAAAGCATAAAACATTAAATGTCCGCCATCTAAAAGTGGAATGGGGAATAAATTTATTAGTCCTAAACTAATAGAAATATAAGCCATTATACTTAAAAAAGCGATAACCCCAAACTGAGCTACTTGACCTGTTACTTTGGCAATTCGTATTGGGCCACCTAATTGTGAACTATCACCTTTTCCTTGAAACATTGATCCAACAAATTTTAAAGTTGTTTTAGTAACAAACCATGTTTCTCCTACTGCGTAATAAATTGCTTTTGCAGGTCCAAGTTTTTGTTTGTTAAACTCGTTATTTAAGGGTGATATTTTAATACCAATTATTTTTTTTTTTACCTTATTTCCTAAATTGTCTTCACCAAAAATCTCTACAGGAGTTATTAAAAAAGATAGTTCTTGTTGATTTCTTAATACCTCAATTTCAATGATATCTTTAGTCGAGGTATTTATGTGAGTAGAAACTTCTAAAACACTTTTTATTTTATTATCATTAATAGATGTTATTATATCATTCACTTTTAATCCTGAGGTTAGTGCTGGACTGTTTTCTTGCACTTCAGATATTTTTGCTGGAGTAAAATCTTTACCAGAAAACATGTAAATAAAAGTAAAAATTAAGATGGCTAGTACAAAATTTGCTAATGGACCTCCGAAGACAATTAATGATCTTTGGTAAAGAGGTTTTACAACAAAAAGTTTTTTTCTATCACTCTCATTGTATCTTTTTAGAAGTTCCGCTTGTTCAGCTTGACTAAAAACGTTTCTGTCACCAAAAAACTTAACATATCCACCTAAAGGTATTAAACAAAATTTCCATCTTGTTCCTTTTTTGTCATTAATTCCGAATAATTCCCTACCGAAACCTATTGAGAAATCAGTGACGCCTACACCGTATTTTCTAGCAAAATAATAATGGCCATATTCATGAACGAATACAACAATTGTAAGTAGAACAATAAATGGTATTATAAAATTTAAAATTTCCATTCACTTACCTTACTAAAAAGAAAATTTCTGAAAGCAATTAATCTCGCATTGTTTTTAAGTGATTCTGGATAAACAAAATGTGTTTCTGTTGGTTTTCCAGGTTCGGTCGGTAAAACTTTTGTAATACCACTTACATTGTGTGCTATATAGTCTGGTAATGCCGCTAAACCAACACCACTTTGGACTGCTAATAAAAGTCCATAAACACTATTTACTTTTAACAAAGACTTCCTTTTTTTTCCGTCTTTTATTCCTACTTTTAATACCCAGTCTGGATTGTAAACAGGAGAAGGCGCACCTTTTCCGTAAGTAATAAATTTATGTTTATCTAAATCCTTTAAAGTTTTTGGATAACCATTTTTTTCTAAATATTCACTTGACCCGTAAATATGATAGTTAAAATCAACAAACTTTTTTTGAATCAAATTGAGTTGTTTTGGTCTTCTCATTCTGATAGCCACATCGGCTTGACGAGTTGCTAAATCAAGTTCTCCATCATCAAATATTAATTCTACTTCCATCTCGGGGTGAAGATCCATAAACTCTTTTATTCGAGGGGTTAACCATGTAGTTCCGAAACTTACAACGGTAGTGACAACAAGTTTGCCGCTCAACTTATCTTTTTCTTCGCTTAAATTATACTCTACGTCTTTAAGTTTTGATATTACCTCATGCGCTGTTTTAAAAAGGTACTTGCCATTATCAGTTAGAGCTAATCCCCTTGCGTGTCTCTCAAAAAGCTTTATTTTAAGGTCGCTTTCCAAAGATTGGATTTGTCTACTAATGGCTGATTGACTTAAATTTAAAATTGTTGATGCTTTAGTGAAGCTGCTAGCCTCAGCAACTGTATGAAATATCTTTAATTTATCCCAGTCCATTTAAAAAGATTATAAATTATTTGTTAGGATTTACTATAGCTCTTCCAAAGAACTTGCCTTCTAAAAGCTTTGGATATGTGTCTAAAAGTTCGGAAAATGAAAGAGATTTTGTAAATGATTTTAATTTATTAAAATCTATAAGTTTAACAGCTTCATTCCATAAAAATTCTCTTCTTCTTATTGAGGCGCCTGAAGAATCGATTCCCCATAGTTTTACTCCTCTTATTATAAAAGGCATAACAGTCGTATTTATTTTTATTCCCCCAGCGTTTCCACAAGATGCAACGATACCATTTGGCTTTACCTGAGCTAATATTTTTGTAAGTGATGGTCCGCCCACAGTATCAACGACACCGTCCCACGTTCCTTTCTCTAATAACTTACTTTCTCCTTCAAATTCTTTTCTATCAATAATATTTTTTGCACCTAAATCTTTCAAATAATCATTTTTATCTTTTTTTCCTGTTACAGCGTGAACATTGTAACCCATTTTTGATAAAATCATAACTGCGATGCTTCCTACTCCACCAGTAGCTCCGGTCACAAGAACGTCGTTTACTTTTTCACCTAAAAGAAGTTCTTCTCTTGCTTTAATCGCAAATGAACATTGTAAAGCTGTAAACCCTGCAGTGCCTAACATCATAGATTGTTCATTATCAATGTTTTTTGGATTCTTAATTAAGAAATTTGAATCTACTTTTGCGTACTGCGAAAACCCACCATAATACATTTCTCCAATTCTAAATCCTGTGCAAATTACGTTTTCATCTTTTTTAAATTTATCATTACCGCTCTCGACAACTTTTCCAGAAAAATCAATACCAGGAACAAATGGAAATTTTCTAACTATTTTTCCACCGTCTTTAAGGATTAAAGCATCCTTATAATTTAAACTTGAGTAATCAATTTTGATTAAAACATTTCCATCTTTTAAATGACTGCTGTCGATTTCTTTTATATCTCTTGTAAATTTCTCTTTTTGGTTATCTATAACTACTGCTTTGAATTTTACAGTCATTATTTTCCGATATGCTTTAGATACCTATTTTGAAGTGAAAGATCTTCTTTAAATGTTCCTAAAAAATAATTTGTAAGAGTCATCGCTTTTTCTTTTTTAATACCTCGCATAGTCATACACTGATGGGAGGCATCTATAGTTACGGCTACACCTTTCGCTTCTAATCCACTCATTAAAGTCTTGGCTATTTGCATATTTAATCTTTCTTGAGTTTGCAATCTCTTAGCATAGACTTCTACGGTTCTAGCTAGTTTACTTAAACCAACAACTTTTTTGTTTGGAATATAAGCGATATGAATTACACCGATAATTGGAGCCATGTGGTGCTCACAATGACTCTCAAAAGAAATATTTTTTTCTAAAACCATGTCATCATATCCATCAACATCTCCAAAAGTTTTATTTAGAACTTTGCTGGCATCTTGATGATATCCACTGAAATACTCCTTAAATGCTTTGACCACTCTTTTTGGTGTTTCTTTAAGACCTTCTCTATCTGGATTTTCGCCTATCCACTTTAGAATAGTCTTGAAAGCATCCTCTGCTTCTTTATCAGTAACTCCACTCTGATTTATCGATGGTTTTTCTAAATCTTTGACTAATTTCATAATTTTTTAAACATTATTATAGGACATATGTTGTTAATGCAAATTGCTATTTTGTCTTTTTTTCACTATTTTAGCTACATGTTTAAAAAAAGAGATAGTGTTTTTGAAGTTGAAGAAGGAAAATTTTTATCTCCTAAATTTGATAGCCAAGGCTTAATTCCAGTAATCACTACGGACAGTAAAACTGGAGAAGTTTTAATGCATGGATATATGAATTCTGAAGCTTTAAAAAAAACAATAGAAACAAAAGAAGCTCATTACTGGAGCAGGTCAAGAAAATCTATTTGGCACAAAGGAAAAACAAGTGGGTTCATTCAAAAAGTAATTCAAATAAGAATAGATGATGATCAAGATTCTGTTTGGTTAAGTGTTGATATAGGAAACGGTGCTAGTTGTCATGTGGGTTATAGATCTTGTTTTTATAGATCGATACCATTGGGTAAAATAGATCAGTCTGAAAAAGTTGAAATGAAATTTGAGGAAAAAGAGAAAAAATTTGATCCAGAAAAAGTTTATAAAGGACAACCCAATCCAACTAAACTTTAAAGATGTCTAAAGAAACTCAAAAAAATGTTTTTGGTGAACCTCTCGAACCTTGTTCAAATGAACCTTTAACGGGTTGGTTTAGAGATGGGTGTTGCAATACTGATAAAAATGATCGTGGAGTTCATACTGTGTGTGCAAAAGTTACTAATGAATTTTTAGAATGGTCCAAAAAAGTAGGAAATGATTTAATCACACCACATCCCGAGTTTGGTTTTCCCGGTCTAAAAGAGGGAGATTGTTGGTGTGTATGTGCCACTTGGTACGCGAGATCTATCGAAGAGAATAAAGCTTGTACTGTTTTTTTAAAGAAAACAAATATCAAAACACTCGAATTAATTCCATTAGAAAAATTAAAAAAATTTGCTGTTGACTTGTCTTAGTAAATTTTTGATCCTCGAGTTTTAATTATTAATTCAAGTTCTTGAAATTCTTTGCAGTTACAGTTTTTAAGAACTGCCAGTCTTTCTTTTGCTTTTTCAATTCTATTTGTTTGAACATAAAGTTCACCTAGATATTCATTAATTCCGTTATGCTTTGGATTTAAGCTTAAGCCTTTTAAATAAAACTTTTCCGCTTCGTTAAAATTACCAGACTTTCTTGATGTAAAACCCATATAATTTAAAATGTCTGGGTTGTTTTTGTCTTTTTTATTAGCTGTTTCTAACTTGTTAAAAGCTTCTTTATAAAGTTTAACTGCTTTATCTTTTTTATCTTTTTTCTCAAGCTTTCCTGCTCTTTTAATTAATTTAACAGCTTCGTCATACATTGAGATTTTTGAAGAATTTCCACTATCTCCGCCCGCTGCAAGTGCGAAATTGTTTATAAAGTAAAAACTTATTAAGACAATTAGAATTTTTTTCATAGTATAAATTTAGTATTTTTTTTTAAATTTGTCATGCGACAGATGATCTTCCTCCGTCAACCCCTATAATCTGCCCTGTTATCCAAGAACTATCTTTACTTAATAAAAAATTCACTAAAGAAGAAAAATCATCACCCTCCCCTATTCTTTTTAATGCATGCATTTTTGCAATACTTTCAGCCATCTTTTCATTTTTTAACATAGGTCCAGCCATCTTTGATTTAGAGAGACTTGGTGCTATACAATTTACTCTCACGTGTGGCGCAAACTCAGCAGCTAATGCAACGGTTAAACCTTCTACAGCTGCTTTTGCAGAACTTATAATACTATGATTTAAAAATCCCTTTCTTGCAGCAACAGTTGAAAATAAAACTATGGAACCTTTATTTTTTTTTAGTTTATCATAACTCGCTCTTATAATTTCAGTTGCAGATATAAGATTCAAATTAAAGCACTGCATGTAATCACTTTTTTTTGTAAGTTTTAAAGGCTTCAAATCTATTGATCCAACACAAAAAGCTAAACCGTCAATTTCCTCATTTTCTATATCGGTAATAATTTTGTCACTAAAATTTTCGTTTAATACATCGGCCACAGTGAAGGAAGAGCCAAGTTCATTTGCTAGACTTGAAACATCTTTCTCATTCCTACCCACTAAATGAGTTTTTCCACCATTTTTTTGGATATTTCTTGAAACTGCGGATCCAATAGAACCAGTAGCGCCTATAATTAATTTTTTCATAAGATTAAATACCATGATCTGAGAAATTGGACAGCCTAATAATGACGCGTGTATTTTGTAATAAAAACAATATAAATTGAGAATTATGAAACTATTCATCATTCTAGGAAATCAGCTGTTTCATCCAAAGTATTTAAGCCCATATAAAGATCACTTATTTTTTATGGCTGAAGATTATAACCTTTGTACCTTTGAAAAACATCACAAACTTAAAATACTTCTTTTTTTATCAGCCATGAGATCTTTCAAAGATGAATTAAAATCCAAAAATTTCAATGTTTTTTATAGAGACGGAAATAAAGATTTTAAACTTTCTTATGAAAAAAAACTTGAAAAAGTTATTCAAGAAAAAAAAATAAAGGAAGTGTCTTTTTTTGAAATAGAAGATAAATTTTTTGAGAAAAGAATTTTATCATTAACTAAAAAAAATTCTTTAAAAGTAAATCAAATAGAAACACCAATGTTTTTAATTAATAGAGATGAATTTAAAAGCTATCTTACAAAAAATAAAAGGCCTTTTATGGCTAATTTTTATAAAATAGTAAGAACTAAAATGAATTTACTAATGAATAAGAATGGAACACCAAAAGGAAATAAATGGAGTTTTGATGAAGAAAATAGAAAAAAATTACCAAATTCGATAAAAATTCCTAAAATTTCAAAAGTTAAAGAAACTAAGGAAACCACTGTACTTAAAAAATTTATAATTTCTAATTTTAAAAACCATCCCGGAGATCTTGATAAATTTTGGTTTCCAACGACTAGAAAAGATGCAAACAAATGGCTGGATGAATTTTTAAAAGAGAGAATAAAATTATTTGGTGATTACGAGGATGCAGTAACTGATAAATCAAATACTGTATTTCATAGTGCTCTAAGTCCATTAATTAATTTAGGATTAATAACGCCAAATGAGATCATAGAGAAATTAAAAAAAATTGAGAATAAAGTTCCAATAAATTCTCTAGAGGGTTACATAAGGCAAATTATTGGCTGGAGAGAATTCATGAGAGGAATTTATCAAAATTTTGACCAAAGATTAGAGAAAACAAATTTTTTTAATCATAAAAGAAAAATGAAAAATACTTGGTATGATGGAACTACTGGTTTAGATCCTCTTGATCACGCAATTAATAATGCAAAAAATTTTGGATGGTCGCACCATATAGAAAGATTAATGATATTGGCTAACATCATGAATCTTTGTGAAATTCATCCTAAACAAGTTTATAAATGGTTTATGGAAATGTTTGTAGACTCATCTGACTGGGTAATGTCCCCTAATGTTTATGGAATGGGATTATTTAGTGATGGTGGAATATTTGCTACAAAACCATATATTTGTGGATCTAGTTATTTTTTAAAAATGATGCATTTTAAAAAAGGTCCTTGGTGTGATGTAATGGATGGATTATATTGGAAATTTATCGACAGGCACAAAACATTTTTTTTAAAAAATCCTCGCCTTGCAATGATGGTAAGAATTTCAGAAAAAATGAATAAAGAGAGAAAAACTAGAATATTTAAAGCAGCAAATAATTTTATAAAAGAAAATACAAATGGTTAAAGTCTTTTTTAATAATTCTTGTAATATATGTAGAACAGAAATCAACCATTATAAAAAACATAGTGATAATAATATTAGTTGGATTGATGTTACAGACAATAAAGAAGCACAAAATATTACTTCAAAATCTTATAGGGAACTTTTAAGAAGAATGCATGTTATACAAGACGGTAATGTTATTGATGGTGCTGAGTCATTTTTAATTATATGGAAAAATATTCCAAAATATAATTTTTTATATAAAATTTTTAAAATTAAACCCTTATTTTTTTTTCTAAATATTTTTTATGAAATTGCTGCTTATTTTTTATTTCTTAAAAATAAACACCTTTTAAAAAAATGAAAAAGAGCCAACTTCCAAAGAAAGTTTGTCCTGTATGTAATAAATCTTTTAATTGGCGCAAAAAATGGAGGCTTAATTGGGAAAAAGTAAAATATTGTTCTAAGAAATGTTCAAAATTTAATTCAATTTAAAAGTAGATAATATTATTGGTATATTTGACTTAAAATTAAAATAACCTTTATTTGAGAACTTCCAACAAAACTCATCCTCATTTCGTGTAATAAAATTTACAGCTAGGTCATTATGCTTAATCAATCTTTTTAAAAATGAGAAATTTTCTCCGATAGAAGGGTATACAACATCAAATTTTTTAGAGTTTTTAATTAAATTTATTAAACCATTTTCATCTAATAATTCAGCCTTAAATTGATATTCATTAATTTGTGATTTAACAACAGCTTTTTTATAGTCTATAACTTTTGAAGATAACTTTAAAGATCTATTTTTGTTATCCAATAAAACAAAGTAAATTTTTTTATATTTTTTTGGATCAAAAAAATCAATGTGCATTTCATTTTCAAATACAATTAATTGTTCGTTTATTTCTTCGCTTTTATCAATTTGAAAAGGTGAAATTTTATACTCTCTTTTGTCAATAATCGGTAAGGCAGTCTCATTTAACCTAACGTTTTTATATTTATTATTTGTAAATTTACTTATATTCCATGATTGGGCTAAATAATTTTTTCCTTTTGTTTGTATTCCAGCAACCCATCGCCAACTTAAAGTATTGGAAGCTGCATCGCCATCAAATAAATGTTTCATGAAAAACTCTGCTCCCTTTTGCCAGGGTAATCCTAATGTGAATATCCAAATACTAGCAAACAACATCCGTGTGTGATTATGAAGATAATTAAAATTTTTAAGTTCATTTACCCAATCATTAAAACATTCAATTTCAGTTTCTCCTTTTACGGCTTTTAGATATTTTTCGTCTTCTTTTAACGTCTTAAGATCTTCTATGAAATCAGTCCAAACTTTTGGCCTTAATTCAAGCCATCCTTTCCAATATACTCTCCAAAAGATTTCTTGAATAAATTTATCTACTTTTTGGAAAGGATATTTCTTTAGTACAAGTTTTGCAGTTTCATACTCGTTAATTAATCTATGAGTTATGTATGGAGATAAACAAGAAACATTACTCCTGTTATTTACACCAAAATCGAAATTTCTTTTTGAATTATAATTTGAAATATCATTTTCAATATATTTATTAAGCTTATCTAAAGCTTCTGATCTAGAGGTCACAAATTGCATTAATCTTCGTCATCTCTCCAGTCATCTATGTACAATTTCCAACAAGCAAATGTTACGCAAATTATTCCAACAGAAAATCCTAGAAGTACTCCATTTTCTTTTCCTAAATATATAGAACCATAGTGAGCACTTAAAATTGGTGGTCCTACTAGAATCAATCCAACTATAATATATCTATAAATGAAAGGAGGACGTTTCAAATAGTGTTCCCTTGATCAAATGGTTGTGAAACGGCAGAAGTAAACCAGCAATTGCTACAATCTTTATCGCTGCCTTTTTGTACATGCCACTCATAAAAAAATAATTTCTTATCATCGTCTAATATTTCAACACCATAAATAAAAGTATTTGGGCTATTACTTATTAAATTTATTTTATGTGATGAGTGGTTTAAAAGAATTTTATACTGCTGGCCAAGTAACATACCCTCAAATCTTTTGTATGGGCCAGTAAATTTTTTATTATCTGGGTGAGCAAAAAGCCAAGTTTGTTTTATTCCATCATTTAAATTGTTATTTTTTTTTAATGCCTCTAGTTGAATTTTAACTACGTCGAAAGCAGATAATTCTTTCGATGGTTTGATCATTTCTGCGTTTAGATTATTAAATGTAAGTACAAAAAATAAAGTTATAAATATTTTTTTTAATTCCATATCTTTTTTAATGTTTCTTCTCTTTTACAAGCATTTTTGTACATTAGATAACGAATAAAATTTTTTTCATAATAATTTTGGTGATAATTTTCAGCAGGGTAAAAAACGTTAAATTTCCAAACTAAAGTAACAATTTTTTTATCAAATTTTTTCTCTATTTCTTGAAATGATTTATCAATAAGTTCTTTTTGACTTTTATTTTCAAAAAAAATCACAGATCTATAACTTTTGCCTTTATCACAAAACTGACCTGAAGCATCGAAGGGATCAATATTTTTCCAATAAATATTTAATAAATCTTTATAGCTCACAACTGACGGGTTATATGTGACCTCTATTACTTCCACGTGACCAGTATCTTTGTAAATAACATCCTCATATTTTGGATTCTTAAGATGCCCTCCCGAGTATCCAGAAATTGATGATAAAACTCCATCTACTTGATCATAAGATTCTTCCATGCACCAAAAGCAACCTCCTGCAAAATATGCTTTTTTTGTTTCTGTTGCAAATACGCTTAAGTTTATAAAATAAATAAATAAGATTAGAATAATTTTTTTCATTAAAATGATGATATATTAATTATTATGAAAAACGATGACCATATTGTCATAGATGAAAATAGTGATTTAAATAATATTATCTGTGAGGAATGTAAAAAAGAAGACGAGAGTGTTAAACAAAATTTAATTATGCATGGTTTTAAATTTTGTAATAGCTGTAAGCTATCAAAAACAATTTTTCCGATCTAAAAATTTCTAAATAAAATTAAAATTGTAAATAATAAAATCGCTTGAAATAACCAGGCTACAATTACAACACCTAAAGCTCTCCAAAAAGATTTATAGTCTAAAGCAGCTCTTACTCCAACTACCATACAAGCTAACATCCAAAAAGCTGATCCAATAAAAGTTACTGCCATTAGATCTGGTGTTACACCAAATACTCTTAATAGACCTGGAGCACTAGAAAATC
>CABZCD010000010.1 GCA_902524105.1 uncultured Pelagibacteraceae bacterium | reverse complement strand
TGTGGTCTAACTACGGGAAAACATTTATAGAATATATTTATCTAGGTTCATTTAAAAGAAAATCTAATCATATTGTTATTAAAAATAAAAAAGTCATAGACGAAATAGTAAAAAAAAATAGGCCTGTAATATTCATTTCTGGGCATTTTGCAAATTATGAGTTGATGTCCATGGAGCTCACAAAAGCTCAGGTAAAATTAGCAACAATTTATCGACCTTTAAACAATATTTTTTTGAATCCATTTATGGAGTACTTGCGTAAGACTTTTGTTTGTCAAAACCAAATTAAAAAAGGTTTAAACGGAGTGAAAGAATCTTTGGGGTATATGAAAAAAGGTTATAGTGTCGCTTTGATGGTCGACCAAAGAGTTAGTGAAGGTCCAAGAGTAAATTTTTTTAATAACGGAGCACACACGACAACTCTACCTGCTCAATTATCTTCTCGTTTTAATTGTGATATCGTTCCAATTTATATTTCGAGAAACCAAGATGATAAATTTGAAATGGAAATATTAGATCCAATTTATATTTCAGAAATTGAAAAAAAAAATAAAGAATTAATAACAAAAAAAATTAATAATACTATCGAAAAACTTATATTGAGAGATCCTAGCCAATGGATTTTGACACATAATAGGTGGAAATAATTTAAAAAAATTAATTACTTTAATTTTTCAAATCTTTTCTTAACTTCTGCAGGTGAAAAATAGGCCTCCTGAAGATCAACGTTCCAATAATTTAAATTTTCAAGTGAGATTTTTTTTTTTGATACAGCGCATTCGACGTAATCACCCCTCTCAATAACTTCGAAGGTGTTAGCTAAATATTTTAACTTTGCTTTTATTTCACTCATAATTTAAATAATATATAACAATTCTTTAATTATGAATATTGCTTTAATTGGTAGTGGAGGTCGTGAAGATGTATTATGTAGAAAGTTAAAAGACTCTCGGCAAATCGGTAAAATCTTTTGTTTCCCTGGTAATGCTGGTACAGCAAAAATAGCTACTAATTTGGATATTAATTTTCTTAACTTCAAATTATTACTAAAAACTCTTAGACTTTATAATATTCGCTTAGTTGTAGTTGGACCTGAAGAACCATTAGTAAAAGGTATAGTAGATTTCCTTAAAAAAAATAAAATTAAAGTTTTTGGCCCTAGTAAATTCGCCTCTAAGCTTGAAGGTTCAAAAGCTTTTATGAAATTAATTTGTAAAAAATATAAGATACCAACTGCAAATTTTAAAATTTGTAGAAATAAAGAAGATTTTAAAAACTCCATCAAAAAATTTAACTCACCTATTGTAGTCAAGGCTGATGGCTTGGCGGCGGGTAAAGGAGTTGTAATATGTAAAACTAAGAAAAAAGCTTTTGAAATTTCAAACCAAATATTTAAAGGCAAATTTAAAAGCTCAAAAAAAGTTATTCTCGAAGAATTTTTAGATGGAGAGGAAGCTAGCTACTTTTTAATTGTAGATAAACATGGCTATATTAATTTCGGCACTGCACAAGATCATAAAAAGGTTTTCGAAAAAGATCTAGGACCTAATACAGGCGGTATGGGAGCATACTCTCCAGCGCCAATAATAAACAAAGAATTGGAAATCAAAATTATTAAAAGAATCGTAAAACCGACTTTAAAAGCTTTAAAAGACAGAAAACAATTCTATAGAGGTTTTCTTTATGTTGGATTAATGATTAAAAATAATGATCCATATTTAATCGAATACAACGTAAGAATGGGTGATCCTGAATGCCAGGTTATAATACCTAGGCTTAAAACTGATTTATTTAAAATAATTAACTATTCTTTAAAAAACAAATTGAAAAAAATAAAACTGAGCTGGGAAAAAAATAAATGTATGACAATTGTTTTGTGTTCTAAGGGATATCCGGGAAACTACAAAAAAGGAAAAATTTTAAAGATAAAAAAATTAAAAGATGAGAAAAATTTATTTATTATACATGCTGGTACAAAGAAAATTGATGGAAATATTATATCTGCTGGTGGAAGAGTTTTAAATGTTGTTTGTAAAGGAAGAAACTTTTTAAAAATTAGAAAAAAAATTATTCAACACATAAAAAAAATAAATTGGAAAGAAGGTTTTTATAGAAAAGATATTGGTTGGAGAGTAATAAAAAAAGTATGAGAATAATAAGTGGAAAATTTAGAGGAAAAAAAATATCCCATACTAATTCGTCGACTACCAGACCTCTTAGAGATTACGTCAAAGAAAATATCTTTAATATTATCGTTCATGAAAAAAATACAAAATTTAATTTAGATGGTGCAAATATATTAGATTTATATTCAGGAACTGGATCGTTTGGAATTGAGTGTTTGTCAAGAAATGCAAAAAATGTTGTTTTTGTAGAGAGATGCCCTTTGGCTTTTTCTATTTTAAGAAAAAATATAGCCAACTTAAAGTTAACTAATAAATCAGAATTAATATTTTTAGATATTGAAAATTATCTTGAAAAATCAAATATTAAAAGTAAATTTGATTTAATTTTTCTCGATCCACCATATAAAGATAATACCTATATTGAAGTCATTAATCTTATTAAGAAAAAAAAAATATTTAACAAGAGTCACAAAATTATTATTCACCGTGAAAAAAATTCTGAGGAAGAACTTAATAAAATTTTAAAAATTGATCTATTTAAGAATTACGGAAGATCTAAAATTATTTTTGGTTCTTTTTAAAAAAATTTTCTTTTGTAAGTATTTTTAATTTTTCTACAGCTGGCTGGTTAAATGGATTAACTTTTAAGTTTTCACTCATAAATATCGTTTCTAAAATAAAGTAAGAAAATAATTCTCCAAGAGTTTCTTCGCTTCTCTTTTTTAATTCAATTGATAGGAAGGGAATCTGCTCTTTTTTTAACAACGAAATCATAGCTTTTTTTTGATTCTCAAGAACTTCGTTAATATTGGCATTATTTAAAGCCTCAACAAATAATCCTCTAAAATTTTTTTTCTTTTTTTTATTTTTCAATGAAAATATATAGAAAAAATTATCTTTGGGACCGTCTAAATAAAGCTGAAGAAGGCTGTGATGGTCCCTTGGTCCAATAGAAATAAAAGGTAGTATTCCTTTACCTTTTTTTCCAAGACTTTCAGCAATTAATTGCTGACACCATAGTAAAAAATAATCTAATTCCTCACAATAACTTAATAAGACTAAAGAATTAATTTTTTTTGAATTATAAACTTTAGATAAATTAATTACATTTTTTATTAAAGACGATTTTTTTTTATAGAGAAAATTTAAAGTTTCTTTTCTCAACTTAAAGGTATTTATGCCCATAAAATAACAAGGTACTAATGCTGTTTCTGTAAGAACAGAGTATCTGCCACCAATGTATTTTCGATGAAAAATAACTTTAATTTTAGATTTATTTGCAAACTTATTAATATGACTTTTTTTATCATCAGTAATGATCAAAGTATTTTTAAAACTAAAATTTGCTTTGTTTTTGAGAGAGTTAATTATAGACAAAACTTCAATCGTGTTTCCTGATTTAGATATGATTAGAAATAATGAATTTTTTAAATTTTTATTTTTGTTTAATTCATTTATTTGTTTAAGATCAAGATTATTTATAAAAATAAATTCTTTGTTAGTTTTTTTTTTTAAAAAAGAATTTATAGCCTGTGCTCCTAATATCGACCCTCCCATCCCAATAATAATAATTCTTTGAAATTTTTTATATTTTTTAAGGTCTACTGAATTTAAATTTAATTTAAAATTTTTAGAAAAAGAATAAAAAACATTTTTCTTCTCTTCAACTTCTTTTTTTGTTTTTTTAATTAAGGCATCAAGTACCTTTTTATTAAAGTTTTTTTTATCTTTAAATTTGTTTACTGGGACATAACTTTCAAAATTTATATTATTGTTAATGACCATTAATTTTTTCTGATCTCCTCTAAGAAAATTTTTTCTAGTTCAGATTTCTCTTTTAAATTTCCATCTTCATTTACTGTCTCTAAAAGATTTTTATTCTTTTTATCTCTCTCATCTTTAGATCTTGGTTTTGGTAATTCTCCCATCTTTGGAGGGAGAGACAAAGGTCCTCTTTTTTCAATTAAAAATTCATCAGTAGTTCTTGTTTTTTCATTTCTTAATGCTTTGCCGGCCTCATCGAAAGAACCACATGAAGTTAAAAGCAAAAATAAAGCTATGAATTTAAATCTCATTTTTTTCTTTTCTAAATACAAGCTCATTTAATATCATGAAAATAATGCCAAATGATATAAAAATATCTGCAACATTAAAAGTGAACCAATGAAATTCTTTTATATGAAAATCTATAAAATCTGGCACTGCTTTGTAAAAAATCCTATCGTATAAATTTCCTATCGCTCCGCCAATTATTAACGAAAAAAATATCTTGTCACCAGTCTTAGAATTAAACATTAAATAAATTAAAACTAATATTATTAAAAAGATCAAAATTGATAGCATATTATAATATATCCCATCATTAAAACTGAAAAGGCCGAAGCCTATGCCTGTATTAAAAACTAAATTTAAATTTAAGTAATTATTTATAAATAGATATTTTTCATTTTCTAAAAGATTTAATATTAAATTTTTTGAATATCTGTCTAGAAAAAAAATTATAAAAATAAAAGATAGAAAATAAATATTTTCTTTTTTAAGTATCTTATTTTTTATATTTTGAAAATTAGTCAGATCTTACTTCCTGCTAAATTTGAACATCTTGTACATTGATTTTCTAAGATTTTCCAGCACCTTTCACATTTTTTTCCTTTAGCTTTGCTAACCTCAATTTTTAATTCGTCTTTCTCTGACAATTTTTTTTCTGCTTTAGAAACAATAAAATACTCAGCCAAGTCTATATCATTAAGCAATTCGAATTTTTCTTTATTAATTATTAATTTTATTTCAGCTTCTAAGCTTGAACCTATCTCTTTACTTGCTCTTTTCTCTTCTATAGCAACATTTGTTTCTTGTTTAATTTTAAATAAATTTGACCATTTTTCGTAAAGTTTATCATTTTTCCAATTTTGAGGTATCTTAACGAAGCTATTTTCATGAATGCTCTCATTTTTTTTGTCAACTAAACTGTATATCTCCTCTGTAGTGAAAACTAAAATTGGTGCAAACCATTTTAATAAGCTTTCTAGAATAATGTTAAGAACAGTAACACAATTCTTTCTTTTCTTGGAATTTAAGCTATCACAGTAGAGAACATCTTTCCTGATATCAAAGTAGAAAGAAGAAAGATCCAGTGCACAAAAATTCAATAGCTCTTTATATAATTTATGAAAATTATAGCTTTTTAGGTTCTCTGTCACAGAATTGCTTATTAAATATAATTTATGTAATATAAATTGCTCTAGCTCATCGAATTCAATTAAATTAATTTTTTCAAAATCTTGTTTTTCAAACTTATCTTTCAAATTTCCAAGCATAAATCGAAAGGTGTTTCTGATTTTTCTGTAAGACTCTGCGTGCTGTATTAAAATATTTTTATCTATTCTTAAATCTTCAGAATAGTCAGATGCTGAAGCCCACACTCTAAGAATATCAGCGCCATAGTTTTTTAATATGTCCTCTGGAGAAATAACGTTTCCCATAGATTTCGACATTTTCATACCTTTGCCATCAACAACAAAACCATGAGAAAGAATACTTTTAAAAGGTGCTTTTCCCCTAGTTCCGCATGACTCTAATAATGATGAATGGAACCAGCCTCTATGCTGGTCAGAACCTTCCAAATACATATCTGCTGGCCATTTTAAATCTTTTCTTTTTTCTAGAACAAAGCTATGCGTTGAACCACTATCAAACCATACTTCAACGATATCATTTAATTTTTCATAATCATTTGGATCATAGCTATCTCCTAAAAAAACTTTCGGATCATCAGTAAACCAACAGTCTGACCCTTGTTTTTCATACATTAAAGCAATTCTATCTATAACCTTTTGGTCTCTTAAGGGCTCTTTGGTTTTTTTATTTATGAAAATTGGCAAGGGAACTCCCCAGACTCTTTGTCTTGAAACACACCAATCTGGTCTACCCTCTATCATCGACAATAGTCTATCTTTTCCTTTCTTTGGAAAAAAATTAGTTTCATTAATTGATTTGATAGCTTTTTTTCTTAAATCATTTTTCTGCATGGATATAAACCATTGTGGTGTAGCCCTATAAATAAGTGGTGCTTTAGACCTCCACGAGTGTGGGTAAGTGTGATTTAACTTATCATATTTTAGTAATTTTTTTTGCTCTTTTAGTTTCTCTATTACGATATCGTCAGCTTTAAAAACATGTGTCTTTTCAAAGAAAGGAATTTCTTTTGTATAAAGTCCTGAGTCGTCAACAGTGTAGAGAGAAGGAATATTATTTTCTAAGCATAAATTAAAGTCATCTGGCCCGTGACTTGGCGCGCAGTGTACAATTCCAGTTCCTTGCTCAAGGTTAACAAATTGTGCGTCCAACATAGGGACGTCATAGTCAAATTTCATTTTTAAAAATGGATGGCTACAAATTGTATTTTGAAATTCTGAACCCTTAAATTTTCTTAACTCTTTATAACTTTTAATTTCACAAGTATTAATAATTTCTTTTACTAAATTTGTTGCAACTACAATTTTTTTTTCTTTGAAATTTTCAATATTACCTATTTCTAATATCGAATAATCAATATTACTATTGAAGGCTAAAGCTTTGTTTGCTGGTATTGTCCATGGTGTTGTTGTCCATATAATTATGCTGGTATCTTTTAAAAAATCTTTATCAGTTTCCTTAACTTTAAAACCAACATATATTGTGTTTGACGTGTGATCCATATATTCCACTTCTGCGTCTGCTAAAGCGGTCTTTTCTACTGTTGACCAAAGAACTGGTTTGAAACCCTGATACAAACTTCCATCTAAAAGAAATTTACCTAATTCTCGAACTATTTGAGCTTCTGCTTCATAACTCATTGTAGAGTAATAATTATCAAAATCTCCAACCACACCTAATCTTTTGAACTCTTTAATATGAACATCGATCCAGCTTTCAGCAAACTCTCTACACTCTTGTCTAAAATCTTTAATAGGTACTTCATCTTTATTCTTTTTCTTTTTTTTATACTGTTCTTCAATTTTCCACTCAATTGGTAGTCCGTGGCAGTCCCAACCTGGAACATAAACAGAGTCTTTTCCATTCATTTGATGAAACCTAGTTATCATGTCTTTTAAAATTTTATTTAAAGCAGTTCCCATATGTATATGACCGTTTGCATATGGTGGTCCATCGTGAAGAACGAACTTTTCCTTTCCTTTAGATTTTTTTCTTAACTTTTTATAAAGATCAATTTTTTCCCAATGCTGAATTATATCTGGCTCTTTATTTGGCAAATTTGCCTTCATTGAAAAAGCTGTTTTGGGAAGCTGTAGACTTTCTTTAGACATTTTATTTTGCTTGTTTTATATCTTTTCTAATTTGATTTTTTAATTCTATTATATTATTAAATTTTCTTTCAGGTCTTATAAATTTATTAAATATCACATTAATATTTTTATTATATAGGTTTTTTTTAATTCCAAAAATATTTACCTCTAATAAAAGTTTTTTTCCATTAAATGTTGGTCTATATCCAATGTTTGCAATACCTTTTTTAAGTATGTTGTTAATTTTTACATTTACAGCGTAAACACCAAACCTGGGTATTATGTATTTTTTTAACAAAATATTACATGTGGGGAAGCCAATTTTTCTTCCCCTTTGAGATCCTTTAATAACTTTGCCAACAATTTCCCAATTTCTACTTAATAAGTAATTAGCTTTTTTTATTTCACCGTTTTTTAATAATTTTCTAATTATTGTTGAAGAAATAGTTTTTTTCTTTTTCATTAAAGGGGGTGTTATTATAGTTTTATAAAGAAATTTTTTTTCAAGTTTTTTTAATTTAGAAATGTTACCCTCTCTTTTATTTCCAAATTTAAAATTTTTACTCACATATAAGTATTTACATTTAATCTTTTTATATAATATTTTATAAATAAAATCTTTATAACTTAATTTTGAAAATTTTTTATTAAATTTTTGAATAATAATAAAGTCTAACTTTTCCTTTTTAAGATTGAAGATTTTTTGAGGTAGTGTATCTAATCTATGGTTAAGAACATTTTTATTAAAGAACATTACCGGGACTGGTTCAAAAGTTAAAAGTCCAAATTTTTTTTTCATTTTTTTTGCTTTTTTATAAGCGGCATTTAAAACCTTTTTATGACCGATATGTATTCCATCAAAATTTCCAATAGCAATTATTGAGTTTTTATAATTGTTACTTATAGATGTGCTTTTGAATATTTTCATTTTTACCAATTTAATTTTTCTTGTATGAAATTTGTTTCAACATTATATTTTCTTAAAATATTACTTAAGTTGTCTAATTGTGTAATTTCGTTTTTGTGAACTCCATCAATTATGAAAAGAGAGTCTTGTTTAATTAAATTAGCTCCTTTTATATCTGTTCTTAAATTATCTCCGATAATTAAAGCTTTGTCTTTTTCTTTTAAAATTGAATTATAAATTTCTTTGTGTGGTTTGCCAAAATAAACCACCTCTCCACCTATTTTTTCAAATATTTTAGCTATACTTCCAGCACAATATTCTTGAGTATTTCCTCTATCAACAATTAAATCAGGATTTGTACAGATCATTTTTTTAGCTGTACTGTTTTCAAGTAATTTTTCATAATAATTCAATTTGTTCATTTCACTATCGTAAAGACCTGTACATAAAATATAATCACATTTTTCTAGATTTGTTTTATGATTTTCTAAACCTTCAAAAATTTTACTATCTCTATCAGGACCTAAATGAAAAAAAAATTTACCATAGTTGAAGTTCTTAATTGAATTTATAGCAGCTTCACCTGATGTAAGTATGTTGTTTAAAAATTTTTTATCTATTAGCATTTTTTCAATTAGAAATTTTCTCACATCGTTAACTGGTCTAGGGGCATTTGATAAAAAGATATAATTTTTCTTGTTATTATATAACTCTTCAATTGTTTTCATCGCTCCTTCATACGGCTGAACCCCATTATGGACTACTCCCCAAAGATCGATTATGAAATGATCGTAATTATTATAAATGTTCTTCAAATGATCTAGTTTTTTCAAAATAAATTGTCCTTTAAATACCTTATAAAAAAGTTAATAAAATATAGCAATATCGAGACTTTTAGCTTAATTACCTCTTCTTCTCTTGAAATTTCAATAAAACTTACCATATCAGCCTATACAAACAGGAGAATAAAATGAAATTTAGACCTTTACATGACCGAGTTTTAATAAAAGTACTAGACAGTGAGGAAAAAACTGCTGGTGGGATAATAATACCAGATACAGCTAAAGAAAAACCGCAAGAGGGAGAGGTTGTTGCTGTTGGTCCAGGATCAAAAAACGAAAACGGAAAACTAACTCCGATGGATGTTAAAGTTGGCGATATTGTTTTATTCGGAAAATGGTCTGGAACAGAAGTAAAAATTGACGGAAAAGAGTATAGCATTATGAAAGAGTCTGACATAATGGGAATTTCAAAAGGTAAAAAATAATCTAAATAAAGGGAGAAAAAAATGGCAAAAATAATTAAATTTGACACTGAAGCTAGATCAAAAATGCTGACAGGTGTTAATACTTTGGCTAATGCAGTTAAAGTAACTTTGGGTCCAAAAGGTAGAAATGTGGTTATGGATAAATCTTACGGTGCTCCAAGAACAACAAAAGATGGCGTTTCTGTTGCTAAAGAAATTGAATTAGAAGACAAGTTTGAAAACATGGGAGCACAAATGGTTAAAGAAGTTGCTAGCAAAACAAATGATAATGCTGGTGATGGAACTACAACAGCTACTATTCTTACACAGTCAATTGTGAATGAAGGTTTAAAATATGTAACAGCAGGAATGAATCCTATGGATATCAAAAGAGGTATTGATAAAGCTGTTGAGCATGTGATCAATAAATTAAAATCTTCATCGAAAAAAGTTAAAGCAAATGAAGAAGTGGCTCAAGTAGGAACTATTTCAGCTAATGGTGAAAAATCGATAGGTGATATGATTTCAAAAGCTATGCAAAAAGTAGGAAATGAAGGAGTAATCACAGTAGAGGAGGCAAAAGGTGTTGAAACTGAACTTGACGTAGTTGAAGGAATGCAATTTGACCGTGGATATTTATCCCCTTACTTTGTTACTAATACAGAAAAAATGACAACTGAATTAGAAAATCCTTTAGTTCTTTTAGTGGAAAAAAAATTAACTAATCTTCAACCAATGGTCCCTCTTTTAGAATCTGTTGTTCAAGCTAATAGACCTTTAATGATAATTTCTGAAGATGTGGAGGGTGAAGCCCTTGCAACTTTAGTAGTTAATAAATTAAGAGGTGGATTAAAAGTAGTTGCAGTTAAAGCTCCAGGTTTTGGAGATAGAAGAAAAGCTATGTTAGAAGACATCGCAATTTTAACTGGCGGACAGGTGATATCTGAAGATCTCGGTATTAAGATTGAAAATGTTAAAATCGGAGATCTAGGATCTTGCAAAAAAGTAAAAATTGATAAAGAAAATAGTACAATTGTTGCAGGAGAAGGAAAAAAATCAGACATCGAAGCTAGATGTAATCAGATTAGATCTGAGATCAATGAAACTACATCTGACTATGATAAAGAAAAATTACAAGAAAGATTAGCTAAACTCGCTGGTGGTGTCGCTGTAATTAAAGTTGGCGGAGCAACTGAAGTAGAGGTTAAAGAAAGAAAAGATAGAGTTGAAGATGCTCTTAATGCTACGAGGGCTGCAGTTGAGGAAGGTGTGGTTATCGGTGGTGGTTGTGCTTTACTTTATGCTGCTCAAGATTTAGATAGTCTCAAAGTAAAAGGTGATGATCAAAAAGCTGGTGTAGATATTGTTCAAAAAGCTTTACAAGCTCCAGTAAGACAAATCACTGCGAATGCAGGTGTTGACGGTTCTGTGGTTGTTGGAAAACTTTTGGAAGGAAAAAAGTCTTCACAAGGGTTTGATGCTCAAAATGAGGAGTACGTTGATATGTTTGCGAAGGGAATTATTGATCCTACTAAAGTAGTTAGATCTGCTCTTCAAGATGCTGCATCAATTGCTGGCTTACTAATTACAACTGAAGCTATGATTGCAGATAAACCAGAAGATAAAGACTCAGCTCCAGCTATGCCTCCAATGGGCGGCGGTATGGGCGGTATGGGTGGAATGGGCGGAATGGGAATGTAATTTCACTTAACCCAATGAATTTAAAAAAGGCTGCAAATTTGTGGCCTTTTTTTTTGCAACAAATAAACATGCAATCGAATTTAGAATATTTCCATCCTTTAGAACTCTAAGATTATTATCAAGCAAAGTTTTACCTGTGGATGTAATATCTGTTATTATTTCCGAAGATCCTATAAAAGGATAAGTTTCAGTGGCACCAAGACTTGGTATCAACTTATATTGAGTTACTCCTTTAGAAAGCAAGAAATCGTTAGTTAAGTTGGGATATTTTGTTGCTACTCTTAACCTTGTATTTCTTTTGGATCTAATATCGAATGATACTTCCTCAAGATCAGCAATTGTTTGGACATCAATCCAATCATCTGGAACTGCAACGACTAAATTAGCTTTTCCAAAATTAAGTTTGTTTTTAATTATAATCTTATCTTGCAAATTTTTTTCAGACTCATTTAAGAGATCTAAGCCTGAAATTCCAAGATCGAGAGTACCATCACCCATTCTTTGTATGATCTCTTTTGCATGAAGATAAATTATTTTTAAATTAGGTTTATTTTCAATAGTTGCAAAATAATTTCTCTCTTTGCTGCTTTGTAATATTTTAAAACCCTTCTCTTCGAAGAAAGATATTGCTTTATCTTTTAATCGACCTTTGCTTGGTAAACCTATAGTAATTACGTTTTTCATATATTTTTTAGATTAATTGCTGCACCCACCGCAGGAATATTTTTTTTTGCACCTAAACTTTTTAATAAATCATCATATCTACCGCCTCTAGCAATTTCTTTCTGCCCTGCAAAAACTTCAAATACAATACCTGTGTAATACTCTATATCTCTTCCAAAATTAGAGATAAAATTTACATCTTCTTTAAGTTTTTTTAAGTTTTGAATTGATTTAAAGTCATTAAAAATATTTTTTTTAAGATTATTTTTTTTTGTAAATTCTAAAAGTTTTTTTTCTAATTGAGATAATTTACAATTTATTTTAAGAAAAGATCTTATAATTTTAACGATCTTTTTCCCTTCATTGAAAGATCTTGGGTCTTTTATTTTTTTATCAAATCTATTTAATATTTCTAATATCGATCTTCCTGCAATTACTCTGTCTTTGTCCATCTTTTTCATTTCATAAAATCTTTTCTTATCTGTATCAAAAGTTTCAGCATCAATATCTGAATTTTTCTCCAATCTTTTTAAAAGATCTTCAAAATATCTTGGTCTCCAGAAGTGTTTTATTAATCTTAATTTCCATCTTTCAGGCATATCAAGTGAATTAATTAAACTTTTAAATAAACTTACATCTCCAACTTTAATTTGGATTTTTTTTCTTTTAATTTTCCTTGCAGAGTTTAAAATTGTTGAGATAACTTTAAAATCATCTTGTATTTGATTTTTGGAACCGAAAATTTCAATTCCTAACTGGTCGTTAACAAAATCCGAATTTTTCTTCTCTGATCTTCTATAAGCTTGGCCCGAGTAATAAATTTTTGATTTAGTTTTTTTTTGTAAATAATTTAAAGAAGATGCTACTGTAAGATCCGGTCTTAAACACATAATTTTCCCATCCTCACTCTCAAAAGTAAGCATTGAACTTCTAAATTTTTCACCTGATCTTTCAATAATAAACTCAGAGTCTAATAATACATCTGGTTCGGATAACTCAAATCCGCTGTTTTTAAAAGTTTTTATAATTTGTTCAGATAATTTTTTTGATCTCATAAGCTAACTCTTTAATTGTTGTTGATTTTTCATTTCCTGAAACTAGATTTCGCAATGTTGGTTTGCCTGTTTTGATTTCATTTTCACCATAAAGAATAACAGCTGGTGATTTTATCTTATTTGCATATTCCATTTGTTTTTTTAACTTTCCTTCTCCGGGATAAATTTCAACACTAATTCCTTCAGATCTTAAAATTGTTTGTAGGCTAATATATTCTTTCATTGAGCTTTTTTCGAAAATACAAATAACAACAGGTTTTGTTTGCTTGACTTTGAATTCTTTTTTTTGCATCAACGCATAAACTAACCTATCTAATCCTATTGAGATACCAGTTGCGGGCGCATCGTAATTACCAAAATTACTTACAAGGTTATCATACCTTCCACCACCGCCAATAGAACCAAATTGTACGACCTGTCCTTTATTATTTTTTACATCAAATTTTAAGTTCACTTCGAAAATCGGACCCGTATAATATTCTAATCCTCTTATTACAGAGGGATCAATTTCAAAGTTACTAAAATTGTAATCATTAAATATTTTTAATATTTCTTTTAAATCTTCTGTTTTAGGTGAGTTATTATTTAATTCCTTTTCTAATAAATCTATATTTTTTTGACTTAAATTTGCTCCTTTAGTAAAATCTCCAGATTTATCTTTTCTACCTTCTCCTAACAATTTTTTAACACCATCCCAGCCAAGTCTATCAATTTTATCTAGGGCTCTTAAAGTTGCCAATTTTTGTTCGTTGCTATCTATTTTAATTTTTTTGAATATTTCCTCAGTAATTTTTCTTGAAGAAATTTTAATAATATATTCTTTTTTATTTAACCCACAATTCTCAAGTATTTCCGAAATCAAAACACATAACTCAGCATCAGCTTGTAAACTTTTTGTACCAACGAAATCTGCATCAAATTGCAAAAATTCTCTAAACCTTCCTGGCCCAGGTTTCTCATTTCTCCATACTGTTCCAAGTTGATATCTTTTAAATGGTTTTGGAATCTCTAAGTAATTTTTTGCAACATATCTAGCTAATGGTGCTGTCAAATCATATCTGAGAGAAAGCCAATTTTTTTCATCTTGAAATGAAAAAACACCTTCATCTGGTCTATCTTTGTCAGGTAAAAATTTTCCAATACTATCCGTATACTCAAAACTTGGGGTTTCGAGATACTGAAAACCGTACTTGATCATGACTTCCTTAATATTAGAAATTATGAAATCACGTACGAGTAATTCTTTTTCTTGTCTATCAACAAATCCTAACGGAAGATCTTTTGAGGGTTTGTTTTTTTTATCTTTCTTCATTTTATGGTACAGCAGGGTGGATTCGAACCACCGACCCCTAGTTCCACAAACTAGTGCTCTAACCAACTGAGCTACTGCTGCATAACTCCTTTTTATATTAATTATTGATAAATTTGTATTTTAAAATATGTAATGATTTAGCTAAGCAATAGCCTAGCGTGCATTCTGTGAGAATGTGAATAAATTTGATATATTTTTTTTCTATTCATTTTTTGTCTATTTAAGAAATAAATGTGTCTTTTTCAAGGAATAATTAACGGGACATAGGCTAAATAGCGTAAGTCCCGCTAATTTATGATTTGGAAAATTTAGAATTAAGATGTTTTCTGCAATTTAACAGCAGCAGGACCTTTATCCGTGCTCTCCACTTCAAACGTTAATTCATCACCTTCGTTTAAATATTTTAAACCAGCTTCTCTTACAGCTGAAGAGTGAACGAACACGTCTTTTTCTTTGTCTTCTCTTTCAATGAAGCCGTAACCCTTAGTTCCATTGAACCACTTTACTTTACCTTTTAGTGTACTCATTGTTTTTACTTATCCTTATTTGTTTAACTAATGTTAGTATATTTACCAACATTGCCCTTAAATAGATTTAATTCAAAATTGTCAAGATTTGATTAACGATTAATTGTTGTTTTTTGGAAAAAATTGCAATTTTACAACAATATTTAGTAAAGCAATGCAATTATTGAGGCAATTATAGCCAGTCCTAAAGCAGATATAATATATTTGTTTTGACTAAAAATTCTTTTAATCTTTAGGAAAACTGGCTCTTTAAACTCCAATCCATTTTCGCCGTCACTAGAAGATTTAGTAAATCCTCCATCTCTTCCAATTTTGAGAAATTTATTTTTTCTATGATCAAAAATTTCCTCTGAGCTCATTTTTTCAAAATAATTTAAATTTTCTAAAATAGTATTTTTTATATTTTGAGCAATTTCATCGTGATTTCTATGCGCTCCTCCTAACGGTTCAGGTATAATATCGTCTATAACTCTAAGTTTGAGGAGGTCTTGAGATGAAAGCTTCATTGCCTCAGCAGCTTCCAAGGATTTACCAGGATCTCTCCATAAAATGGAGGCGCATCCTTCTGGTGATATGACAGAATAAATTGAATTTTCTAACATTATAACTTTATTAGATGAAGCAAGAGCTATGGCTCCTCCAGATCCTCCTTCACCAATTATTACTGAAATATTTGGAACCTTAAGTGACATGCAACATTCAATTGAATGAGCTATTGCAGATGCTTGGCCTCTTTGTTCAGCTCCTATTCCTGGGTAAGCTCCCGGAGTATCAATGAAAGTAATTATTGGAATTTTAAATCTGTCTGCTAACTTCATTAGTCTAATACATTTTCTGTAACCTTCCGGACTCATCATGCCAAAATTTTTTTCAATTCTAGTGTTTAAGTCTTCTCCCTTCTCTTGACCAATTACTAAAACAGATTTCTCATTAATTAATCCAAAACCGGTAGTAACAGATTGATCATCTCCGAAATATCTATCGCCTGCTAAAGGTGTGAAATCTTTAAATATTTTCTTGATGTAAAAATTTGCTCTTGGTCTGTCTTCGTGTCTGGCCACTTGAGTTTTTTGCCAACTGTTCAGATTAGAGTAAATACTTTTTAATTTTGAATTGATTTCATCCTGGGTTGATTTTATTTTATTTGTATCGACCTCAGAAATACTTTCATTACCTGGGCTTTTTAGAAGTTCCATTTCATCTTCTAAATTTTTTATTTCTTTTTCAAACTCAAGATAATTTTTCATATTTTATTTCTATAATAATTCGCTTTGTAATAGAATTAAAATAAGTCAATAAATTGTCAATAAACTGAGATCAATTATCATTTGACTTTAAAGTTTTACTAGGCGAAAATATTAAAAAAACGGGAGAGATTACTTAAATGTAGCGCCGAAGGAGCAACCACCCCGGAAACTCTCAGGCAAAAGGACCGTGCAAATACAATTCTGGAAAGAGACATGTTCTCACCGAAGGAGTAAATCTCTCAGGTACCGATACAGATGGGGTAAGATTGGTGCTATATGAAATTTATTAGTAAAAACGAATTAAAAATAAACAAAACTTTATTTGATTTCATCAATGAAGATGTGCTCCCAGGCACCGATATTGATAGGAATGATTTCTGGAATCAATTTGCAAAAGTAGTACATGAGCTTTCTCCAATAAATAAAAAACTTATTAAAAAAAGAGAAGAAGTTCAGAAACAAATTGATGACTGGCATTTAGCTAATTCAAAAGAAAAATTTGATAAAAATAAATATACTCAATTTTTAAAATCAATTTCTTATATAGTAAAAGAGGGTGATGAATTCAAAATTGATACTTCTAACGTAGATGATGAAATTGCAAATATTGCTGGTCCCCAGCTAGTGGTTCCAGTAGATAATGCTAGATACGCATTGAATGCTGCCAATGCTCGTTGGGGAAGTTTATATGACTCCTTATACGGAACCGACGTAATACCTGGAGAAAAAGGGAAATCTTTTAATAAAGAACGCGCTAATAAAGTAATAACTTACGTAAGAAATTTTCTTGATGAAATTTTTACCTTAAATAAAAGTAGTTGGAAAAATATAAAAAAAATTGAGATTGAAAATAAAAAATTAATTTTAATTGTTAACGGTGAAAAAATTAACTTAAAAAATGAAGATCAATTTATAGGTTTCAATGGTGATAAATCATCTCCAACATCAATATTGCTAAAAAATAATAATCTTCATTTCGATATAATTATTAACCCAGATAGCCCGATAGGAAAAAATGATAAAGCAAATATATCTGACTTTATAGTAGAATCAGCCATATCAACAATTATTGATAATGAAGATTCTGTTGCGGCAGTTGACGGTGAGGACAAAGTAAAATGCTATAGGAACTGGTTAGGTCTCATGAAAGGAGATTTGACTGCAAATATGGAAAAAAATGGAAAAAAATTTGTACGAAAGCTCAATCAGAATAGAACTTATTTTTCAAAAGATGGTAAGAAAATATCATTACACGGGAGAGCCTTACTTCTTAATCGTAATGTGGGCCATTTAATGACTAGTCCAGCTATCACATTGAAAGATGGCTCAGAAATTCCAGAGGGAATTATGGATGCATTTGTATCTACAATGTGTGCGTTGCACGATTTCAAAAATAAAAATAATTCAAGAACTGGTTCTATCTATATAGTAAAACCAAAAATGCATGGGCCGGAAGAGGTAG
Organism: uncultured Pelagibacteraceae bacterium; assembly: GCA_902524105.1. GTDB lineage: Bacteria > Pseudomonadota > Alphaproteobacteria > Pelagibacterales > Pelagibacteraceae > Pelagilacustribacter. Next base: position 12,918 of record CABZCD010000010.1, on the reverse strand, counting down.
CCTTTACAGATAAATTATTTACTAAGGTAGAAGAAGTATTGGGTTTAAAAAAATTTACTATGAAAGTTGGTATAATGGATGAGGAAAGGAGAACTACTGTTAATTTGAAAGAATGTATTAGACAAGTAAAAAACAGAATAGTTTTTATAAATACAGGATTTTTAGATCGTACTGGGGATGAAATGCACACTTCTTTTGAGGCAGGTCCAATGATTTTTAAAGGTGAAATGAAAAAATCTACCTGGTTAAACTCATATGAAAATTGGAATGTAGATATTGGATTAAGTTGTGGTTTTTCAGGCAAGGCTCAGATAGGTAAAGGAATGTGGGCTATGCCAGATCAAATGGCAAATATGATGGAACAAAAAATTGGACATCCTAAGTCTGGAGCTAATTGCGCATGGGTCCCTTCTCCTACTGCTGCCACCTTACATTCAATGCATTACCACAAAGTAGATGTTTTTAAAGAACAAGAAAAAATTAAATCTAGAAATAAAACGAATTTTGAAAATTTACTAGAAATACCAAAGGCTGATAGACCTAATTGGGCTGTAGAAGATATCAATCGTGAATTAGAAAATAATGCTCAAGGTATTCTTGGATATGTTGTAAGATGGATTGATCACGGAGTTGGTTGCTCTAAAGTACCAGATATAAATAATGTTGGTTTAATGGAGGACAGAGCGACTTTAAGAATATCTTCTCAGCATATTGCTAACTGGCTGCATCATGGAATATGCTCTAAAGAACAAGTAATAAATGTAATGAAAAAAATGGCTACAATTGTAGATAATCAGAATGAAAAAGATCCTGCCTATGCTAGAAGTGGTAGATCAAGTTATAAAAAAATGTCCGATGACTTTGAAAATTCTATTGCTTTTTCCGCTGCTTGCGATCTTGTATTCAAAGGAAGGATTCAGCCTTCAGGTTATACTGAGCCTCTCCTACATCAAAAAAGGCTTAAGAAAAAGAGTCTTAATTAATTATCTGTAACTGGAACTCTATTTTTAAAAGCTGAAAAAAGTGTTCCATCATCTAACTGTTCTATTTCGCCTCCAACAGGTAATCCTTGTGCTAATTTAGTGATTTTAATTTTATCATTTTTAATCAAGTCTTCTATATAGTGAGCAGTTGTTTGTCCCTCAATTGTTGCACTTGTTGCAATTATAACCTCTTTTAAATTGTTTTTTTTAACTCTATTTATAAGTGATTTGATTAAATCATTTTTATTTTCAGTGTTATCTTGAGAGTTAATTGTACCCCCTAAAATGTGGTAGTGACCTTTATAGATATTCGCAGAGTCGATCACCCACATGTCAGCTAAATTTTCTACAATACAAATTTTATCATAATTAGTATCAGTCTCGCATAAACAAGTTTTATCAATTATTTTTAAATTTCCACAATTAGAACATCTAACCACTTTTTTGTAAACATTCGCTAAAGACTTTGCCAAAGGTTTTATCATATTATCTTTATTGTTTATTAATTTTAAAATAATTCTTTTCGCAGATTTTGGTCCCAATCCGGGTAATTTTGAAAATTGTTTTATTAGTTCTTCTATTTCGATAATATTATTATCCATTATGAGGGGAATTTAATATCAAAAGGCAGATTTATGCCCCCTGTAATTTTTGAAATCTCTTCTGAAGTTTTCTTTTTTAAATTTTCTTTAGCGTTGTTATGGGCAGCAATTATTAAATCATTAATAATTTCTTGACTTTCTTTTTTGGCATTTTCACTAATGGAAATTGACTTTAGCTCGTAGTCTCCAGAAAGAATTACCTTTACTAAATTTCCTCCAGATACTCCTTCAACTTGAATGTTTTTAATTTCATCTTGTGCTTCTCTCATTTTTTGTTGCATAAGTTTTGCTTTTTTTAGCATTTCGTTAAAATTAGTCATTTTTCGTCATCCTTTTGAACGTTTATTAAATTAGCATCATCAAATGCTTCTAATAACATTTTTATTTTTTTATTGTTTTTTGCTTCGTTAATTATCTTATTTCTTGACTCATTTTTTCTTTCAAAAATTGTTTTTTCTCCAATTTTTTTGTTTAGAGAAATAATCCATCTTTCACCTGTCCAGCTGTAAAGTTTTTCCGTTAAAATTTTTATAAAGTTTTTGTTAAGTTTTTCATTAAAACTTATATCTATAGTGCCATTTTTAAAGCTTACTAGTTTCACATTTCTTTCTAAATCATATTTCAATTCAATTTCATTTTCTTGAATAGCTAATTTTACTATATCTTCAAAGGAATTTATTTTTATTTTGACAGGTTCTGCGGTCTTTAATTTTGGTTGTTCGATTGCTTTGTTTTTTACCTGATCGGTGTTTTTAAGTTGGCTTTTAATCTTTAGAGTATTATTTTCTTTAAAATCTTTTTCCTCTTTAATGATTTCTTTTTTTAATTCATTATGGTTTGTTATTTCTTCTTTTGAGCTTTCAACCAAACTAGTGTTCATTCCTTTTAAGTGTGCTAATTGCATAATATACATTTCTAAAGTAATTTCTTCATCATTAATTATTTTTAAGTCATCTATTGTCTTTATTGTAAATTGCCAAAAAAGACCTATGTCCTCTATACTTATTCCGTTTGAAATTTGGTTGATTAAATTTATTTCCTCTTCGGGTAAAATTTTATCATTTTTAATAGATCCTAAACTTAATTTTCTATTCATCAAGCTTAGGACTTCAAGAACATCGTTTAAGAAATTTTTTGCTTCAATCCCATGGTTAATCAGCTCTTTTAAAATATCAACAGCTTTACTTGAGTTGCCTTCTAGTACCTCTTTCAGAATATTGATGACTTTGCTCTTATCAGCCAAACCCAACATATTTCTTACATCTTGATCATTAATCTCATTTTTTGAATTTGCATTCTGAAAAGTTATTGCTCGATCTAAAAGCGAAATACCGTCTCGCACTGAACCTTCAGAAACCTGGGCGATTATTCTTAGAGCTTTTGAGGAAATATTTCCTTTTTCTTTTTTTGATATCTCATCTAAATGATTAAAAATTTGATCTATTTTTACTCTTTTCAAATCAAATCTTTGACATCTCGAAAGAATAGTTATTGGTATTTTTTTTACTTCTGTTGTAGCAAGTATAAATTTTAAACTTGGAGGTGGTTCCTCTAGAGTTTTTAATAATCCGTTGAAAGCTTGTTTTGAAAGCATATGAACTTCATCAATGATAAATATTTTAAAACTGGCGCTGGTCGGACTATACTTCGAATTTTCAATTAAATCTCTGATATCATCTATTCCTGTCTTGGATGCGGCATCCATTTCCAAAACATCGATATGCCTTGACTCTGTAATGTCTCTACATGAATCACAAAAGTTATTTGGATTGCAATTATTTTTTTTAGATACATTATTTTCACAATTAAGAGCTTTTGCAATTAATCTGGCGGTAGTAGTTTTTCCTACACCTCTAATTCCAGTTAATAAATAAGCGTTTGGAGTTTTTCCAACTTTAATTGCATTAGTTATTGTTTTTGATAATACTTCTTGACCGATAAGATCTTTAAAATCTTGTGGTCTGTATTTTAAAGCTAGGATTTTATAATTTTTCATTTTTAAAAGGCAGGCAACAACCTGAATAGTTTTCACTACGGCTGCTTCTTTTCAGACCTGACCGGGTTAATGAAACATCCACCTGATGCCCACCACAATTGATTATATCAAGATACTTTTGCTTACTACAAGAGTAGAATTATTTTTTGTGGACTAATTTTGTCTAAAATTTGATGCTTCATAAACGCCAAGAATATCTAAGCTTTCAGTATGAAAACCAAGTTCCTCCATAGCATTTTGAACAGATTTTTCTTCTAAATGACCCTCAAAATCTAAATAAAAATTGGTTTGAGCGAAAGTATTTTTTACTGAAAAACTCTCAAGTTTCGTCATATTAACTTGATTGGTAGCGAAACCACCTAAGGATTTATAAAGGGCAGCTGGCTCACTTTTTAATCTAAATATACATGTAGTAATATATTTTTTTCCTTTTTCAAAATTTGGTTGTTGAACATTTTTTCCCATTATTAAAAATCTTGTTACATTTCCTTTCTCATCCTCAATATTTTCTTTTAAAATTTTAAGTTTGTAAATTTTGGCTGAAAGTTTTGATGCAATTGCAGCTATAGAATTATCATTTCCATCTGAAAGTTCTTTGGCAGACCCAGCAGTATCTGCTGAGATTATAGTTTTATATTTATTATCTATTATAATTTTTTGACACTGTCCTATTGCTTGAGCGTGACTTCGGACATATTTAATATCTTTTAACTCAGAGTTTTTTTTAGCAAGAAGATTATGCTCAACCTTTTGAAAATGTTCTGCATGAATTTGTAGCTTATATTTTGGAAGTAGATAATGGATATCAGCTACTCTTCCAGCTAATGAATTTTCTAGAGGTATGACTATCTTGTAGTCTAAATTTTCATATGCAACTTTAAATGTTTCTTCAAAAGTGGCACAAGTTTTTATCTCGGGGTTTTCAAAAAGCTCATTAATTGCAATGTGAGAATAGGCCCCAAGTTCACCTTGAAAAGCTACTTTATTTTTTTTCATTCTTTCATTAACTCCTGGATATTTTTCAAATCCTCCTCGGTATCTATACTCAACGGTGGGGAAAAAGTATGTCCAACATGAATTTTCATATTGTTTTCTAAGGCTCTTAATTGTTCCAAATTTCTATCTAATTCTTTTTTTGTTCGTTCTAGACTTACATACCTTAATAAAGCTTCTTTAGTAAAGGCATAAATTCCTATGTGATGATAGGTGTTTCCATTTTTTTCACCTTTGTTTCTTCTAAAAAAATCAATTGCTTCATGAAATTGATTATCTAATAAAGCTTCTTTGGCTATTACCTTTACATTATTGATATTTTCAATTTCTGACTTATCTTTAAATGTGCTTGCTAAAGTTGATATATCGCATGAATTTTTTTTCATATGATTTGATAACATTCGTATAGCTTCTGGTTGAATGTTGGGCATATCGCCTTGTAGATTAATAATAGTTTGAGGTTTTCGATTTAAATATTTGTCAAAAACCTCAAAAATTCTATCAGTTCCCGTTTCATGATTAGCTTTTGTTTTTACACAAATTCCTTTAACTGAATTGATAAGTTTGTAGATTTCTTCATTAGGTGAGGCAACTATAACTTCACCAATATTTGCATTTTTGGCAGCTTGATGTACATGCAGTATGATCTCTTTATTATTTATTTTCTTTAAAGGTTTGTTAGGTAGTCTAGTTGCTTCTAGTCTAGTTGGAATAATAATTACATTGTCAGTCATATATTTATGCGGCTAAAAAGACGCAAAAAAGTATTTTAAATTAGAGTTTTTTATTCAAACTCATGTTATACGTTAGGAATACTTATCAAAGTTATGGATAGTTTTGAAATAAATAAAATTATTGCCTCAATATTGCTTACAGCGCTAATAATAATAGGTATTGGTAAAATAGTAGATATTCTTTTTTACGTAGAAAAACCTAAAATATCTGCCTACAAAGTGGAAGGAATTGATCAAAGTAGTTCTAGTCAAGAAGTTTCAGCAAAAACCGTAAAAGTAGATGCGCCAGTAGATATAAAGGCTTTATTGGCTATGGGTGATTTAGCTCATGGAGAGAAGGTATTTAAAAAATGTTCTGCTTGCCACATGATAGCTGCGGACGGAAAAAATAAAATCGGTCCAAATCTTTGGGGTGTAATAGGTAGAACAGCGGGAGCAATAGATGATTATAACTATTCAAAAGCTATGAAGGCCTATGCTAAAGAATGGACTTTTGGGGAAATGAATTCTTATTTAATTAAACCTCAAGCTTATATCAAAGGAACTAAAATGGCTTTTGCAGGATTAAGAAAAGAGAAAGATAGAGCGTCGGTTATTTTATATATGAACTCGAAAAGCTCTAACCCGAAAGCATTACCTTAGTTTAAACACCAATTTATAATACTTTTTTGTGCGTGAATTCTGTTATAGGCTTGTTGCCAAACTACGGATTTTTTTCCATCTATAATATCGTCAGTAACTTCTTCGCCTCTTCCAACAGGAAGACAATGCATGAATATGCATTCAGTTTTAGCAAGTTTAAAAAGTTTTTTATTAACTTGATAATCTTTTAGAGATTTTTTTTTATCTTTTTTATTTACTTTATCATTCATTGACACCCATTTGTCAGTCATAATACAGTCTGCGTCTTTTGCAGCTTCTCTTGGATCTTTTGTAACAAAAATTTTAGATTTATTATTTGACGCCCATTTTAATATCTTATTATTAGGGCTATATTTTTTTGGACATCCAATTTTTAGATTAAATTTAAATTTAACGGCTGCCTCTATAAATGAGTTAGACATATTATTATTGCCGTCACCTATCCATGAGATAGTTTTTCCTTCAATACTGCCGCTATTTTCTTCAAAAGTTAAAATATCAGACATAACCTGACAAGGATGACTTTGATCTGATAATCCATTTATGACAGGTATTTTTGAATATTTTGAAAATTCTTCAAGATTTTTATGGGAAGACGTTCTTATCATAAGTATATCTGCATATTCAGATAAAACTCTAGCAGTATCTTTTAAACTTTCATCTCCTTTGCCATAATGTATTCCGTCAGGATTTAAAATCATAGAGGAACCCCCTAATTGTTTTATTGCTAAATCAAAAGATATTCTTGTTCTTGTCGACGGTTTTTCAAAAATCATTATCATTGATTTTCCATCTAAAGGCTTGTCTGCGTCTATAGAAGATTTATTTTGACCTTCTCTTTTGAGTTTTCTTTCTTTTGCCTCTTCGACTATATTTCTTAGTAAAGAAGAAGAATGATCAGCAATATTTAAAAAGTTTTTCATTTATAACTTTTACATACTTTATTAATAATTGTCACTGCTTGATCAATTTCTTTTTTTGATACGTTCAATGGGGGCAATATTCTTACTACATTTTCTGCAGCTCTTATCGTCAGTAATTTTTCTTTCATTAATTTTTCTATAAATTTTGCATGATTTACTTTGAGCTGTAATCCTAGTAATAAACCAGTTCCTCTTACCTCTTTTATAACTTTTTGATTTTGAATGTGAATAATATTTAATTTTGTTTTGAAATATTTACTAATACTTCTGACATTTTTTAAAAAATTCTTTTTAAAAATTACGTCTAAAACAGCATTTCCAACACTCATAGCGAGAGGATTTCCCCCGAATGTTGTACCATGAGAACCTGGTTTCATTGTAGACGCAACTCTTTTATTTACTAAACATGCACCAATTGGAAATCCACCGCCTATACCCTTCGCAATCGGCACTATATCTGGCTTTATGTTTGCATACTCAAAAGCAAAAAATTTACCTGATCTTCCTATTCCACATTGAACTTCATCTAAAATTAAAAGTATTTTTTTCTTATTACAAAGTTTTCTAAGACCCTTTAGGCAAAAATCTGGAATAACTTTTATTCCGCCCTCACCCATTATTGTTTCAACCATTATAGCTGCAGTTTTTTTTGTAATTTTTTTTTCTAAATCTTTATGATTTCCAAATGTAAAATGATCAAAACCTGTCACTTTCGGACCAAAACCTTCTGTCATTTTTTTACTATTACTTGCAAAGATTGTTGCTAAGGTTCTTCCGTGAAAACTATTATTTATACAAAGAATTCTATTTTTATTCGGTTTTCCTTTAGAGTGAAAATATTTTCTAGCAATTTTAATGGCTAGTTCAGTCGCTTCAGCTCCTGAATTTTGAAAAGCAACAAAGTTTGCAAAGGTTTTCTGTGTTAATCTTTTTGCAAGTTTTTCCTGCTCAGGAATATTAAAGGCATTAGATACATGCCAAAGTTTTTTTGCTTGTGAATTTACAGCTTTAACCAAATGAGGATGGCTATGACCTAAACTATTTACTGCAATACCTTGTACAAAATCTAAATATTTTTTTCCATTATGTGAGTAAAGAAAAGAGCCCTTACCTCTCTTAAAAGATATTTTTTTTCTATTGTATGTTTTTAAAATAGCGCTCATTTTTAAGATTTTATTTTATATCCTTTTTTATACAAAATATAAGCAATTAACCATATCAACAAACTTAAGATAGATAAATAAACAAGTCCAAAAATAACAGAGCCATCTGATTGTCCTAAAAAGCTAAATCTAAATCCATCAATCATATAAAAAAAAGGGTTGGCTTTACTTATTAATTGTAATATTTCCGGAAGTCTTTCAATTGAATAAAAAGTGCCAGATAAAAAAGACAAAGGAATTATGACAAAGTTGGTAACTGTTGCCATATGATCAAATTTTTCTGCCCAGAGTCCTGCTATAATTCCAAGAGCTCCAAGAGAAAAAGCAGATAGTAAAGTAAAAGCTATTAAAGTTATAAAATTTTTAATTTCAAGGTCAATAAATAAGTAAAATACTAATAAAGAAATGACTGCAATTAATACACTTCTCGAAACTGAGGCAAGAGTAACAGCTAGTGTAACTTCACCGGCAGATAAAGGCGCATAAACTAGATCAACAATATTTCCTTGAATTTTTCCTATCATAAATGAAGATGATGAATGAGAAAAAGCCTGTTGAATGATTTGCATCGCTATTAAACCAGGTGCAAGAAAAACAATAAACGGTACTCCTAAAACATCTCCTCTATCATTACCTATTGCTAAAGATAATACTGATAGAAATAAAAGAGATGTGATGAGTGGAGAAAATAAAGTTTGTATCCAAACAATAAGAAATCTTAACACTTCTTTTTTATAAAGTGTCCAAGCACCAATCCAATTTACTGAACCAAATCTTCTTGTTCCAATTTTATATTTTCCAGATATTTCAACCATTAATAGTCTTATAACTTTAAATTATGAAAAAACTGTGTAAAACTCTACTTACCCTCAGACTATAAGCTTTTTATGTTTGAAAAAGCCCTACAAACACTAAATACTGTAATTATATTTTACTAATCTACTATATATAGTATAAGTTGAATTATGAGCTGGACTGACGAAAAAGTACAAAAATTAAAGGAACTTTGGAAAAAAGGTCATACCGCTAGTCAAATTGCTGAGATGCTTGGAGACACAACAAGGAATGCAGTAATTGGAAAAGCCCATAGATTAAATTTAGAAGCAAGAGCTCCTTCTAAAAGTTCACATACTTCAGGAACTAGTTCAGGCCAGAATAAAATTCAAAGAAGACCTTCTCAACAACCGCTAACGAGAAAACAAAAATTTCAATCTATATTACTTGATAAAAACTTTGAGCCTGAGAACCCTAAATCTTTAGAAGAATTATCTGAAGACACATGTAAATGGCCTATAGGTCATCCAAATGAAGAGAGTTTTTATTTCTGCGGTAGAAAACCAGAAGAAGATTTTCCATATTGTAAATTACACGTTTTATATGCATTTCAACCTAAAGGTCAAAAAGAGGATGTTCTGGATAAGGATGATGAAGTACCAGAATTTATTGAGAAAAAAGTTAAGTCTGCAGGTTAACAATATTCTAACCATATGAATTTCATTAAAAAATACCTTAAATGGTTGAGCACTTTTTTAGTCTTAACAGGTATATTATTAACTAACTTAAATATGTATCCCATTAATATAATGTTTCACGGAGCTGGAGTTGTAGGCTGGACTGTAGCTGGCTTTTTATCGAAAGATAAAGCAATACTTACAAACTTTGGGTTGCAAATACCTTTATTTATAATTGGGTTTTATCAATTGTTGTTTTAATGAAAAATAGAATATTTATAGGTGAATTTATAGGTAGTGCTTTTTTAGTCATGGTCATTGTTGGTTCTGGAATAATGGCTCAAAACTTAACTAGAGATTTTGCGGTAATGTTATTAGCTAATACTCTAGCTACTGGTGCTGGTTTATTTGTTTTAATTAATTCAATCGCAAATATTTCTGGAGCCCACTTTAATCCCGTTGTTACGATGACGATGTATTTTACAAAAAAAATTAAAAAGGATTTAATTTTTACTTATATAAGTGCGCAAATACTAGGATGTTTATTGGGCGTAATGCTTGCGAACTTAATGTTCGATTTGCCTCCGATAGAATTATCTAGAAAGATAAGACCTGGAATTAATATTTTTGTTGCAGAGCTTATTGCTACTTTTGGTTTAATTTTTATTATATTTGGCTCGTTAAAAAAAGGCTCAACTTCTGTAGCTGCATCGGTTGCAACTTATATTACTGCTGGCTACTGGTTTACTTCATCAACCTCTTTTGCTAACCCTGCGGTTGCATTAGCAAGAACTTTTACTGATACATTTACAGGTATAAACTATTTAAATACTCCTAGTTATATAATTGCTGAAATACTCGGTGCATTAATCGCTTTATTTGTAATTAAAAAAATTTTTTCATAAAAATAACCTTGTGAAATGAACGTGTGAAACAATTTTTTAAAATTAATTTATTGAAATATAATGTTACTTAATTTGTTAAGGTGATTTTTTATTTTACAGAGAATAAGTTTGCATTGAGTCAAAAAATTTTTATAAACGATCCAAGCCCCTTTCCAAAAAAAAATAAATAAATTCTTTTATAGATAAAGTTTTCTAATAAGTTATAAAATTTATTTATGAAAGATGATTCGGATGTCAAGAATAACAATAAAAAAATGACAAAAAGGAAATAATATGGAACTTACGTTAATATACACGATTATAGGGTTCGGTTTAGCAGGTTACAGTGTAATCGCTAATGACTCTATACAAACACTTGGAACGTTTATTGCTTCAAAGCAAAAATGGTTCAAATGGTACATACTAGCAAGTGCTGCATCACTAGTAATGATTGTTGCAATAACTTGGGGTTGGTACAGTTATGATGGAGATATTTCTTATGGAAGACTAACTAGAATACCTTTCCAAGAAATACAATGGTACCACGCAGTTGCTCCGGCAATTCTATTGCTACTAACAAAAATTGGTATTCCTGTATCTACAACTTTTTTAGTTTTATCTGCATTTGCCTCAACAGTAGTTTTAGAGAAAATGCTTGTAAAAAGTATTGTAGGTTATGGTATAGCAGCAACAGTTGCTTACTTCTGCTGGATAGCAGTTTCAAAATTCATTAATGAAAAATTAGATGAAGTTAAAGGTGAAAAATGGATTGCATTTTGGCGTAATTCAGTTTGGGTATCATCTGGCTGGCTATGGTGGGTCTGGTTATCACATGATGTTGCAAACATTGCTGTATACTTACCTAGACAATTAGATATTTCATTACTTTTAATTGTATTGGCATATTTTACCGCTTTACTTTTTTACATCTTCTACATTAGAGGTGGTCCAATACATAAAGTGGTCTTAGAAAAAACTGGTACAAGGTACGCTAGATCAGCAACAATAATAAACGTTATTTATGCTGCAGTATTATTCTATTTTAAAGAATTAAATGATCTTCCAATGTCAACAACATGGGTATTTGTTGGATTGTTGTGTGGAAGAGAACTAGCAATTTCTACAATGAATAAAGACTATAAATTTAAATATGTGTTTCCACTCATAGGAAAAGACTTTGTGAAAATGATATTTGGCTTAAGTGTTTCAGTAGCAATTGTGCTAGCAATTCATTACTTTATAATTCCTAAGGGATTATATTAATTAGTAAAACTATTTTTTCTTCTGGAGATCTTCATAAATTTTTTTAAGATCTTCAGGAGATAAATTTTTATCTTTTAACTTGTCTAAAATCTCCTCATCTTCTTGACTAACATTTTCATTTCTTTGCTGCTCTTTTACTTCGCCTCTAGCATCAAATCCGGCTTTGATAAATTTTGCAGAAACTAGAATAACAACAATTGCAATAATTACAGCTAACGATAAAAATATTAATGTCATCATAATTTAAGTTTTCCTAAAGTGTTTAAGAGAATAACTCCAACAACAATAAATCCTATTCCTAGTATTCCATAGATGTTCGGAGTTTGTTGGTATTTAAAAATACCAAATAACGTTACTGCTGTAATAGTGAGCGCTCCATAAGTTGCATAAGTAAATCCAACAGGAATTACTGACATAGCTTTTGATAAACAGAAAATACAAAAAATTATGCTTAAGATGCAAAATAAAGTTGGGTTAAATTTAGTAAAACCTGCAGTTGTTTTTAAAAAACCGTTTGAAAGTATCCCACTAGCAATGGCTAAAACTAAAAAAATATATCCTGATAATAAACTTAAACTCTTCATTTTGCTTTTGCGAATTGCCCTCCATCACGATAACGCCACAACCATTTTTCCATAGCTTGTTCAACGTCTTTTGGCTTTATATCTAAATCACTAATTGTAAGCTCTTTATTTGAAACAACGTTATCAGCTTCTGATAAAATTTCACATTGATCTCTGGTTAAAACTGGTGGTATTGGTAATAAGCTTAAAATTGAACTTTGTATTTTCGCTATAGTCATAGGCATCTCTATTACAAATCTTTTTTTATTAATAGTTTTCATTATAGATTTTACCATATCACCGAAACTTATTACTGTAGGACCACCTATCTCGTAAATTTTTCCCTCGTTCTTTTTTGCTTGTATAGCTTTAACTATTGCATCAGCTACATCTGTTACCATTATCGGTTGAAATTTATAATCTATTCCCACAATTGGAATTACTGGTGAAAAACTTAATTTTGAAAATAAATTTGTAAAATTGTCTTCAGGTCCGCATACAACACTTGGTCTAATTATTACGGTATTTTTAAAGTTCATTAGAGATTTTTGCTCTCCAGCAAATTTTGATCTTTGATATGCAGATTTTGAGTCTTTATTAGCTCCTATTGCAGAAACGTGAATATATTTTTTTACTTTATGCTTCTCACATAATCTTGAAATAATATCTGGGATATCTGAGTGAATTTTTGTAAATTTTTGCTTTCTATTTTCAAACAATA
>CABZCD010000009.1 GCA_902524105.1 uncultured Pelagibacteraceae bacterium | reverse complement strand
GTGTTTTTTTGCTACAACAGCCAATTCTCTCAAATTATTACAAGTTGTTCCTGAAGGATTATTAGGTGAATTAAGTATAAATATTAAATTTTTTTTGTTAAGAGATTTAATTTTTTTTTCAAGTTGTGTTGCGGTTGGAAACCAGTTGTTTTCTCTTGTGGTTTCAATCCAGTGTACTTTGTTTCTACCAATAATTGCTTGAGGTTCATAAGAAACCCAGCTAGGTGCAGAAAGAATAATTTCACCATTAAAAGCAACATGCATCAAAAGCATCGCTTCTTTCGAACCAGGAGTAATTAGAATATTTTCTGCAGGATATAAATTCCCAGTTTTTTTTTCTAGATATTTAGAAATTGACTCTCTTAGTTCTATGAGACCTTGGATTGGTAAATATTCTTTTCTATGAGCATTATCTTTCAATTTTGTTACAATGCTTTCAGGAACTGGAAAGGGAGATTGTCCAAAACCAAAACTATAAACTTTTTTTCCTTTGGCAATAAGTTTCTTTGACTTTTCGTTTATAACTAAAGTTGAAGAGGGTTTAAGTTTTAAAATACTTTTCTTAGTAATATTCGCCATAATAGCTTTTTTTCTGAAAGCTATTAATAACCATACGGGGACTCGATTATTCAAGTCAATTAAAACTTTAAAACAAGAACATTTGACAAATTGATTCGGTCATGTTTTAATCTTATTTTGTTCTCGGAAGTGATCTATATATAGTATTAAAATTTTATTCAGACACAATTATGGAAAACTCAGTAAATCATGTAATATCTCTTTTGGGTCCAACTAATACTGGAAAAACATTTGTAGCTATCGAGAAAATGTTAAAATATGAGTCTGGTATTTTTGGATTTCCCTTAAGATTATTGGCCAGAGAAGTCTATGATAAATGTGTATCAGAAGTAGGTTCTGAAAAAGTCGCTTTAATAACAGGTGAAGAAAAAATTATCCCAGGTTCAGCGGATTACTTTATTTGCACTGTTGAGTCTATGCCTAAAGACAAAACTGTAGAATTTGTTGCTATAGACGAAATACAAATGTGTGCAGACAGAGAACGTGGTCATATTTTTACAGATAGATTGCTTAATTTTAGAGGAACAAAATTAACAATGTTTTTGGGCTCCCAAGTAATGCAAAAAGTTATAAGTGATTTAATTAAAAATGTAAAATTTGAAAAAAAAGAAAGATTTTCAAAATTAACTTATGGTGGGTTTAAAAAAGTATCTAGATTAGAGAGAAAATCGGCTATAATAGCCTTTTCAATAGAAGACGTTTACGCAATAGCTGAATTAATAAGAAGACAAAAAGGTGGCGCCGCTGTAATTATGGGTTCGTTAAGCCCTAAAACTAGAAATTCTCAAGTAGAACTTTATCAATCAGGAGACGTCGATTATCTGGTTGCAACTGATGCTATTGGTATGGGTTTAAACATGGACATAAATGAAATTTATTTTTCAAACCTTAAAAAATTTGATGGAAAAAAAACTAGGAGGCTTAATTTGATAGAAATTTCTCAAATTGCTGGAAGAGCAGGAAGATTTAAAAATGATGGATTTTTTGGCACCACAGGTGAATGTGAGGTTTTAAATTCAGACGAAATTGAAAATATTGAAAAACATAACCTCCCTGAGACAAAAATGATTTATTGGAGGAACTCTAACTTGGACTTTAAAAATCCAGCGAAATTAATCTCTTCATTAGAACAAAGGCCTTCGAACTCCTCTTTGATAAGAACTCAGGACTCTCTAGATGAGAGTGTTTTAAGACATTTTTTAAAGTTGGGAAGTAATAATATATTATATCACAAAAATTTAGAATTGCTTTGGGAGTGTTGTCAAATACCTGACTTTGAAAAAAAAGCATATGGCCAGCACGTAAGTATAATTGATAAAGTTTTTAAATATCTATCTACTAGAAAGAAAAGAATTCCAAACGATTATATGAAAGAACAACTCAAAGGATTAGAAAAGGAACATGGAAATATTGATGTTTTATCAAACAGAATTTCCAACGTAAGAACTTGGTCATATGTCGCAAATAAAAAAAATTGGGTTGAAAACTCTGACTATTGGGTACAACTTACAAAAAGCATTGAAGATAAGCTTTCAGATAAATTACACCAAGAACTGACTAATAGTTTTATAGATAAAAAAATTAGCATTTTATCAAGAAGTTTAAAACAGGATCTGATTCTTGATACTAACATTGATGAGAATGATAAAATTTTAATTAATGGTCAATTTATAGGTGAACTTAAAGGTCTTAAATTTGTAATAGCTCTTACATCTAAAACTTTAGATACAGATATAAAATCAATTAAAAAAGCCGCCAGAAAAGGTGTTGGTGATGAGCTTGAAAAAAGAGTTTCTTTAATTGTAAAAAATGGGGAAATTCAGCTTGATGAAAAATGTGAAATTGTCTGGAAAAATAACGTAATAGCTAGACTTAAAAAAGGTAATAATTATTTAAATCCAGAAATAGAGATTTTGGCCGATGATGTTTTAAATGATTTATCAAAATCTAAATTAGAGATATTTTTGAAAAATTGGGTTTCTACCCATATTAAAGAAGTTCTGGGTGATCTTCTTAATCTAAATAAAGAAAGTGTTAAAAATAAATATATAAGGGCACTAATGTTTCAACTTTTCGAAAATAATGGTGTTATTAAGAGAGAACTTGTTAATGAGATAGTAAAATCAATTAAAACTGATGAAAGGAAAAAAGTTTGGGAGTTGGGTATCAAAATTGGACGATACCATATCTATTTGCCAAAGATGCTAAAACCTAAAGCCGTATCACTTCGTATTTCACTTTGGCGATTATTTTATCAGCTAGCTATCAATCAAGATATCCCAAAATCAGGCTTAAATTACTTAATAGATAAAAAATATAACAAAAATTTCCTATTACTGTGCGGTTTTGAAAAGTTTAAAAATCACTATGTTCGTATAGACATTCTTGAAAAATTGTTTATTAAAATTTTAAATAAAACTGAAAAGAGAAAGTTTAAAATAGACGCTGAGATGATTAATTTACTTGGTTGCAACAAAGAAGGCTTTTATAGTTTAATGTTAAGTATGAATTACAAAAAAAGTAAAGAAACTGATACTTATTTTTATCCTGGAGAAATTAAAAGAAAAAATAAGTTTACAAACATTACAAAAAATGAAAACCCTTTTAAAAAACTTTTGGCGTTAAATTTAAAGTAAAATGCTTAAACTTGAAAAAAAAGAGATTGTTGGAATATCTGCACTGCTTATCCATGCGGCAAAAATAGATGAAATATATTCTGAAAAAGAAAAAAAAATTATTAAAAATTTTATAGAAAACAATATCTCAGAAATTACTGAAATTGATAAAATTATTAAAGATGCAGAAAAGTTAGAAGAAAATTCTAATCAATTACTAAATTATACAAAAATAATAAAGGATAGCCCTTTAAAAACAAAAACTGAAATTATAGAGCAATTGTGGAAAATTTTGATATCAGATAATAATGTTGATTTATATGAATCTAATTTAATGAGAAGAATTTGCGGCTTAATTTATTTTTCAGATAAGGAAAGTGGTGAGATAAAAATGAGACTTATGAAATCAAAATGACTTACATAGTTAAAGATGAATGTATAAAATGTAAACTAACAGACTGCGTGGAAGTTTGTCCAGTGGACTGTTTTTATGAAGGTGAAAATATGTTGGTAATAAATCCTGATGAATGTATTGATTGTGGGGTTTGTGAACCTGAATGTCCTATTGGAGCTATAGTTTCTGATACAACTGATATTGAAAATAAGGATAAATGGTTGTTGCTAAATAAAAAGTTTTCTGCAATATGGCCTAATATAAATAAAAAAAAAGATCCTATGCCTGAACATAAGAAATATGAAAAAGTAAAAAATAAACTTGAGAAACATTTTTCAGAAAAACCTTTTAAATAGATATGCCCAAAAAGAAAAAAGTAAAAAAAGTAATTAAAAAGACAAAAAAAATTTCATTAAAAAAATCTAAAATTGAGACTTTACCGAAAAAACAAACAAATCCTAGTCAGGAAGATAAGCCGGAAATTAAAAAAATTAAAAAACAAGCTACTGAAAAAAAACAATATAATGTAAAAGATTTTGTAGTTTATCCTAAACATGGTGTAGGTAAAATTACAGCTATTGATAAAGCTCGTATTGGGCAAATAGAAATTCAATTTTACAAAATATTTATTGAAAAAGAGAAACTGACTTTAACAGTGCCAATTAACCAGCAATCAAATTTAAGACCTATTTCATCAATTAATCAAATTAATAAATGCGTTTCCATATTAAAGACTAAACCAAAAATTAAAAGAACGATGTGGAGTAGAAGAGCTCAAGAGTATGATCAAAAGATAAATTCTGGAAAAATTTACGATCTTGCGGAAGTCGTAAAAGATTTAAATAAAAATACTGATATTATAGCAGATCAGTCTTACTCAGAAAGACAATTATTTGAAAAAGCATATGATAGACTAAAATCTGAATTTGAAGCAGTTCTTAAAACTAGTCCTGAGGAAGTTCAAAAAAAAATGGATAAAGCACTTGGACGAAATAAAAATTTATTAGAAGTGTAAAATTAAAAACGCCCTTTTTAAAAAATCAAAAAGGGCGTTTAATTAACAAAGAATTGAAGAGAACTATCTTCTTCTTCTTCTTCTTTTTTTAGCTTTTTTCTTTTTAGCTTTTTTTCTTCTTTTAGCCATCTTATCTCCCTGTTTATAAACAAATCGTTATGATTCGTTTTGATATTTAATCTTTAAGTTTTTTTTCTTTGATGTCAAACACAAATTAAAGTGTAAATTTTTCTAAAAAATTTAATTTTTTTAATTAAAGTTGTTTTAATTTTAAAAGTTAAAAAAGTTAAGCAATATCAATGTTTTTTTAATATATTGTAATTAATTTTTAATTTAATTTAATAAAGATTTTCTAATTGTTGTTTATAATTTTTTATAATTTCTTTTCTTTTTAACTTTAAAGTTGGTGTTAACATTCTGTTTTCAATTGTAAATTCTTCGTGAATTAATAGAAATTTTTTAATTTTTTCAATTAAAGTTAAACTTTTGTTTGTATTTTCAATTATAAGTTTAATTTGTTCATTTTTAATTTCCTTTTCACATACAATTAGAGCTACTAAATAATTTTTTTTATCACCATAAACAAAAGATTGTTTAATATATTCATTTAAACATAAAATATTTTCTATTTTACTTGGTGAGATGTTATCTCCACCAAGGTTAACAATTATATCTTTTTTTCTGTCAGTAATTTTTAAATAATTATTATCATCTAATTCCCCTATATCTCCGGTATGCAACCATCCATTTTTAATTACTTTTTCGGTCTCCTCTTTTAAGTTCCAATATCCCAACATTACATTTTCACCTTTAATTAGAATTTCACCATCTTCGGCTATTCTAACTTTATTTGTTCTAAATGGAGGACCCACTGTTTCAACTTTTATCAAATCTGGTAAATTACAGCTTACAACTGGAGAGGCCTCAGTCAGGCCATATCCCTGCAGAGTTGGTAGTCCTGCAGCATTTAAAAACTCTCCTATATTTTGATCTAAAGCCCCTCCACCCGAAACAAAAGCCTGGAGGTTTCCCCCAAATTGCTCTCTGATTTTTTTTCTTACTAATTTTTCACATAAAAAATTTATGATTTTTTCAACAAAACTTAATTTCTCTTTTTTAAGTGTTTTTTTTCCAAAAAATAATGTCTTAAAAATTAAATATTTTTTTATTCCGCTCTGCTTGTCGAAATTCATGTTTATTTTGGTATATAGATTTTGGTAGAATCTTGGTACAGCTGTCATGATTGTTGGTTTTGCTACACCCATGTTTGGAATTAGTTTTTCTAAACTTTCTGCATAAAAAATCTTCGCTCCAATTATGATTTGAATAAATTGAACTGTATGCTCATATGAATGAGATAGAGGTAACCAAGTCAAAAATATTGGATCTTTTTTCTTTATTAAAATTTCCAATAATTCTAATGCACCTTCACAGTTTGATAAAATTCCCCCATGGCTTAAAACTACTCCTTTAGGATTTCCTGATGTGCCAGAAGTATAAATTATACATGCGGGCATATTTCTTTTTAAATTCCTGTTTATAATTTTTTCATTCATTTCTTCTTCAATAATTTCATTTATCAACAAGCTATTGGTATCAATTTTTTCAAATGATATAATTTTTTTTATATCACTATTAATAAATTTTTTAATTTTGTTGAATTGATTTTGATTAGAGACAAATATGATTGAAGGTTTGCAATCATTTAAAATATATTCATAATCACTTGCAGAATAAGTTGTAAATATTGGAACTGAAATACCTCCTGCATTCATAATCGCAATATCAGTCATTAGCCAATAAGGTCTATTTTCGGATAATATTAAGCATCTATCCCCCTCATTTATTAATGATTTTATTTTTGAAGAAAGCTTAAATATTCTAATAGTTACATCTTCCCAAGTATAAGTTGGTTTGTTTGGTTTAAGCCATTTTAAAAATGGTCTTTTATTATCAACTTCTTCCGTTTTTTTAAAATAAAGTTCAACTAAACTATTTAATTTACTTATATCCATATTTTGGTGGGCGAAGAGAGACTCGAACTCTCAAGGTATTGCTACCACCGGATTTTGAGTCCGGCGCGTCTACCAGTTCCACCATTCGCCCTTAATTAAAGTATATTATGAAATAATACTTTAATTAAACAGTTTATTTACAATTTTTTGTTAATTTTGGGATTTCTATATAGTTCAAAGAAAGTTGATACAAACTTACATAAATCAATTTGGTTCTCAGAAAACAATTTTCCGACATCTTTAAGTTTATTCTTATAATTCTTTCCAATTGTGTAAAGCTGTTGTTTATCTTTATGTATCATGCCAGTCTTTTCAGAAATTCTAAGTTTTCTTATTACTGTCGCTCTTGGAATACCAGTAATTTCAGAAATTGAAGAGGCATTCATTCCTACAATAGATTCTTTAGATAATATTATAAACTTTGCCCACTCAATAAAATTTTCTTCACCAAGATCATTAGAATACGTTTTTTGGGTCACTGGATTATTCTTATATTTTTCTTTTAGTCGAAATATGTTATTAGCAAATATTGTGCCGGAAACAATAAAGCTCTCTAAATCACCATGAAATTTTCTTTGTCTAATTAAGAAAGGAATTTTAAATCTAAAGAAAAATCTCCAAACTAAGGTAAAATTTTCTATTGTAAAATCCTCTATTTTTTTTGACTCAACAGGTTGACCAAACCAATCTTGTGTGGCTAAGTATTTTGAACAAATATGTAGAAATTGAGATAACATTTTAACTGAATGTTTTGGTCTTTGATGGACAAAAGTTAAAGGTTTTAATACAATTTTTTTTCCATTCCTTATAATTATTTCCGCTGTATTTAATTCGTTAATTTTTCTTCTTACTGTTTCTTTTGCTATTTTTAGATCATCAGATATTTCGATTAAATTAATTTTCTCTATCTCAAATTCTTCCTTAGTGTAAAATTGCTCTTCTGAATGTATAATCATAATGTCTGCATAATGGCGAAATGATTTTTGAACTAAATAAATTAGTATTAAGTATTTATCCATATCCATAAAGGTTTGATAAGCATTATAATTCCAAGTAGTAGAAAATTTGAACCAATGATCACTTATTCGTCCAAAATTTGCGGATAATATAGAGTGAACTTCTGACTTACTTATAAATTCATCATTAATTTCAACCTGTTTTTTTTTAAAATCTACCTTTGTGAGATTGTTTGAATTTTTTATTTCTTTTTTGTCTGACATGTTTATATAAGTGAATTATGTTGCAGAAATTATATGATAGATGTCTAGATTTAGCTAGACATAAATTATCAAAGCCACTCCTTGCTTTTATATCTTTTGTTGAAAGTTCTTTTTTTCCAATCCCACCTGATATTATGATTGTTCCAATGGTACTTGCAAAAAAAGAAGATTTTATAAAAATATTTTTGATAGCAACTATATTTTCAGTTTTAGGAGGTATTTTTGGTTATTTATTAGGTAATATGTTTTTAGAATTTTCAATGTCTATCATTGAATTTTATAGTTATGAAGATAAAGTATTTGAATTACAAGATAAACTCTCTAATAAAGCTGGTTTAGTTTTTTGGATAGGCACTTTGTTTTTAGCAGGCTTTACACCTCTTCCCTACAAAGTTTTTACCATCACAAGTGGTTTTATTGGCTTTAACATACATATCTTTATATTAATAAGTCTTATTTCTAGAGGATTAAGATTTTTTATTGTGTCATATTTATCAATGAAATTTGGAAATAAATTTGAAATACTTTTAAAAAAAGATGGCTTTAAATGGTTCACAATTATTGGAATTTTAATTGTTTTGATCGGTTTGGCATTATATTTCTATTTTAAATAATATGGATAAGAAAATTATTTTAAATTCTTTAATTGTTTTAAGTTTTATAACTCTAAGTTTTGCATATTTTGTTGAATTTATTCTTCAACATGAACCATGTAGTTTATGTAAAATTGAGCGTATACCTTATATTGGATCAATAATTTTAGGCTCACTAATTTTATTTATTAATAAATGGGAAAAAATAATTTTAATATTAATTCTTTTATTGTTTATTTTTGGTTCATTAATTTCTATATATCACGTCGGTATTGAACAGAGTATTTTTAGTGAAAGTTTTTTGTGTGAACTCGGTATAAATAAAAACATCCAAAATCCAGATGAACTTTTAAAAACCTTAGAAAAAACTCCAATAAGTTGCAAGGACGTAACCTTTAAGATTTTTGGCCTATCACTTGCTACATTTAATGCAGTTTTATCTATTGCAATAAGTTATATATTATTAAAGGTAATACTAAAAAAATGAATAAAACTGATAAAAAAACTTTAGAAGAAATTATAAGAGTAGACCACGCAGGAGAACGTGGTGCAATAAAAATATATGAAGGTCAGTTGCTAGCTTTAAAAACATTTAAACAAGACGAGGAGTTGAAAAGAAAAATTGAAGATATGCGAGAACATGAGAGAGAACATTTCGAATTTTTTGATAAAGAAATTCAAAAAAGAAATATAAAACCGACAAAACTTTTACCTTTATGGGATTTGATGGGTATAACGTTAGGATTTAGTACAGCGATGATGGGGAAAAAAGCTGCGATGTTGTGCACTGCATCTGTTGAAGAAGTGATTGATGGTCATTACAAAGATCAGACATATAAACTAAGAGACGATGAAAAAGAATTAAAAGAGAAAATCATCAAATTTAGACAAGACGAGTTAGATCATAAAGATATAGCATATGAAAGTGGAGCAACCAAAAAAGGCTTGTACAGTATTTTGGATAAAGTAATAAAAACTTCTTCAAGAGTAGCTATTGCAATTTCAGAAAAAATTTAATTAAGGCTCTAATTCAATATCCCAATATAAATAATCCATCCAACTCTCGTGTAAAAAGTTTGGTGGAAAATTTCTACCATTCTTATGAAGATCGTCTACAGTAGGTCTATAGGGTTTATTAAATAATCTCATTCCACTGGCCTCGAACAATTTGCCACCTTTTTTTACGTTGCAGGTAGAACATGCTGTTACAACATTTTCCCAATCAGTAATTCCCCCTTTTGATTTAGGTAAAAGGTGATCAAAAGTTAAATCTTTTTTATCTCCGCAATATTGACATGTAAATTTGTCTCTTAAAAAAACGTTAAATCTTGTAAAGTTTGGGTTGTCTGAAGGTTTAATAAAATTTTTAAGTGCAATTACACTCGGTAGGTTCATTTCAAAAGATGGACTTCTTATTTTTCTTTTATAGTTTGAAACAATACTAACCCTGTTCAAAAAAACAGACTTTACTGCATCCTGCCAACACCATAATGACAAAGGGTAATAACTTAAAGGTCTAAAATCCGCATTTAGAACCAACGCAGGACATTTTTCTAGAGGAACTTTATCATTAGAAGAAATTATCATACCTAAAGCTAAATGATAAAAAAAATTAAATCAAGTTATAATTTTGTGACATATTGTTATTAGTATAATTTTTTTTTTATAAATTCTAAGCCAAGACTAGAACCTTCTTGGGGAATCCTATGTTCACAGTTTTGAAAAATTTTAGTTTGTATCTTGTAATCAATCCTATTAAATAGTTCTTTAGCCTCAAGCAAAAAATTTACTGGAACCACTTCATCTTTATCCCCGTGCATTAATATAATATCTGGTTTGGCTTTAATATTGTTCTCAATGTGCTTAGTATCTATGATTTTTCCAGAATAACCTATAATTGAATTAATTTTATCTTCTCTTTTTAAACCAGTTTGTAAACTGATCATGCATCCTTGACTAAAACCACATAAAATAATTTTGTCTGTATTAATATTATATTCAATTTTAACTTCATCAATTAATTTATTAAGCTTTATTTCGGCAACTAAGGACTTTGTTAGAATTTCATCACTTGTTTGATTCATTAAGTCAAACCATTGAAATCCTGAGGGACTTACCTCGCATCTCTCAGGCGCATCAGGACAAATAAAAACTGTTTTAGGAAGATAATTTTTCCAATAGTTTGCGAGAATTGAAATATCTTTTCCATCTCCTCCATAACCGTGGCAAAGTATAACAGCATTTTCAGGTTTTTGTTTATTAGAGGAACTTATTATAGTTGTATTTAGTGAATAGCCCATTATATATACTTTCTTATGTCGGAACTACTATTCAACTTTATAGGTTTCTCTCTTCTTGGAGCTGTGGCCATAGTTTTAATCTTAGGTATTTATACTTTATTCAAAGGCGGAAATACTAGCAAAAAATACTCTAATAAATTAATGCAGTTAAGGGTTTTGCTTCAATTTATAGCGATTATTGTTTTAGTATTGCTCGCTTATTTTTTTAAAGACTAGATTTATCCCTCAAAAAATTTAAAAAATTTTTTTCTTTAAAGTCAAATTCCCCCATAATTCTTCCAAATTCATTTCCATCTTTATCTAGTAAAACTGTAGTAGGCATACCAATTAACTTAAATTTTTTAGCTAAATCTAATTTAGGATCAAAATAAGTGTTTAAACTTACAACACCAATATCTTGTAACCAATCTCTGACTCTAAGTTTGTTTGGTGGTTCCATATTTATTGGATAAACTTCTATTTGGGGTAGAACTTGAGCAAGTTTATCTAGAGAAGGCATTTCTTTTTTACATGGAGCGCACCAAGTGGCCCAAAAATTCAATACCATGATCTTGCCTTTATTCTTAGATAAATCCACATCCTGAAGATTGATATCTTTAAAAGTAATTTTGGTAATTTTTTTAGGCTTGTCGTAAATAACAAGATTGTCAGGGAGCTCAGCATGAGTTAAGGGGTTATTAACAAATAAAAAGCCTATAAAAATGAATGTTATGATTTTAAAAGATTTACTAATTTTCATATTAATTTAAATTGAAAATAACATAGTTTATGACAAATAAAAATAAGACAGTTTGGTCAGGTAGATTTAAAAGCTCAACTTCAAAATCATTCCAGAGAATTGGGGCTTCTATAAATGTAGATAAAAGACTCTACGAACAAGATATTTTTGCATCTAAAATTCATACACAAATGCTTATTAAGAAAAAAATTATACCAGCTAAAGAGGGTAAAAAAATAATCAAAGGATTAGATAAAATTAGAGGTCAAATTATAAAAGGTAAATTTATTTTTAAAGAAAAGTTTGAGGATATCCATTTAAATATTGAAAAAAAATTATATGAAATAATAGGTAACTCAGCAGGCTATATGCACACCGCTAGATCAAGAAATGATCAAGTAGTTACTGACTTTAAGCTTTGGGTTAAAAACTCATCGCTAATTTTGATTAACGAATTAAACTCTTTAATGAAAAATATTGTAAGTAAAGCAGATAGAAATGTGAGTACTGTAATGCCAGGTTTTACTCATCTTAAAAACGCGCAACCAGTTTCTTTTGCTCACTATCTATTAGCCTACTATGAAATGTTTAAAAGAGACAAGATAAGATTTCAGAATAATTTAGAATTGATTGACGAGTCTCCTTTAGGAGCTGCGGCTTTATCCGGGACCTCTTATAATATAGACAGAAATTTTACCTCTAAAAAGCTAGGTTTTAAGAAACCTACAAATAACTCAATTGATACTGTTTCAGATAGAGATTTTGCAATAGATTTTCTTTATGCTTGTGCCGTAAGTGCAATGCATTTGTCCAGATTAGCCGAGGACTTTATCATATTAAATTCAGATGCTTATCAATTAATTAGCTTTAATGATAAAATGCTTACAGGTTCTTCTATCATGCCTCAAAAAAAAAACCCTGATCCTGCTGAGCTCATAAGAGGAA
Source organism: uncultured Pelagibacteraceae bacterium (assembly GCA_902524105.1). Classification (GTDB taxonomy): domain Bacteria; phylum Pseudomonadota; class Alphaproteobacteria; order Pelagibacterales; family Pelagibacteraceae; genus Pelagilacustribacter. The sequence continues at coordinate 21,190 of CABZCD010000009.1, read as the reverse complement.
GAACTGGAATCAATTATGGAAAATTAAATTCTATTTTAACTATAATGAAAGGACTTCCAATTTCATACTTTAAAGATTTACAAGACGATAAAGCATTAGTATTTGATGGTTTCGATACATTAAAAGATACTCTAGTCATGAGTAATGAATTAATTAAAAATGTTAACCCAAATAAAATTAGAATGTATAATATGGCAAAAACTGGTTACACGACAGCAACGGATTTTGCAGATTATCTTGTTAAAGATAAAAAATTATCTTTCAGAGAAGCGTATAAAATATCTTCAAAAATAGTTAATTATGCAGAAAAAAATAAGAAAAATTTGGACGAGTTAACTTTAAATGAAATTAAAAAATTTTATAAGAACTTAAATAATAATGTTTTAAAAATTTTTAACGTTAAAAACTCTATGAATTCAAAAAATTCTTATGGTGGAACATCTGAAAGAAATATAAAAAATATGATAAGAAAATATAAAAGGGAAATTAAATGAAATTTATTATTATGTTAATAATTTTAATGTTTATTTTAGTATCATGCGGAAAAAAATCAGACCCGCAGTACCAAGGGTCAATTTATAATTTGACAAAAATAATTTAATAAATGTCTTACATAAGATATAAAAATAATAATCTATTTGTGGAAAGCGTCTCTGTAAGAAGACTCGTGTCAAAATTTAATTCTCCGTTTTACCTTTATTCTGAGAGTGGTATTATTGATAATTATAAATCATTTGCAAATAACTTCAAAAAATCAAAACCTTTAATTTGTTTTTCAGTAAAAGCGAATTCAAATATTCAAATTTTAAAAGTTTTAAAAAAAGTGGGATCTGGTGCTGATGTGGTCTCTGGAGGTGAATTACTTAAAGCTATTAAATCTGGTATAAAACCTAGCAAAATAGTTTTCTCAGGCGTAGGCAAAACAGAAGAGGAGATAAGGTTAGCAATAAAGAAAAATATTCTTTTAATTAATGTCGAGTCAGAAAATGAAGCTTTACTAATTAATAAAGTAGCTGGAAAATTGAAAAAAAAGACCGCTATTGGTATCAGATTAAATCCTGATATTAATGCTCCTACACACAAAAAAATTTCTACTGGTAAAGCAGAAGATAAGTTTGGTCTTTCAAAAACAAGTTTAATTTCATTTTGTCTTAATAGTAAAAAATTTAAAAATTTAAGACTTAATGCAATAAGTGTGCATATAGGTAGTCAAATACTGAGTGAAAATCCTTTTAAAAAAACTTTAAAAGTTTTAGAGGAAATAATTGAAAAAACAAAAATTAACTTCAAGTTTGTAGATCTTGGTGGAGGATTTGGTATTACTTATAAAACTAATGATAGGAAAATTAATCTTAAAAATTATTCCAATTTAGTAGAAAAATTTAGGAAGAAACATAATTGTAATATTATTTTTGAACCGGGTCGAGCAATAGTGGGAGACACAGCCATTTTGGTGGCTAAAGTCCAATATCTTAAGAAAGGATCTAACAAAACATTTGCAATACTAAATGCTGGTATGAATGATTTTATGAGAATTGCACTTTATGATGCTGTACATAATATTATACCAATAATTAAGAATAGTAAAAAAAATAAAGGCCCTTTAGAATTTGTCGGCCCAATATGTGAGACAACTTGTAAATTTATTAAATATAATAAGTACCAAAAGCTTAATCAGTCTGATTGCGTAGCTATCTCGGATGTTGGAGCTTACGGTGCTTCTTTATCTTCAAATTATAATACTAAACCTTTAATAGCTGAAGTAATTGTAAGTAAAACTAAAGCTAGAGTAATTAGAAAAAAACAGGATATAAAAAGTTTAATCAATCATTAATGCAATTTATAAGATCGCTCTTATTTACCATATTATTTTACTTAACCTTAATTTTAGTTTTTATTATAGCTATACCAACATTAATTTTACCAAGTAAAGCTACTTTAATCTGTGGAAAGATATTGGCTTATATAATTATATTTTTACTAAGATTTATACTAGGAGTTAAAGTTACTTTTTCTGGGACAGAAAATTTAAAAAAAAATGAAAGATTTTTTGTTGCTTGTGCCCATCAATCTTTACTTGAGACATTTATACTCCAAGCTCCTTTACAATATCCTATTTTTATTCTTAAAAAAGAACTTCTTAAAATTCCTTTGTTTGGTTGGTATTTAAAAAAGATTGGTTCAATTGATATTATTAGAGATACTACAACAAAAGATAATTTAAATTTTTTTGATAAAATCAAAAATAATATTGAAATAAGTAAAAGACCTCTTTTAATTTTTCCTCAAGGAACAAGAGTAAAATTTGGTGAAAGGTTACCATTTAAAAAGGGTGCTGGTAGAATTTACGAAGCATTAAATTTACCTTGTGTCCCAGTTGCATTGAATACTGGTAGAGTTTGGCCAAAAAATAGTTTCTTAAAGTATAATCACGACATTGAGATATCTTTCTTAGAACCTATTGAGCCTGGAAAAGATAAAAATGTTTTTGTTAATGATTTAGAGACAAAAATTTATTCTTCTATGGAAAATTTAAGTTAATTTTTTTTTCTTCCAAAATCAGGGGATTTTACATCCTGACCTGCTTTAATAATCTCTTTTCTGACATTTTTAGTAGAAGCAAATAATTTTAAAAGTTTATCACCATTTTTTTCTATAATAGCTTTTTTAAAATCTTCAATGTTCTTAGAGAATTCATCTAAAATTTTTATAATATTATCACTATTATCAATAAAAATATCCCTCCACATTAAAGGATCAGATGATGCGATACGAGTAAAGTCTCTTAACCCTCCAGCACTATATTTAATAATTTCATCTTTAAATTTTTCATCAGTATTAATCGCTGTTTTTACAATATTATATGCTATTGCATGAGGTAAATGACTTGTTAACGCGAGTATGTAATCGTGGTCTTCAATACTCATTAGTTTCACTTTGCTTCCTAAAAACTCCCAAAACTTTTTTAGTTTTTCAACTTTGTCTTTTTTATTAGAGTTTTTGTTATCGCAAATAATTGTCCATCTATTTTTAAACAAATCTTTAAAACCTGCGGAAGGACCACTTTCTTCTGTTCCTGCAATAGGATGAGATGCGATCCAGGAAATATTTGTTAAATTAAAATTTTCAAATATTTTATTGACCTCTTTTTTCACAGAACCAGTGTCAGTTATTAAAGTGTCTTTTTTAAAAGAGTCTTTTGCAGATAATAAAACTTCTTTATAAGAGCTCAAAGGGATCGCAAAAATTACAAGATCAGAGTCCTTAACTGCAGATTTGACATCTTTTGAAAAGTTGCTGCATAAATTTTCTTTTTTAATAATTTCAACTACATCCTTTGATTTATCAAAAACTGTGACTGACTTACAAATTTTATTATCATTTATATTTCTAAGAATTGAAGATCCTATTAAACCACAACCTATTATAGCAATTTTTTCAAACATTAAATTATCTTTCTAATAGTATTAATTAATTTTTTATTTTCATAGTTGTTCCCTATCGTTATTCTTAAGGAATTTTTAATCTTGTATGTATCCATTTTTCTAACCAATATTCCATTTTTAGCTAGTTTCAAAAATATTTTTTTTGAATTTCCTTTAATTTTATCGAAGTTTACTAGTAAAAAATTTCCATAACTTGAATTAGTTTCTATTCCTAAACTTTTAAAATTATTATAAAAAATTTTAGCCCATTTATTTACGTGTTTTATTTCTTTATTTAACCACTTGGTATCTCTAATCGACTCAACCGCTGCAAATAAAGCTGCTCTATTTATATTGAAAGGTGGTTTAACTTGATTTAATGCGTATATCACATTTTTAGGACCATATCCCCATCCAACTCTTAATCCAGCTAAACCATAGATTTTTGAAAATGTTCTTGTAACTATAACATTTTTAGAATTAGAAAATAACTTCATGCCTGGTAAATAATTTTTATCTTTCACGTATTCAAAGTAAGCATCGTCAACAACTAACAATATATTACCTCTTAATTTTTCTCTTAATCTTAATAATTCTTTTTTACTAATAATTGTTCCAGTTGGATTATTAGGATTGGCCAAAAAAACTATTTTTGTTTTTTTGGTAACCTTGGAAAGAATATTTTTTATGGAAATTTTAAAGTTTTTTTCTTTAGCATATTTAATCTTTGCGCCATAAATTTTGCTGTAAATTCTGTAAATTATGAAACTAAACTCAGGTACAATTACTTCATCATTTTTATTAAGAAATGATTTACATATTAACTCGAATATTTGGTCAGAACCAGATCCAAGTATAATTCTTCTGGGATCAAGTTTAAATTTTTTAGCTAGTATATTTCTAAGAAAGATACCTTCAGAATCTGGGTATCTTTTTAAATTTTTTGATACTTTATTGAATTCCTTTATTGCTCTGGGACTTGGGCCCAAAGCAGACTCGTTTGCTGAAAGCTTAATCCGTGCTGCTTTGTGCTTAAATAAACTTAACCCAGCTACGTACTTTTCAGCATTAATTTTTTTTGGTTTTGGTAAATTCATTTTATTTTAGTTAATATATAAAAAGCTTTAGTAATGCTAGTTTCATTACATATGAATTTGACAAGTTTACGACTATTTAGTATTAATTTCGGAAAGGCGCCGATTTAACCAAATTGCAGGCGCTGTATAAATGTAGCTAAACAGGAGATAGCCCGGTTTAGCTGGGCTTTTTTTTTGAATGAATAGTAAACTTGAGAATATAAAGAAACTTGAAATATCAAAGCCGCTTAAACTAGATTGCGGAAAAACGATCAATAATTTTCCACTTGCTTATGAAACTTATGGAAAATTAAATGAAAATAAAGACAACGCTATTTTAGTTTTTCACGCGTTGACTGGTGATCAATTTGTAGCAGAAACTAACCCTGTAACAAATAAAGAAGGTTGGTGGGTTACTGCTGTTGGTCCGGGTAAAGCTATTGATACAAAAAAATATTTTGTAATTTGCGCTAATGTAATTGGAGGCTGTATGGGCTCTCTAGGACCAAGAAACATAAATCCTGAAACCAAACAACCTTATGGATTAGATTTTCCTGTAATTACAATTAGAGATATGGTTAGAGCTCAGGAGTCTCTTCTAGAACACCTTGGGATTAAAAAACTTTTATGCGCAACTGGTGGGTCCATGGGAGGTATGCAGCTTTTACAATTCTGTGCAACTTTTCCTGATAAAACTTTTTCAGCTATTCCCATTGCATGTAGCTCGAGTCATAGTGCACAAAATATTGCTTTAAATGAGTTGGCTCGTCAAGCTATAATGGCGGACCCGGTCTGGGACAAAGGAAAATACTTTTTAAAAAATGTTCAACCAAAAAATGGATTAGCAGTAGCAAGAATGGTTGGGCATATTAGTTATTTATCTGAAAAAGGTATGCAGGAAAAATTTGGGAGAAAATTACAAGAAAAAGCAGATTATGAATTTAGCTTTAATGCAGATTTTCAAGTTGAAAGTTATTTGAGACATCAGGGTTATGCATTCGTAGAAAGATTTGATGCTAACTCTGTTTTATATATATCTAGAGCAATGGATTATTTTGATCTTTCAAAGCAATTCAAAGGAGGTTTAGTTGAAGCTTTTAAAAATCAGAAAACCAAATTTTTGATAATATCTTTTTCTTCGGATTGGCTTTATACAACAAAGGAAAATAAAGATATAGTTATTGCTTTAAATGCATCAGGAACGGATGTTTCGTACTCTGAAATAATTACTGACAAAGGACACGATTCTTTTTTGCTTGATGTGCCGGAATTTTTAAAAACTCTTAAAAGTTTTATAGACTCAATGTACGATAAATTTAAAAATGAAAAAAGAATTTAAAGTAATTGCTGATTTATTACCAAACAACACAAGAGTATTAGATGTGGGTTGTGGGGACGGTTCACTTATGAATTTACTTGAAAAAGAAAAAAATATTGAGGTTCGAGGATTAGAGCTTAACCAAGACAATGTACAACAATGTATTCATAAAGGTTTACCAGTAATTCAAGGAAATGCTGAGACAGAGCTTCATCAATTTCCAAACCAATCGTTCGATTATGTAGTTCTAAGTCAGACCTTACAAGCTTTTTACAATCCTGAAAAAGTACTTAAAGAACTTTTGAGAATTGGAAAATCAGTAGTAATTTCGATTCCTAATTTTGGATATTGGAAAGTAAGAACAAATCTTTTATTTTTTGGTAAAATGCCAGTGACTAAAACTTTGCCAAATACTTGGTATAACACTCCTAATCTACATATGTGCACAATTAAAGATCTGTTTAATTTTTGTGATGAAAAGAACATCAATATAAAAAAAGTTATTGGTGTAAATGAAAATAAAACATCTTTAATCAAAAAAAGTAATTTAGAGATAAAAAATCTTTTTTCGAAATTAGGAATTTTTTTAATTGGATAAAATGAAAATAGAAATAATTAAATGCTTGAGTGATAATTATAGCTATATCATATTTGAAAAAGAAACCAATACAGTATCAATAGTTGATCCATCTGAATTTAGTGCGTGTGATAAAGTAATTAGTAAATATAAAAAATTAGACTATATATTAAACACCCATCACCATGCTGATCACGTAGATGGTAATATTTTATTAAAAAAAAAACATAACTCAAAAATTATAGGTTTTGGTGATGATAAAAAACGTATTCCTGGAATTGATATATTATTAAAAGAAAATCAAAAACATAAAATAGGAGACTTGGTTTTTGAAGTAATTTTTATTCCAGGCCACACTAAAGGTCATATTGCTTTTTATTTTGAAAAGGAAAAAGTTGTATTTACGGGAGACACTCTATTTTCATTAGGGTGTGGAAGAGTATTTGAGGGAACAAATACTGATATGCTAAATTCATTAAATAAACTCAAAATTCTTCCGCCTGAAACAAAAATATACTGTGGACACGAATACACGAAAACAAATTTAGATTTTTGTTTAAAATATGATCCTAATAATTTAAAACTTAAAGAAAAATCAATTGAAATTAATTCAAAAATAAAAAGCAAACTACCAACCATACCTACCACTATAGGTGATGAGCTAAAAACCAATCTTTTTTTAAGATGTAATGATAATGTAATTAAACATGCATTAAATCTCAAAGACGCACCAGATCAAGAAATTTTTACCAAATTGCGAGATTTAAAAGACGCATTTTAAGCTCAATATTCTTGACTTGATATAATTGAAGGCTATATTGCGTGAAAACTAAAAAATAGAAATTTATGTCATTTGCAATAATTGAAACAGGTGGGAAGCAATATAAAGTCTCTACAAGTAAAATCCTAGAAATAGAGAAACTTGATGCTAAAAAAGGTGAGACTATTAAATTTAAAAATGTTTTGCTTTTAAATGATAATAAAAATACAGAGATTGGAAATCCAAGTGTTGAGGGTGCTACAGTTGAGGCTAAACTTTTAGATAATGTTAAAGACAGAACAATACTAATTTTTCACAAGAGAAGAAGAAAAAATTCAAGAAAAAAAAATGGACATAGACAACAACATTCTAAAATACAGATTACAAAAATCTTAGCTAAAGGTGGAAAAGTTATTGATGAAGCAAAAATAGTTGAAAAAAAGAAAGCTGTAAAAGATAAAAAAGAAGATATAAAAAAGATTAAAAATAAATAGGAAATTAAATGGCAACAAAAAAAGCAGGTGGATCATCTCGTAATGGAAGAGATAGTAAAGGCCGAAGACTTGGGGTTAAAAGATACGGTGATCAACTAGTCATTCCAGGAAACATTATTGTAAGACAAAGAGGTACAAAAATTCATCCAGGAAACAATGTGGGTATGGGCAAAGACCACTCGATTTACTCTTTAATTAAAGGTAAAGTAAAATTTAAAAAATCAAAACTGAACAGAACTTTTGTTTCTGTAATCCCTAGCTAAAAATATAAATAACTTAAATTATTTATATCAATACAATGAAATTTTTAGACCAAGCAAAAATTAATTTAAAAGCCGGAAATGGTGGCTCAGGTTCAGCGAGCTTTAGAAGAGAAAAGTATGTTGAGTTTGGAGGGCCCGATGGAGGCGATGGTGGAGATGGAGGATCAATTTTATTTGAGTCAGAAAGAAATTTAAATACACTAATTGATTATAGATACTCCCAACATTTTAAAGCTGAAAATGGAAAACCAGGGAATAAAAAAAATAAAACTGGGGCAAATGGAAAAGATTTAGTTTTAAAAGTGCCTATAGGGACTCAAATTTATGAGGAAGATAATAATACAATAATTTATGATTTTAAAAAAAACAAAGAAAAATATTTAGTTGCTTCAGGTGGAAAAGGCGGATTAGGAAATGTAAGATTTAAAAGTTCAACTAATAGGGCCCCAAGAAAAAAAACTAATGGAAAAAATGGTGAAGAATTTTGGATTTGGCTTCAATTAAAAATAATTGCAGATGTTGGAATAATAGGTTTACCAAATGCAGGTAAATCTAGTTTACTTGCATCTTTAACTAGAGCAAAACCTAAAATTGCTAATTATCCATTTACTACAATAAATCCAAATCTCGGAGTTACATATTATAATAATAAAGAAGTCACTTTAGCAGATATTCCTGGGTTAGTTAAAGGAGCGCATAAAGGTATTGGTTTGGGTGATAAATTTTTAAGGCACATAGAAAGGTGTAAAATATTACTTCATTTAATTGACGTCACAGAAAATAATTTAGCTGAAAATTATCAAAAGATTAGATCAGAATTAAAAAAGTATGACTTATTGTTATCAAAGAAAAAAGAGTTGATTTACTTCAACAAATCAGACTTAGTTGAAAAAAATATTCTTAAAGAAAAATTAGATATCTTTAGTAGTAAAATTAAAAAGAAATATAAAGTAATTTCAGTATTCAAGAAGGATGATATACAATCAATAAAAAAGAAACTTATTACAAATATAAATAAATAATATGCAAGATAAAAATTTTTAAAATGGTTGCAAAGTTATCTACAATTAAAAGAAAAATTAAAAATGGAGAAAAATTAGGTTTCTCAGAAAGAGCTAGAGCTGTTAACAAAGGACTACTACCAAGCAAAGCAAGGAAAAAGAAAAATGTTAATAAATAATTCAAAAAAAATAGTAATAAAACTGGGGTCAACCACGGTCATAGATAAAAAAGGAAACTTTAAAAAGACCTGGGTAAATAGTTTAATAAAGGACATAAAAAAATATAAGAAAAATAGAGATATTGTAATTGTTTCTTCTGGTGCTATTGCTATTGGACAAAATTATTTAAAAATTAAACAAAAAAAAATAAAACTGGAAATGAGTCAAGCTATAGCATCTATAGGTCAAATACATTTAGCTGAAGAATTTCAAAAAATATTTAAAAAAAATAATTTTAAGGTAGGTCAAATCTTAATTTCACCAGATGATACTGAACAAAGAAGAAGGGCTTTAAATGTAAGAAGAACATTTGATAACTTGTTTAAATTAAAAGCTATTCCAATAGTAAATGAAAATGACACAACCGCTACATCTGAAATAAAATATGGTGATAATGATAGATTGGCAGCAAGAGTTTCGCAGATTATAGGTGCGGATACATTAATAATTTTTTCAGATGTGGATGGTCTTTATGACAAAGGAAATAAAAAAAATTTAATTAAAGAAGTAAAAAACTTAAACAATAATATTTACAAATTGGCTGATTCAAGAATTAATAGTTATGGTTCCGGCGGAATGATTACAAAACTTGAAGCTGCTAGTATTTGTATGAATGCTGGTTGTCACATGTTTATAGGTAACGGAAATAGAAAAAATCCTATTAAATATATGGTAGAAAAGAAAATATTTACTAAATTTGTACCTAAAATTTCTACTATGGCTGCAAGAAAAAAATGGATTGTAAGTTCATTAAGTTCGCTTGGTACGATTTTTATAGACCAAGGAGCAGCAAATGCACTTAAAAATGGAAAAAGTTTATTAGCTGCAGGTATAAAAACAATAAGTGGCAAGTTTGATAAAGGAGAAAATATTTTAATTGCAGATGAAGATAATAATAAACTTGCTAGAGGATTAGCATCTTTTTCCTCAAATGAAATAAGAAAAATTAAAGGTAGACAAAGCAATGAAATAGAAAGAATACTTGGATATGCTAGTAAAACTGAGGTTGTTCATAAAGATGATATGGTGAAACTTTAATATGAAAAATATTTTGAAAATTGGACTTAAATCGAAAAAAGCATTTGAACATTTAAAAAAAGTAGATCATAAAAAGATTAACAAAACTTTAGATGAATATATTCAACTTATTTCAATTAATAAAAAAAAAATTATAAGAGAAAACACTAAGGATGTTAAAAATCTTAAAAGGCAGAATGTACTTGACAGGCTTATCTTAGATGAAAAAAAAATTGAGAATATTATAAATTCTATCAAAGAAATTAAAAAATTTCCAAATCCTATTGGTAAAACTTTAGAAAGTTGGACTAGAAAAAACAAACTTAACATAAAGCGAGTAACTACACCAATCGGAGTAATAGGTATAATATATGAGAGCAGACCAAATGTGACAGCGGATGTTGCAGCATTGTGTCTTAAATCAAGTAATTGTGCAATTCTAAGAGGTGGGAGCGAAGCATTTTACTCAAATAAAATTCTCTCTGACTTATTTCGGAAGTCTTTAAAAAAAAATAAAATTGATGAAAATTGCCTTCAGTTTATAGAAAATAAAAGTAGAAAAATTGTAGATTTTTTATTATCAAAAATGTCAAAATATATTGACGTAATTGTACCAAGAGGTGGTAAGAATTTGGTCGCTAAAGTTCAAAAATATTCAAATGTTCACGTAATTGGACACTTAGAAGGTCTTTGTCATATTTATTTAGATAAAGAAAATAATCTTAATGATGCAATAAAAATAATTTTAAATGCAAAAATGAGAAGAACAAGTATATGTGGAGCTTTGGAAACACTTTTAATAAATGAAAACATTTTAAAAGCTAAAGTCATTAAAGTTATAAATTCATTAATTGAAAGTGGATGTGAAGTTGTAGTTGATAAAAAAATTAATAAATTTTTTAATAACAAATTAAAACAAGCAAAAGAATTGGATTGGAGAACAGAATATTTAGATAAAAAGTTATCAGTTAAAAGTGTTAAAAATGTTAAAGAGGCAGTATCTCATGTGCTTAAATATGGAACAATGCACACGGACTGTATAATTTCAAATAATAAAAAAAATACCTCATTTTTTTTGAATAATATAAATAGTTCAATAGCCATGCATAATGTTTCTACTCAGTTTGCTGATGGTGGTGAGTTTGGTTTTGGAGGGGAAATAGGTATATCAACCAACAAGCTTCCGCCAAGAGGACCGGTTGGACTTAATCAATTAACCTCTTATAAATACATCGTTAAAGGTAAGAATGTAGTAAGACCATAACTTATTGTGAAAAATAATTTGGAAAATATTGGTGTACTTGGAGGAAGTTTCGACCCTCCACATAAAGGACATTTGTATGTAAGTAAAAAAAGTATCAAAAATTTAAAATTAAAAAAGGTTATTTGGGCAATTACAAAGAAAAATCCACTCAAAAAAAAACCATTTTTCTCTTTTAAATTGAGGAAGAAATTATGCCGTAAAATAATTAAAGGGCATAAAAAAATTCAATTAAAACATTATGAGGATAAGTTAAAGTCAAAAACTTCGATAGCTCTGATAAAATCTTTAAAAAATCGTCATAATTATAAAATTTTTTTTATTATTGGATCAGACAACCTAATAAATTTTCATAAATGGAAAAATTATAAAGAATTATTAAAAATGAGTAATTTAGTTGTTTTTTCTAGAAAAGGATTTGACACAAAAGCTAGAAAATCTGTTATAATGAGACATCTGAAAAGTAAAAATATTAAATTTTTTAAAAATTTGAAGATAGATATATCTTCAACACAATTAAGAACTAAAATTATTAATGGAAATTAAAAAGATTAAAAGAATAATAGAAAGTACATTAAACAAAAATAAAGCAAATAACATAGTTACTATTGATCTTAAAAAAAAATCATATATTGCAGATTATATGATTATTGCCTCAGGCACATCTTCAAGGCATTTACAATCCTTGTCGGAAAATCTTTTACTAGAGCTTAAAAAATACGGATTAAATAACTGTAAAATAGAAGGTTATGAAAGCAGTGATTGGAAGCTTGTTGATACTATCGATATAATTGTTCATTTATTTCATCCGGATAAAAGATCATTTTATGATTTAGAGAAAATGTGGTCAGAAGATTTACCTAAAGAGAAGGCTTTAATATGAAAAAATTTTTTTTAAATGTAATATTCGTATTTTTAATTTTACTCAACTCAAAGGTTCAAGCTAATACTAACTCGGATAAACTATATGAAAAAATAGATTTATTTGGTGAAGTATTAGAAAAAATTAAACAAGAGTATGTCGATGATATAGATCAGGCTGATGTAATGGACTCTGCTATTAACGGCGTATTACAATCTTTAGACCCTTATTCAGCTTATATGTCACCTGAACTTTTTAAAAGTATGCAAACAGAGTCTAAAGGTGAATTTGGAGGATTGGGAATTGAAATCGGTATGGAGGCAGGAGTAGTAAAAGTCATAGCACCAATTGCGGATACTCCAGCAGAAAAAGCTGGAATAAAAGCTGGTGACTATATAGTTAGAATTAATAATGATCAGGTTCAAGGTAAGACTTTAATGGAAGCAGTTAAATTAATGAGAGGTCCTGTCGGATCAAGTATAGACCTTACGATAAGACGAAAAGGTGTTAAAAAATCTCTCACTTTTAAAATACAAAGACAAATAATTGAAGTTAAATCAGTAGAGTCAAAAATATTAGGTGATCAAAATAATATTGGTTATGTGAAACTAAAATCTTTTAACGAAAATAGCGATAAACAATTTATTAAAAAAATTAAAAATTTTGAAAAACAAAATAGATTAATAGGTTATATAATTGACTTAAGAAATAATCCGGGAGGTCTTTTGAATCAAGCGATTACTATTACAGACTTTTTTTTAGAGAAAGGAGAAATAGTATCCACAAAAGGCAGAAAAATAAGCGAAACAAGAAAATTTTTTGCTAGAGCCGGGGATGGAATTAAAGGCAAACCTGTTATTGTTTTAATAAATAATGGATCTGCGTCTGCTTCAGAAATATTCGCGGGAGCTCTTAAAGATCATAAAAGAGCTATTATACTTGGTGAAAATTCTTACGGAAAAGGTTCTGTTCAATCTATAATCCCTCTTAAAAATGGAGGAGGTATCAGACTAACAATCTCAAAATATTATTTACCATCTGGAAAGTCGATTTCGGAAGTTGGAGTATCCCCGGATATAATTGTTAAAGAAGAAAATCAATTTGAATTAAACTCCGACAAAGATAATCAGTTAAAGTATGCCATTAAACTTTTCCAGTCATAAAATCTTAAGTAAATTACCAATGAGACAAGGAGTTGGAGTTATTGTGTTGAACAAAAATAATGAAGTTTTTGTTGGTAAAAGAAAAGATAACCCAATAGATAAATGGCAAATGCCGCAAGGAGGAATAAACATTAATGAAACTCCATTTAATGCAATGAAAAGAGAGCTTGTAGAAGAAACAAGTATTAAAAAAATTGAAGTTGTAAAAGAAATTGAAAACTGGTTGGAATATGAATTACCTCCAAATTTGTTAGGAAAAATATGGAAAGGTAGATATAGAGGTCAAAAGCAAAAATGGTTCATTGTGAAGTTTGTTGGAAGTGAAAGTGAAATAAATTTAAATACCAAACATCCAGAATTTATTGAATGGAAATGGATAGACTACAACTTATTACCCGAGGTGATAGTTGATTTTAAAAAAAAAGTTTATGAAAAACTTAAAATTGAACTAAAAAATTTTTTTAATTAATTTGTTTTAAAGTTTCAATTTTATAATTTAAAATATACCTCTGTTTATCGGATACTTGATTTTTTGAAAGCATTTGTTCAGCTTCTCTTAGCATGGAGCCAACTTCTTGGGTTTTAATATTTTTTAAACTCTGTACTGTTGCTGAAAGTATTAAAAGATTATTGTCTGAAAATTCTACCGTACCATCTTCTACATAAAACTTTTCACTTCCTTCAATTTCTATAATGCCTGGTCGTAAAAAAGTTATTAAAGGTATATGATCTTTTAAAACAGTTACTTGTCCCTCAAAACAGGGCAAAACCGCTTCTTCAGTTTTGCCAGAATAAACACTTTGATCTGGGCTTATTATCTCTATTTTAAATTCTTCTGACATTTAAATCAGGACTCTTTTTCAAGTTTTTCCGCTTTTTCTATGACCTCTTCAATAGATCCCACCATATAAAAAGCTGCTTCTGGTAAATGATCATACTCTCCTTTGCATATAGCATCGAAACCTTTAATTGTAGAGTCAAGATCAACTAATTTACCTGGGGAACCTGTAAATACTTCTGCAACAAAAAATGGTTGTGACAAGAACCTTTGTATTTTTCTTGCACGAGCCACCGTAAGTTTATCCTCTTCTGAAAGTTCGTCCATGCCGAGAATTGCAATAATATCTTGAAGAGATTTATATGCTTGTAATATTCTTTGCACTTCCCTTGCAACCCTATAATGCTCGTCTCCAACTACTCTTGGATCTAATATTCTTGATGTGGAATCTAATGGATCAACTGCGGGATAAATACCTAATTCAGCTATCTGTCTAGAAAGTACAGTAGTTGCATCTAAATGTGAGAAAGAAGTAGCAGGTGCCGGATCGGTAAGGTCATCTGCAGGAACATAAATTGCTTGTACTGAAGTAATTGACCCTTTTCCAGTAGATGTAATTCTTTCTTGTAAATTTCCCATATCGGTAGCTAAAGTTGGTTGATAACCTACTGCTGAGGGAATTCTTCCTAATAAAGCAGAAACTTCCGAGCCTGCTTGAGTAAATCTAAAAATATTATCTACAAAAAATAGAACGTCTTGTCCTTCTTGATCTCTGAAATATTCTGCAACAGTTAAACCTGTTAAAGCTACTCTAGCTCTTGCTCCAGGTGGTTCATTCATTTGACCATAAACTAATGCGGCTTTAGATCCCTTCCCTTCTTTCTTAATAACTCCAGACTCAATCATTTCATGATAAAGATCATTACCTTCTCTGGTTCTCTCTCCTACTCCTGCAAAAACTGAAAATCCACCGTGTGCTTTTGCAATATTATTTATCAATTCCATAATTGTTACTGTTTTTCCTACTCCTGCTCCACCAAATAAGCCAATTTTTCCACCCTTTGCGTAAGGAGCTAACAAATCAATTACTTTTATGCCTGTAACAAGAATTTCAGTCTCAGTAGATTGATCTGTAAACTTAGGTGAAGGTCTATGTATGGGCCACTTTTCTTTAGTTTTAACATCTCCTTTTTCATCTATAGGTTGACCGATTACATTAATAATTCTTCCCAGCGTTTCTGGGCCAACAGGTACACTAATAGGAGCATTTGTATTTAAAACTTTATCTCCCCTCTTAAGTCCTTCAGTAGAGTCCATTGCAATTGTCCTTACACTATTTTCACCCAAATGCTGAGCTACTTCCAATATTAATTTATTTCCACCATTATTAGTCTCAAGAGCCGTATAAATTTCTGGTAATTCATCTTTGAATTTAACGTCCACTACAGCTCCAATTAATTGTGTTATGACACCTTCTTTATTCATTATAAACTTTCTGCTCCTGAAATAATTTCAATTAATTCTTTTGTTATAGACGCCTGTCTACTTCTATTGTAATTTATTGTAAGCTTATCTACCAAGTCTCCCGCATTTCTAGTAGCATTGTCCATGGCAGTCATCCTAGATCCTTGCTCACTTGCAGCATTTTCTAAAAAAGCTTTAAAAATTTGGACCGTTACATTTTTTGGAAGTAAATCATCTAATATTTCATCCTCATCTGGTTCAAAATCGTAAGAAAATATATGATCTTCAGTTTTGCCATCTTTTTTAATAAAAGTTGGTATAATTTGTTCTGCTTGAGGGATTTGCGTAATTACATTTTTAAAATTATTATAAAAAATAAAACATTTATCAAATTGTTCTTGTTCATATAATTCGATTACCTTTGTTCCAATTTCATTAGCTTCTTTAAATGAAATTTTTTTTTTATCTTTAAAGCTTTTTTTATCAATTATATACTTACTATAATCTGTTTTAATTTGATCATGACCTTTGCTCCCTACAGTAATAATTTTTAATTCTTTTCCTTCCTTTAAAATATTTTTAAAGTGTTTTTTTGCTAGTTTACAAATATTAGAATTAAATCCACCACATAAACCTCTATCTGCTGTTATTACCACACACAAATAAACCTTGTCCTTGCCGTTTCCAGCCAGTAGTTTTGGAGCATTAGAATCATCTGAAATTGATTTTGTGAGATTTAAAATTATATTTTGTAATTTTTCACTATATGGTCTTCCTTTTTCTGCGCTTTCTTGAGCTTTTTTTAATTTTGCCGCAGCTACCATTTTCATTGCCTTAGTAATTTTTTGAGTAGATTTAACACTTTTGATCCTTTTTTTTAAATCGTCTAAACTAGGCATTTTTTACTTCCTTTTTTTGAGATTCTATTACTTCAATTAATTTTTTTTTAATTTCATCCTCTAATTTTCCAGAAGAGTTGATATTTTCTAATATTTCTGGAAAGTCATTTTTGACTTTCTCTAATAAATCAGTCTCAAATTTTTTAATTTTATTTAACTCAATATTATCTAGATAACCACTTACTCCAGTAAAAATAGATACAACTTGCTCAGCGACAGTTAAGGGAGAGTATTGATTTTGTTTTAGTAATTCGGTTAGTTTAGAGCCTCTATTTAAAAGTTTTTGAGTTGAGACGTCTAAATCTGATCCAAATTGTGCAAATGCAGCCATCTCACGGTACTGAGCAAGCTCAAGTTTTATTGAACCTGCCACTTTTTTCATTGCTTTTGTTTGTGCTGCAGAACCTACTCTGGATACAGAAAGTCCTACGTTAACAGCTGGTCTAATACCTTGATTGAATAATTCAGTTTCTAAAAATATTTGTCCATCAGTTATTGAAATTACATTTGTTGGAATGTATGCAGAAACGTCTCCGGCTTGGGTCTCTATAATCGGTAAAGCTGTTAGAGAACCTCCTCCTTTTTTTTCATTCAATTTTGCAGCTCTTTCTAGAAGTCTACTATGAAGATAAAAGACATCCCCAGGATAAGCTTCTCTTCCAGGTGGTCTTCTAAGAAGTAATGACATTTGTCGATAGGCAACAGCCTGCTTTGAAAGATCATCGTAAATTATTAAAGCATGCATTCCATTATCTCTAAAATATTCTCCAATAGTACATCCGGTGTAAGGTGCTAAAAATTGTAATGGTGCGGAGTCGGAAGCTGTAGCAGATACCACTGTGGTGTATTTCATTGCACCAGCATCTTCTAATGTTTTAACTATTTGTGCTACAGTTGACCTTTTTTGGCCAATTGCAACATAAACACAATAAAGTTTTTTCTTTTCATCGTTAGAGTCATTTATTGCTTTTTGGTTAATTATTGTATCTACAGCAACTGCAGTCTTTCCTGTTTGCCTATCCCCAATTATAAGTTCCCTTTGACCTCTTCCAATTGGTATTAGACTATCTATTGCTTTAAGACCTGTTTGCATTGGTTCATTTACTGATTGGCGAGGTATGATTCCTGGAGCTTTTACTTCAACTCTCTTTCTTAGAACTTTAGAAGATAAATTTCCTTTTCCGTCTATTGGGACACCTAAACCATCTACTACTCTACCAAGTAATTCTTTTCCAACTGGCACATCAACTATTGAATTAGTACGTTTGACTGTATCACCTTCCTTAATTTGTCTATCATCCCCAAATATAACGATACCAACATTATCGCTTTCTAAATTAAGAGCCATTCCTTTTGAACCATCATTAAATTCAACCATCTCCCCTGCTTGAACATTGTCTAGACCATAAACTCTTGCTATACCATCTCCTACAGTCAAAACTTTGCCTACTTCGGATACTTCGGCTTTTTCTCCAAAATTTTTTATTTGTTCTTTAAGTAATTTTGTAATTTCAGAAGGATTGATTTCCATATTAATTTTCGATCATTGATTGTTTAATTCTTTTAAGTTTATTGCTTACTGATGTGTCTATAAGTAAACTTCCTACTTGGATTTTTACACCGCTAATAAGGCTTTTATCCGTTTTAAATGTAAAATTTATAGTAGATTTAATAGCTTGAGAAATTTCTTGGTTAATACTACTTTTTTCGTTTTGAGAGAGGTCTTTTGAAGAAATTAGTATTGCATCTAGTTTTCCTTTTCTTATAGAGCTTAATTTTATAAATCTTTCCAATATTTTGTCTAAAAAATATATTCTTCTTTTATTAATTATCAATTGTAAAAAATTACTTAAGGTTTTTTTTAGTTTCATTATCTTAGATATTTCAGAAAATACTTTACTTTGAACCTCTAGTTGATTAGTTGGGTTTTTCAGAAAATTAATAAAATCTAAATTCTTATTACAAATTTCAAGAAGTAATGATACATTTTTTTCAGTATCATCGATTTCAGAATTTTCATTAGCTAGCTCAAACAAAGCTAAAGCATATCGCTCTGAGGTCTCACTTGAAAATGTTTTTACTCCACTCAATTTCAATCCTGTTTAAGAATTATTTAAGAAATAAATGGTCCTAGCATAGCTTAATAAGCCCTTCAAGATGATATATTAAATTATGTGAAATTTATTGGATCAACATCAACTGTGAGTTTAATTTTAGTCGATATTTTAAGCTTTTCTAAAACTTTAACTAAAGGTTTCTGGCATAAATTCTTACTTTCCGAACGTATTAGCAATCTTGTTCTAAACATTTTTTTCTTCTTTAAAATAGGGGAGTCAACTGGTCCAAGTATTTCTATATGGTTAATATGTTCAATTTTTTTCTTAATCTCTAAAGCCCCTTGATAACTATTTTCTTTAGTATTTGAAGAAATTATTAAAGAAATAAATCTAAAATATGGAGGAAGGTTATTTTGTTTTCTTATTCTTAATTCATTAGTGAAAAAATTTTCCGTTTTATTTTCTATAATATTTTTTAAAACTTCATTATTAGGATTTATTGTTTGATAAATAATTATAGAGTCACTGGAAAACCTACCAGCTCTACCACTAAGCTGATTATAAAGTTGAATATTTTTTTCAGTAGTTCTTAAATCAAAACCTTTTCCGGTGAAGTCCGCGTCAACAACTACTATACAATTTAATTTAGGAAAATTGAAACCTTTTGAGATCATTTGTGTGCCAACAAGAATATCTATTTTTTCCTCGCTAATTTCTTTAATTAAAATTTCAGATTGTTTTTTTTTTCGAAGATAATCACTTGAAAATATTTTTACAGTTTTATTTGGAAAAATACTTTTTAATTCTTCAAATACTTTTTCAACACCTGGTCCATAAAAAGAAAAATCGCATAAAAGATTTTTATCTTTACATTTTTTTTTTGAAATACTTTGATAACCGCAATGATGACAAATAATTTTATTTAATATTTTATGGTAAGTTAAGTAAATTGAACAATTTGGACAAACGTGTCTATAGCCGCACTTTTTGCAAATAAGGAATGGGGCGTATCCTCTTCTATTTAAAAAAAAAAGAATTTGATTTTTATTTTTTAAATATGTTTCAACAATTTTAATTGTTTCATCTGATATGGATTTTTTATTTAAATTTTCTAAATTTAAATTAATTACTTTTGTTTGAGGTAAAGGAAAATTTTGGAATCTATTTTTTAATTCAGTCTTTTTGTATTTTTTATTTTTAATATTATTGTAAGTTTCTAATGAGGGAATTGAAGTTACCAAGTGTATAGGGATATCTTCAATAGATGCTCTCGATACTGCCATATCCCTTGCATTATATATTACGCTTTCCTCTTGTTTATAAGAAGAGTCGTGTTCTTCATCTACAACTATTAAACCTAAATTTTTGAAAGGTAAAAATAAAGATGATCTTGCACCTAAAACAATTTGAATTTTATTTTTTGCAACTGATAACCAGATTTCCCTTTTTTTGCTAATGCTTATTTTAGAATGCCAAATTGCTGGCTCATAACCAAAAAATAATTTGAATCTATTTTTAAATTGAGTTGTAAGAAATATTTCCGGTATTAATATTAAAGCTTGTTTATTTTCTTTTACTAATCTTTTTATTCTCTCAAAATATACCATAGTTTTTCCGGACCCAGTAACTCCTTGTAAGACAGAAACGTTAAATTTGTTTCCTGAACTTGCAAGGTTATTTAAAGCTTTTTTTTGTTCATTGTTGAGGATATATTTTGTTTTTGTTAATTTATTTTTAAATGTTTTTTTTTTCTTTGCTCCATCAAAATTCTTTAAATTTCCCAAACACATTTTTAGAATCATTCCTTTTGGAACAATATTATAAGTGGAAAACCAATTAACAAACTTTATTATTCTTTTATCTAAACTTATATTAGTTATTTTTTTTTCTATGTTTTTAAGTTTGATTTTTTTTTCTGTTTTTTTTATTTTATCCCATACAACACCTATTTCCTTTTTATTTCCAAAGGGTACAATTACAATATCTCCTTGATTAAGATTTTTTATTTTTTGAGAGTTGTGAATATACGTAAAAGGATAGTTAAAAACTTTTGGTAATAGGATAGGGACTTCCATAAATGAATTTTATTTTATTTTTAAATAATTAAAAATGAATTGGTCTCTTATCAACAGCTAATGCTGCTTCTTTTATAGCCTCTGTGTGAGTTGGGTGCGCGTGGCAAGTTCTAGCTATATCTTCTGCGCTAGCTCCAAATTCCATTGCTAGAGCCATCTCAGCAATCATATCTCCGCAATGAGGTCCAATAATATGAACACCCAATACTCGATCAGATTTACTATCTGCTAATATTTTTACAAAACCGTCTGTTTCATTATTCACTTTAGCTCTTGAATTCGCTAGAAATGGAAATTTTCCAATTTTATACTGTGTGCCATCTTTTTTAAGTTGTTCTTCTGATTTACCTACATAAGCAACCTCTGGTGAAGTATAAATTACTCCAGGTATTACATTATAATTTACATGTCCTGCCTGACCTGAAAGTAATTCAGCAACTGCTATTCCTTCTTCTTCGGCTTTATGAGCTAACATCGGACC